>VEQT01000021.1 GCA_018883065.1 Flavobacterium sp.
GTACAGTATAATTTAAGACGTGCTTTAAGAGGCACACTATATGTTAAACCTCTTTCGATACACTCTTGAATGGTGTAACGAGGTGGGTCAACAAAATAATCTAGGAATTCTAATACAAATTGGTTTCTTGTATCAGTTATTGGAAAATTTTCCATGAAGGTGTTGTACAACCCTTCGTTGCCTCTTTCATCAGATTTAGTTTCCAATTGGAAAAAATCTTTAAATGATTTTACCTGAACATCTAGAAAATCTGGATATTGAGGAATGTTTTTTGTAGAGGCAAAATTCAATCTTTCAGTCTGATTTGTTATCATCAATGGACAAAATTTTGATTAAAAAAAAGTGATTTTTGTGCAATAACACGGTTTAATCTATACTTTCTTTTTGTAATCGATACATCTTTAAAACCAGAGATAAGCACTGATTTCTTTCTTCGTATTGATCAAAAACTTTTTCGTATTTTAAACTACTTTATAATAAAACTTCTTATAATTTTATTATACGAAAAATGGTTTAGGTCATTGAGCATGATACTCAAGACCTAAACCTAGTTCCAAAACGGAGTGGGCTTATTTAAGCTCTACTACAGCTCCAGCTTCTTCTAAAGATTTTTTAAGCCCTTCAGCCTCATCTTTAGTTACGCCTTCTTTTACGTTTGCAGGTGCTCCGTCAACTAAATCTTTAGCTTCTTTAAGACCTAAACCAGTCAATTCTTTAACTGCTTTTACTACTGCTAATTTAGAAGCACCAGCGTCTTTCAATACAACTGTGAATTCAGTTTGCTCAGCAGCAGCAGGAGCATCTCCTGAACCACCAGCTGCAGGACCAGCAACTACAGCAGCAGCTGCAGGCTCGATTCCGTACTCATCTTTTAAAATTGTTGCTAATTCATTAACTTCTTTAACTGTCAAGTTAACTAATTGTTCTGCGAATTGTTTCAAATCTGCCATTTTTTCTATCGTTTTTAAATAGTTTGTAAAATATAATTTATTAAGTGCGCGCTATGCAATAGTTATCCTTATTTCTCAGATAACGTTTTAAGTATTCCTGCCAATTTTCCACCGCTTGATTTAAGAGCAGAAACCACATTCTTAGCCGGAGATTGAAGTAATCCAATGATTTCTCCAATAACTTCGTCTTTCGATTTCAATGCGATTAACGCATCTAACTGGTTATCGCCAATAAATACTGCTTGGTGAATGTAAGCCCCTTTTAAAACAGGCTTATCTGATTTTTTACGGAATTCTTTGATAATCTTTGCAGGAGCATTTCCGTTCTCTGCAATTAAGATGGAAGTATTTCCTTTTAATACCGATGATAAATCACCGTAATCATTGTCAGAAGCTTCCATTGCTTTTTCAAGCAAAGTGTTTTTCACAACAGCCAATTCAATTCCTGCTTTGAAACAAGCACGACGTAAATTAGAAGTTGTCTCTGCATTCAAACCTGAAATATCTGCTATGTAAACAACATTGGTTCCAGCTAATTGTGCAGTTAATTCTTCAATAACTCTTGATTTTTCTTCTCTAGTCATAATAAAATAGTTTAACTACCAATTATACTGCTTTAGGGTCCAAAGCAATTGCAGGACTCATTGTGCTAGACAAGTGTATACTTTTAATGTATGTACCTTTAGCCGCAGTTGGTTTAAGTTTGATTAATGTTTGAATGATTTCGTGAGCATTGTCTACGATTTTATCTGCTTCGAATGAAATTCGGCCGATACCCGCGTGAACAATTCCTGTTTTATCTACTTTAAAGTCGATTTTACCCGCTTTTACTTCTTGAACTGCTTTCGCAACGTCCATAGTAACTGTACCTGTTTTTGGGTTTGGCATCAAGCCTCTAGGACCTAACACACGTCCCAAGGGACCTAATTTACCCATTACAGCAGGCATAGTGATGATTACATCAATATCGGTCCAACCGTCTTTAATTTTTTGTAAGTAGTCATCTAAACCTACGTGGTCTGCACCAGCAGCTTTAGCTTCAGCTTCTTTGTCTGGAGTTACCAAGGCCAAAACGCGAACGTCTTTTCCTGTACCGTGAGGCAAGGTTACTACTCCTCTTACCATTTGATTTGCTTTTCTAGGATCAACTCCCAAACGAACTGCAATATCTACTGATTCGTCAAATTTTGCAGAAGCAACAACTTTTAAAAGTGCCGAAGCATCTTTTAACGAGTATAATTTGTTCTTTTCAATTTTTGAAGCAGCTTCTTTTTGCTTTTTTGTCAATTTTGCCATGTCTTTTTTCTAATTAAAAAGGAGCGTCTCCCGTTACAGTTATACCCATAGATCTAGCTGTTCCTGCGATCATACTCATAGCAGATTCGATAGTGAATGCATTTAAATCGACCATTTTATCTTCAGCAATTGTTCTGATGACATCCCAAGTAACGCTAGCTACTTTTTTACGATTTGGCTCACCTGAACCGGACTTAAGCTTTGCTGATTCCATTAACTGAACTGCAGCTGGTGGAGTTTTTACAACGAAATCAAATGATTTATCCTTGTAAACAGTAATTTGCACGGGGCAAACTTTGCCGGCTTTATCTTGGGTTCTTGCATTAAATTGCTTACAGAATTCCATGATATTAACTCCAGCAGCTCCCAAAGCAGGTCCAACCGGTGGCGACGGGTTCGCAGCACCTCCCTTTACTTGTAGTTTAACTACTTTACTAATCTCTTTGGCCATTTTTAAAAAAATTTAGCACATCTACCAATTGGAAGCGATGGATGTGGTTTATATTAAGTGTAACAAATTATACTTTTTCAACCTGCATAAAGCTCAATTCCAATGGAGTTTTTCGTCCGAAAATCTTAACCATTACTTCAAGTTTACGCTTATCTTCATTAATTTTTTCAACAGTTCCATTAAATCCATTGAAAGGACCATCAATAACTTTAATGGTTTCACCAATATTGAAAGGAATGGTATGTGAATCGGTTTTTACTGCCAATTCATCTACTTTACCCAACATTCTATTTACTTCTGATGGACGCAAAGGAACAGGATCTCCATTCTTTTCTGCACCCAAAAATCCAATAACACTGGTAACTGATTTGATAATGTGTGGAATTTCTCCAACAAGGTGTGCCTCAATCATCACATAACCCGGAAAGTAAACCTTGTCTTTGGTGATTTTTTTACCGTCACGCACTTGAACTACTTTTTCAGTAGGAACAAGTACCTGAGAAATGTAATCACCCATGCCTAATCGGTTGATTTCCGTTTCGATATATGCCTTAACTTTATTTTCTTGGCCGCTTACCGCACGAACTACATACCATTTTTTCACATTATTCTCTGTCATCACAAAAATAATTAAGCTTTAATCCAACTAAAAAATCCTGCAATAGACTTTGCACACAACTCATCAACACCCCATGTAGCCAATGCAAAAAGCACAGAAAATACAGCAACAACGATAGTAAGACGTTGCACTTCGGCCCATTCCGGCCAAGTTGTGTTTGTTTTTAATTCTTCAAACGATTCTGTGATATAATTTAAAACTTTCATGTTATTTCTGTTTTAGCACGGGCGGAGAGATTCGAACTCCCATCAACGGTTTTGGAGACCGCTATTCTACCCTTGAACTACGCCCGTTTAGTAAAAACCAGTGCCGCTAAAAAACGACACTGGTCTTTTTATTTAATATTGAATTTATTCAACGATTTCAGTTACCTGACCAGCACCTACTGTTCTACCTCCTTCACGGATAGCAAAACGTAAACCTACGTTCATTGCGATAGGACTTAATAAAGAAACGTCAATTGTTAAGTTATCACCTGGCATAACCATCTCTACTCCTGTAGGTAAAGTAATAACTCCTGTTACGTCAGTTGTACGTACGTAGAACTGTGGACGGTAGTTATTGTGGAATGGCGTGTGACGACCACCTTCTTCTTTTTTCAAGATATACACTTCCGCTTTGAATTTAGCGTGAGGTTTAACTGATCCTGGTTTAATGATAACCATACCACGTTTGATATCTTCTTTTGCAACACCTCTCAACAAGATACCTGCGTTATCTCCAGCCTCACCTCTATCCAAGATTTGACGGAACATTTCGATACCTGTAATAGTAGAAGTTAATTTCTCAGCTCCCATACCAATGATTTCAACTGGATCTCCTGTATTACAAACTCCAGTTTCGATACGACCTGTTGCAACAGTTCCACGACCTGTAATTGTAAATACGTCCTCAACTGGCATCAAGAATGGTTTTTCAGTGTCACGAATTGGCTCTTCGATCCAATTGTCAACAGCTTCCATCAATTCAATGATTTTAGGAACCCAAGCTGGATCGTTGTTTAATCCACCTAAAGCAGAACCTTGAATAACTGGACCGTTATCTCCATCGTACTCATAGAAAGACAATAAGTCTCTGATTTCCATTTCTACTAATTCTAATAATTCCGCGTCATCAACCATATCCACTTTGTTCATGAATACAACGATTCTTGGAATACCTACTTGACGTCCTAAAAGGATGTGCTCACGTGTTTGTGGCATTGGACCATCTGTAGCAGCTACTACTAGGATAGCACCGTCCATTTGAGCAGCACCAGTAACCATGTTTTTTACGTAATCCGCGTGACCAGGACAGTCAACGTGAGCGTAGTGACGGTTAGCAGTTTCATACTCTACGTGTGAAGTATTAATTGTAATACCTCTTTCTTTTTCTTCTGGAGCGTTATCAATTTGATCAAATGATTTCGCTTGACAGTAACCAGCATCAGACAATACTTTAGTAATTGCTGCAGTTAAAGTGGTTTTTCCGTGATCTACGTGTCCAATCGTACCTATATTTAAGTGTGGTTTGGAACGATTAAAGGTTTCTTTTGCCATTTTTACTTAATTTTAATCTTAGTTATTATTTATTAGTGTTCAAAAATTCTTTCTAATTTGAGCCAATGACGGGAATTGAACCCGTGACCTCTTCCTTACCAAGGAAGCACTCTACCCCTGAGCTACACCGGCAGTTTTCCTTGGATCAAACCAACACAATACTGTTGATTCTACACCTATTAACCTAAGGATTACCTCCCTTCGGTCGAAATCCTTACTTTTAATTGGATTACCTCCCTTCGGTCGAAATCCTTACTTTTAATTGGATTACCTCCCTTCGGTCGGTCATCCCGTAAGGGAAACCCTTACGACGTTTTTGTCTTCAAATTTTTTATTAAAGCGAGCTTCATAAAAAATTTTGCGACAAAAACGTTGTGGGGAGAGCAGGATTCGAACCTGCGAAGTTCACACAGCAGATTTACAGTCTGCCCTCGTTGGCCGCTTGAGTATCTCCCCTTTTTTTAATTATATTAATATCCAAGATATTTGAGCCGATAGAGGGACTCGAACCCACGACCTGCTGATTACAAATCAGCTGCTCTAGCCAACTGAGCTACACCGGCATATATAATAAAAAAAGTCCGCTATTTCTAACGGACTGCAAATGTATATCTTTTTGTTTTTTAAACAAACATTTTTATTGAAAAAATTTGAACTAAATGTGAGCCCTTATTTTTTCTTTTCGCTTAACCACCAAACGCTCCAAAGATTCCGAAGCCAACTCGATCCCTTCTTCAAAAGTTTTGCACTGTTTCTTAACTATAAAATCATCTCCCGGAACATGAATCTTAATCTCAACTGTTTTGTTTTCTTTTTCACTTGTGTTTTCAACTTTAAAAAAAACATCCGAAGCGACAATTTTGTCATCATACTTTTCTAATTTGTTCATTCGTTCTTGAACAAAATCAACTAATTTTCTATCGGCCGTAAAATTTACTGCGTGCACATTCACTTTCATAACGATACATTTATATTAAACAATTGATACTATTTTAAATTTCTAGGATGTGAAGACGAATAAATCTTCTTCAATTCCGACAAACTGCTATGGGTGTAAACTTGGGTTGATGCTAAACTAGAATGACCCAGTAACTCTTTTACAGAATTGATGTCTGCCCCATTATTTAATAAGTGAGTAGCAAACGTATGGCGCAAAATATGCGGACTTCGTTTTACTTTCTCGGATACATGACTAAAGTAATGATTAATGATGCTGTACACAAATGATTCGCTTATTTTAACACCTTTGATAGTTAAAAAAAAACAATCCTTATCCGCAATATTCTTTAATCCTCTTCTCGCCTGCATGTAAAGTTCAATTTGTGAAATCAAAAGCGGATGAATTGGTACAATTCGTTCCTTATTGCGTTTTCCCAAAACTTTTAAATTTCTATATGTCCCATCAAAACTACTTAGTTTAAGTTCGATTAGTTCGGCTCTTCTGATTCCAGTAGTATAAAACAGGTCAATGATTAATTTGTCTCGAATTCCCTCAAAACCCTCAGGAAAAACCAATCCGTTCAATACCTGTTCTAGCTCTTGTTCTGAAAAAGGAATTTGAATAATTTTAGGAGTTTTAAGTGATTTGTGTTTTAACAGCGGACTGCTCTCGATAAGCTTGCACTTCAGTAAAAATTTATAATAGGCTTTTAGAGAAGAAATTTTTCGGTTTACTGCAGCATTGGAAATTCCTTGATCAACTAGTTGGACTATCCAGTTTCGAATTTGGCTGTAATGCACGACAAGCAAATCCACTTCATCAAATTCCTTTTTTAAAAATGCAGCAAAAAATTCGAGATCCTTAGCATATCCATTTACGGTGTGTGCTGAGTACTTTTTCTCAAACGCTAAATATTCACGAAAGGCAAGTTGAGTTTGATCCATAAAAAAACCGTTAGTCTCAAAGGTATTAAACTTTGTGAACTAACGGTTCTATGATTTCGAAAATTACTACTAACTTTCTAAATTGTCTCTCATGTTTTGAATGTAAGCCGCTTTTTGAAACTTCATTCTATTGGTAACAGAAGGTTTAATGAAAGCCTGACGTGCACGCAACTGACGAACAGTTCCAGTTTTGTCAAATTTTCTTTTGTAGCGCTTTAATGCTCTATCGATATTTTCTCCGTCTTTAATTGGTATAATTAACATAATATAGACACCTCCTCTCGTTAAGGCCGCAAATGTAATTAATAATTAATAAGTAACAATTAATAATTAATAAAAATCTATCCTAAAAGTAGTACTATTAAAATTTGGTACTGAATTTTCAGGTTTTGTGATTTGGTATTTGAGATTTATAAAATTTAATTCTTTACTGCTGGCTGGTAGTTTTGTTTATCAATGATCATCTTTGACAAAATCTCTCTAAGGATTTCTGAAGTTCCACCGCCAATTGGACCCAATCGACTGTCCCGCAACAAACGTGCCAAGGGATATTCTTCCATATAGCCGTACCCACCCAACATTTGCAAACAACTGTAAATGGCTTCGTCGGCAACTTTTGTTGACTTTAACTTGGCCATAGTCGCTTCTTTTACCACATATTCTCCTTTGTTTAATCTTGCAACGGCAGCATAATTGAACACTTTGCAATGCTCCACCTCTGTTGCATGATCAACCATGGTATGACGTAATGCTTGAAATTGATTAATTGATTTGCCAAACGCTTCACGTTCTGCCATGTATTGTATAGTGTAGTCTATAGCATACTCAGCTCTTGCATGCGCATTGATTGCCATGATTAATCGCTCTAAAGCAAAGTGTTGCATGATATATGGAAATCCTTTACCGGCTTCGCCCATTAGGTTACTGACAGGAATTGCCACATTATCAAATGCAATCTCAGCTGTATCGGAGGCGCGCCAACCCAACTTGTCTAATTTAGTTGCTGAGACTCCTTTCAGGTTACTATCCATCAAAAAAATACTGATGCCTTTGTTACCCAACTCGGGATTGGTTTTGGCTGCAACTACATAATAATCTGCATATACGCCATTGGTAATAAACGTTTTGGAGCCATTGATGATATATGAATCTCCTTGTAACACGGCTGTCGTTTTCATTCCGGCAACATCACTTCCGCCAAACGGTTCTGTAATACATAACGCACCTATTTTATCACCCAAGATGCTGGGTGTCAAGTAATCCTTTTTTATTTGTTCAGAACCCTCAGCGTGAAGATGCGTCATAGCCAAATAGGCATGTGCCCACATAGCAGCAGCAAAGCCAGATGATTTTATTTTTTGAAGTTCCTCTAAAAAAATTACAGTGTAAAATAAGTCTAAATTTAATCCGCCATACGTTTCAGGATAATTGATTCCAAAAAAACCCATCTCTCCCATTTTTTTCCAAATGAATCGTTCAATGGTGCCTGTTTTTTCCCATTTTTCAATGTGAGGAACTACTTCTTTTTGTAAAAAATCGTGTAAACTTGTTCGAAACAATTCGTGTTCCTCAGTAAAGTAAGCTGCGTTCATTTGGGAGTGATATTCGTTATTTCTTTAGAATTCCAAATATAATGCAATAATGTTGATTTTATCAACAGGAAAACGTTCGATTTTTGTTAAATCCTCAAGTTTTAACGGCAACTCATTTTTGCTTCTGTATACAAGAATTGATTTGGCTATATAGTAATTTAAATACGGAACCTCCATCAGCTCCTTTAAACTACAATTGTTCACATTTTTTTTATCAATCACAGGCAATTCGCCTACATAAAAATAAGTGTTAAGTTGTGTGATTACTTCAGGAGGAATTCCCCAAATATCCTTGATCTGTTCCATACTCACAAAAAAACCAAGTTTTTTTCTTGCAGCCAAAATACGCGTTGAAAATCCATCTCCTATACCCTTAATTTGTTTTAATTCATCAGCAGTTGCTTGGTTAATATCTACTTTTAATAGACTTGGAGTAGAACTTGCAAATTTTCTAGAATACCCATTAGTTTTTCGTGTCTTATTTACCCAATCAGGAAATTTAAAATAGGGACTTATTTTAGAAAGTAATGCATCCGAAACACCTGTCACCTGTTGGAACTCATATGCAGAATTTACAAATAAATTTTTTGAACGATAAACCCGTAATCGATTCAACTGAGTGGGATTCATTCCAAATTTATAGGCTTTGTAATCGCTTATAAAATTGGGGTTAAATGGGTAGATTGGATATTTTTTTACTGCAGAAGATGATACTGAGTGAGCAACGGGTTGAACATAATACCATTGGGAAATAGATGAATCTTTTGGCAAATGGGCGGTGGTAAAATAGAAAAATCCTTGTAGACCCAAGATAATTGCAAACAAAAAACCTATGGCTTTTTGTTGGGACTTTGTAAAGTCAAAATAAATGTTGGCGTGTAATTTTTTCATGGCGTATAGTAAATTAGAGTTATCAGAGATCAAAAACTGAACTTCGCTTAGATCGTATAAGATCTTTGAGACGAAGCCAAAAGGCAAGCGTTAAATACACTCCAAACCACAATCCTGCCGTCACAAATGAAATATAAATAAAAAACAAACGCACGCTGTTGGCTCGCATACCTAAGCGATCGGCCAAACGGGAAGAAACGTGAAATCCATGTTTTTCAAAAAAATATTTTAATTGAATGACAATCGACATAGTAAAATGGATGGTGTTTTATTCTTGTAAAACTAAAAAAAAGAAGTGAGTACTTGCTAAACTTTTTTATTTTAACAAATACAATTTTGCACAAGCTCGAGCATCCGATAAGGCTTCGTGGTGTTGCAGTTCAATGTTGTTTTGGGCACTACAATAACTAAGGTTAGCCGGCTTATATCCTTTGGCACGGTAGATTCTACAAGTGCATTCCCAGCGATCAGCCAACTCCAATTCTTGGTAATTCAGTCCGTAATAGTCCATGGTTTTTGCCAATACATTGCGGTCAAATTGTTCGTTGTGCGCGACTACTAATTCACCCTGTAATCTAGTTTTAATCGCTGGATAAACCAGATCAAATGTAGATTCACGATACGTATGTTGGGGATGAATGCCATGCACCCGGATATTATGATAGGAATATTCATTATTGGGCGGCTGAATCAACGTATAATATTCATCGACAATCACACTATTGCGTACCGTGACAATACCTACTGCACAGGCACTGTAAAGGTGATTTGTGGCCGTTTCAAAATCGATGGCGGTGAAATTCATTTATTTGATGGTACCGATAATATCGTATTTGGTCACAATGTGGTGCTTGCCGTTTTCTAATTCAATAAGTACCGCTTGGTTCTCTTTTGAAAACAAGTGGGTGATATCATGTATGGGCGTATTTGCTTGCACGATTGGATAAGGTTTACCCATAACCTCTTTTATTGGCATATCGGCTGCATTTTTATCTGACACATACAAATCAAACAACTGAGATTCGTCAACCGAGCCCACAAAACCTGTGATATCTATAACCGGTATTTGTGAAATTTTGTATTTGCGCATGCGTTCTATGGCGTGCGAAACCAATTCTTCGGTGCGCACTACCACCAAGGGCTGATTGACATGATCGTGTATCACATCGACTGCTTTGGTAATTTCTTCGTCCAAAAAACCGCGTTCGCGCATCCAATCGTCGTTAAACATTTTACCTACATAGCGGCTTCCCGAATCGTGAAACAAAACAACTACAACATCTTCTGGTTTGAAATGTTCTTTTAATTGCAACAACCCTTTTATGGCTGATCCAGCAGAATTTCCCACAAAAATCCCTTCTTCTAATGCAATTTTTCGAGTATATACTGCCGCATCTTTATCGGTTACTTTAGTAAATCCGTCAATCAACGAAAAATCAACATTCTTGGGTAAAATATCTTCTCCAATTCCCTCTGTGATATAGGAGTAGATTTCATTCTCGTCAAAAATACCGGTTTCGTGGTATTTTTTAAACACAGATCCATAGGTGTCAACTCCCCAGATTTTGATATTCGGATTTTGTTCTTTTAAATATTTTGCTGTACCCGAAATGGTTCCTCCGGTTCCAACACCCACCACGAAATGTGTAATTTTACCATCTGTTTGTTTCCATATTTCAGGCCCGGTTTGTTCGTAATGCGCAATGGCATTTGAAGGATTATCATACTGATTTACATACCATGAATTAGGGGTTTCCTCACCCAATCGTTTAGACACCGAATAATACGATCGCGGATCGGTAGGCTCCACATCGGTAGGACAAACCACTACTTTGGCACCCACTGCACGTAAAATGTCCATTTTTTCTTTGGATTGTTTGTCTGTAATTACACAAATTAACTTGTAGCCTTTTACTATTGCAGCCAGAGCCAAGCCCATTCCAGTATTACCCGAAGTCCCTTCAATTATTGTTCCACCTGGCTTTAATCGTCCGTCAGCCTCTGCGTCCTCAACCATTTTAACGGCCATTCGATCCTTAACCGAATTTCCTGGATTGAACGTTTCAACTTTAGCCAATACAAGCGCGTTAACTTCAGCAGTAATTTTATTTAAACGCACCAATGGGGTATTTCCTATGGTACCGAGTATATTTTCAGAATAATTCATATTGAGTTGCAAAAAATTAAATGATTATTTAAAGAAGTTCCAAACCAAACCAAATCGAATGATAAAATCGCGATAAGGATAATCAGGAGCAGAGTAAAATTTATTGGTAGATGACCATGCCGCATTTACATGTTCGGCTTTGAAAAAAATTCGCGTTTGACGTACACGGGCATTGACAAAAAAATCAAGTGTAGCAAAATTACCTATTTGTTTCTTTTCTTGCACAAAAAAGTCGGCGATTACTGGATTGTATCCATTTGCAAAATGCGAGCTAAAATAGTTAACAGTAAAACCGGTTTGTAAAAACATGGCTTTTTCAAAAACAAAATCCGAATAATACAGTGAATTTCGAGTTACCCATTTGGGCACATTAAGCACTAAATCATCTTGAGCAACGGTTTGGTACAAAAGTGTGTTGTCTAAGGCCAATTTCCAAAACTTGAATTCTTTGTTTGCCTGAACTGACACATAGGAAATGGCTTTTGCGTACTGTTTTGGTGACAACAGTTGGATAGTATCATTGGAACTGTCATCAGAAAAATACAGTTTGTCCTTGTATGTTGAGAATTGCGACTTTATGTTAATATATTTCGTATCCGCAGTAAACCGAAGGGTGTTGGATAATTCGGACTTGAAGTTAGAATACCAATTGTAATTTACATAACTGCTTTGAAAAAGAGAATACGTGAGTGCAGGTAAATTCAAGTTATTTTCATAAGCAATAGAAGCCTTTGTGTTGGCAGAAAATCGGTGTTTCAATTCTACATTTGCTGATCGTATAGCTTGCGCTGAAACTGCATTCTTAACTTGTGCAGTAAGTAGCCAATCTTTTCTTTTAAAAGAATAATCGGCACCTATTGTATAAATTGCATCAGTTAGTTTGTTTGGCACAATAACTGTATTTAACACCAATACTGTGTTGTAGAAATAGTTGTAGCGATAGGTGTCAGCATAAAACTGAAACATACCTTTGGATTTATGAGAAAATTGCAGTCCTAATTTGGTGTACAGTTTATTGTAATCCAATTGATCATTAATACCTGCCGATTTATAACTTGCACCAAATCGGTTTCGTGTAACATTACCAATGATAGAGCCTACTGTAAGTTGATTGTATTCGAAGTATTTTGATTCGGCTTCAAATTGGTGAATTAATGAAAAATAACTGCTTGTATTTTTTTGGAAAATATAGGAATGATCTACAAATAATCTTCTGCCTTTTAAAAAGGATTTCGCATCGGTTAGATAGACTGACATGCGCTCTCGTTGTGTAAAAGACCCGTCTTGTGATTCAAAATCGATTGGAGATTGAATTCCGCCATTTTCACCATTTAAAAAATCTTGTCCGGTATAATGGGCTTTAAGAAAATACGTTTTTGATGTATTGTGGTAATTGGTTGTAAATCTAAAATTTCCGGTACTACTTAATTGATTGATGTATTTTCCAAGAGAACGCAGTCCTTTGTAGGCAATAGAAAAATTGAATTTTTCGCTCGTATTTACTGTTACAAAAGCATCTAAGCTCTGCCCTTGTTCCATAACCGTTTTAAAATATAATTCGGTTAATGGAGTAGCAACAGAATAATAGTCAACATCTCGATTTTGCAAATAATTAAAGTGCTTTCCTGCTAAACCAATTTCAGGATAAAGCGAAGTGTGCTGAAGACTATTATTTAAAGTAGTATAGGTTTGGCCTTCATTTAAAAATGGCATCAATCCAAATGTATCTTCACGCAAATAATTAAATGAATATTCCTTTGCTATGGTGAGCGAAGTGTCAACAAAAGTAGTGTCATTGGCCAAGGAGATAATTCTGTAAGCCGTAATAGGGGCTTTTTCTGATTTCTCTTTAGCTTTTTGCTCTTGAGATTTAAGTAAACTTTTCTTTAATTTTTGAGTTGTTGTCTCTTGACAAAATACAACTACAGAAAAAAGGAAAAGGATGGTAAAGTATAAAAATCTCATGTATTTATTCGTATGGGGCAAAAATAACCAATTGTTTGACATGGAAAATACATTTATAGAAACTTATATAAACAAAAAAACCACCCAAATGGGTGGTTTAATATGAGGTAAACAATTTGATTATTGTTTTACTACTTTAATAGTAGAAGAATTACCTGTAGCATTAGTTACTTTAACCATGTAAACACCATTGTTTAAAGAAGCTAAATTAAGTGTAACATTGTTTAATGAAGAATAGTTTCCAGATAAAACTTGTTTTCCTAACACATCAAATACAACAACTTGACTAATATTGGTGCCTCTTAATTCAAGTACACCAGTAGTTGGGTTTGGAGAAGCAGTAGCAATTTGTTGAGCGGTAAATGTGTCATTTGACAACGGATTACCATTCCATTTAAAAATTCCACCTACTGCAGCCGAAGTACTAAAACCACTAGCAAAACCTGTATTTGCATTTAAAAATGTAACAACACCACCATCAACATAATTTGAATCTGGATTGTCATTGATGTTTGTCCAAGTTAAACCACCATCTGTTGTGAATGATGAACCACGTACTGCATCTAAATCCTCACCTACAGAAATGTAAGCATTTGGAACTCCAGGAATCTCAGAGATACCAAAATTTCTTAAGTTAGCGTCCCAAATTACAGGATTCCATGTGTATCCACCATCAGTAGTGTTATACAAAAGGAAATCACTCGTTTGCAAAAGACCATTTTGTTCGTCAGTAAATGACAAATCTCCTGCCTCAGAACCATTAATACCACCACCAAAATCAGGAATAGGAGATACTGCAGCTGTCCAAGTATATCCTTTATCAGTTGAAATCAAAATACGTCCAAAAGTAGTACCAATCCAGATCGTATTACCAGTTACAGTATACTGGTTAGTTAATCCATACTCAGCAGCATCCAATGCAGCAGGAATATTTCCAGCAGGAACACGTACCCAGTTTGTACCACCGTTTGTAGTTGTATAAATTTCGAAAGATCCTTCAGAAGGATCACCCATGGTAACACCATTGTTTGCATCCCAGAAATATACTAAGTTACAGAATGAAGCACCATCAGCACCGTTGAAAGAAGCTGTGTTTTGACGAACCCAAGTAGTTCCTCCATTTGTAGTTTGCCAAATACCCCCAACTACACCAGCAGCCTTTGGAAAAACAGAAGCATAAGCCACATCAGCAGATACACCCCAGATGTTTGAAATTTCAAGGTTGGCAGCTTGTGCACCTAAATCAATTGCAGAAGTAGACCAGACAGTACCACCGTTTGTGGTTTTAGAATAACGACGAATAGTTGCACAACCTGTAGTTCCGCATGAATTGCTTAACCAAGCCACGTTGTCGTCAACAATAGAAATACTTCGCATACCAGTGCTTGCAGCAGGTTGTGAAGTTGCCTGCTCAGTCCAATAGTCCTGTGCTTGCACGGAAACAGCTACCATGAAGGAAGCAAAAAGTAATAATTTTTTCATAATTTGAATGTGTTTAAATGATTGAAAAACAAAAGTAAAAATTAATTAGATTAAAAAAAGCATTTTAATCTAATTAATTTTTAGTATTATACTTACTCGAAATGAGTGATTACATACGATGAAACTCCAGCAGTAGTTGTTTTAACGATTTGCAATTTTGGAATAGCATTAGCAGCAGTACCAATAGTTAAACCAGGAATTACACCTGAATATACTTTACTTGTTTCATCAGGGAAACGAATAGAAAATTTGTAAGGCATATCAACAGCAGGAGCATTTGTTGAATTTCCACCAAGCGTTTTGGCAAATACCTCGATTACATATGTATCAGTGCTTGCGTAGCTTGACATATCAACTGCATATGTAGTAGTTGAAGAAACAAAAGAGCCAAACAAAGGATCTCCTGAATATGTAAACTTATAATTGTAAGCATCTGGCACTGCTGTAATTTCAACTGTAATTGGCATAGTTACCGATGAACCTGCAATAGAATTAATACTCACCACGTCACCTACTTTAAAACCATGTGGTCTGTCATTCGACTGCACATTGCTATTTGGTGTTTTTACAGTATAAATTTTGTTGTCGTAATCAGATTGATTTGCACACGATAATACTCCAGCTTGATTAGTGTCTAAGAAAAACAAAGATTCATATCTACCAGCATTAGTTAAAGTTCCAAAAAGTGGTCTTGTTGAACTTGCTACGGGAGAAACACCCTGCATAGATGATTGTGAAGTAGTGGGAACACCATTTTTTTTCAAAACAATATTTAAGTTATTGAAATCAGCACCGGCACCGCTATATGGTCCTTGAAAATCAAAACGAATACCGCATCTTTTTGAGTTTACGCCTGGAACACTGGTATCACCATATCCTAAAAATATGGTATCGGACACAATAGAATATTGTTTTCCAACAAATCCTTTTGGAATTACATCTGGTGCAGTAGTAATGGCTGACAAATACAATTTCAAATCTAAATTGAAAGGCAAAGTCGAAGTTGCATCACCTGATGGTGCAACCATAGTAGACGTAATTGTTGATTCACCTGCAGGAATGATAAATGCCTTGCGTGATCGTTTATTTAGATTTGGCAAAAAAGCAATGGCTTCAACGCTTACATCCATTGGAAATGTAACAGTACCCAAGGATATTGTCACTGGGAAGGATTGGTTGGCTACTACATCCTCATCAGGCGTAGTTATAGATCCTTGCAAGGTTACGAAATCAAGGTTTGTATCTACAGGGCTTCCTGTGAAAACTTCACCCTTACTACACGAAGTAATTGCTGTTGCAAACAAAGCAAACCCAAAAAGATATAAAGCTGATGATAAATTAATTTTTTTCATTTTTAAAAATAATTAAGGGTTTACATAATTGTCATACTCTGCAAGGTTAGCAGGGTTGTTAAAAAAGTCTTCGTTTTGACTAGTCGTTCTAAAACGATAAGCTTGCTTCATACCAGGAGCTCCTTGTACGGTTGCCGAAAGACTATAGTAATCGGCACGTGTTCCATTTGCATCAAAAGACTCAGCATAAAAATAATACTCATCTCCAAAAGCCAACGTACTTGCAGGCACATTAAGTGCAGTTGCGATATCAGCTATTTTAATTTTCAAATCGTAAGGAAATGAAGTAATTGATTTCACTAAAGCGAAGTCTGAAGCAACACCAAAACCATTTCTTCTTTTAACGTACAAGTTGTACTTTACAATTTTTCCAGAAGGACTTGTTAATAAGCCACCAAAATAAGAATTTTCAACATCGTAAGACTTGATAACTTTACTTGTAATGTCTAAGCGAGCATATAAGCCAGGTATTAACTGCGCTCTAGGATCTAAACTTTCATCTTTTTCACAAGATTGAAAAGAAATGGCTAATAAAACCAATAAAAATATTTTCTTTATCATCGTAATTCGTATTAGTTATATGTTAATGTAAAACTTTTGTGTTTGGTTCAGCCCAAAATACTTTTCTAGCTCTATCATTTGCTGGTGCGTTTGGGTTGTTATTTACGCAGTTACCAGCATAGAAAGCACAATTGTAAAACACACCAGAATTAGGCTCTAATGTCGGTTGGAAATTACTTGGATAACCTGTTCTTCTGTAATTGTTGTAAGGTTCAATTCCGTTACCCCAAGTAGCTATGTAAAATTCTTTGATTAACAATTCTAATTTTTTAGCGTCATTTAAACCGTCAAAAGTTGTTGAGATGTAATCCAAGTATTTTTGTTTTTTCACGCTAATATCAGCAACTTCTGCTGATGTTAATGCTGGAGTCACAGGAATAACAGTTGTAGTCTTGTCTATGGATTGCGAAATTGCAGTCAACATTTCAGCTTTGGCATCTCCAGAAATTATACCTTTCAACATCGCTTCTGCTTTCATGAAACGCACCCAAGAAGACAAAATAATAGGCATAATCCCTGCGCCTTTAGCTCCTTTTGTTCCTTGTGTTTGAACGGTACCTGCAGCACCATATGCACCGCCAATTGGATAAACACCAGCTACAGAACGTTTGTCATTGTCTTGAGGAATACCCGAATTGTTTCCATGGTCTCTACCCCAAAATCCGTTTGCAGGCAATGCACCACCAATCCAATTGGAAACAGTGTAACATGCACCTATACTAGTGCTATAAAAAGAACTGTATCTTGTTTCGTTATAATGCTCTGGACGAGTTCTTCCTGGCAAAACAAAATTATCTTCATTTCCCGGATTTGGATCTTGTCTATAGAAGTAGAAATTTACACGTGGATCACCTGGCTCATCGATTGTGTTTGGAAACGCAGTTGTAGCCAATTTCTCAGTTGTCATAGCCCACATGATGTAATTTCCAATATAGGCTCCTCCACCTAATTCATATTGGTCATTATACATGGGGTGTCTTGTATTTGGGTTTTGTCTAGATGAACCATATTTGAATACAAAATCTTCAGCAGGAGTATCAATATAATCATCAGCAGCAATAATGGCATTCATTTCAGTGGCCACATTACGGGTACCAATGGTGGTCAATAAATTACAATTGTTGTACATTTTAAGTTTCAATGTATTCGCCAATGTAATCCACTTTTCTTTTGACGTGTAGTACAAATCGGTAACCGAACCATTATTAGTTAATTGCAAAGTAGCAATTGCTTGATCCAACTCGGTTAAAATACCATCATAGACAGCAGCACTAGAATCAAAATTAGGTGTAATGTTTGCACTTCCTTGCAAAGATTCAGAATAAGGAATGTCACCATACACATCTACCAATGTCATCAAAACATAGCATCGGATAACTTTTGATGCACCTAAAATATAATTTTGATTGCGCTCAACAGCTTTTGGCTCCATTACTTTAATGGCGTTCAACAAATTGTAAGCCGTACTCCAGTGACCATTGAAGTTTACTGGTGCATACGCATTGTCATAGGTGCTTCCACCTGTCATTGCCATTTGACGAGTAACGCCTTGTGTAAATCCGTTGGTAGAATTCACAAAACCTGGCAACTGTAATTGTACATAATTGAATGCAAAAGTTGGATCCAACAAATCAGGATTTACAGCACTTGGATTTTCTGTTTGTTCCAAATCTACAGTTTCACAACTACTGGCAAAAAACACAGCAGCTAGAAGAAACACTTTGTAAAAAATAGTATATCGTTTCATAATTAATTAGAATGTTAAGTTAAAGTTGAAACCAAAACGCTTAGCCGTAGGTCCTGTTAAATAATCAAACCCTTGGCCATTACCCACACCTAAACTTAGAACTTCTGGGTCGAAATTTAAATGTGTTGGGAAATTGAATGCGTTAAACCACAAGTTTTGTCCTACTACTGACATTGTAATTGCACCAAATGGAGTTTTCTCTAATAACTTTTTAGGCACTGAATAAGACAATGAAATTTCACGTAATCTTAAATTGGTTGCATCATACACCGCTTGTTCTGGGATAAAGAAACCTGAATTATTAAATCCATATTGGGTTACACCAATTTGTGTAGTATTCACATTTCCATTTACATTAACTCCTGGCAATACAAATGTACCCGTACGATCGAAATCTGTATCTTTTGTTAAACCACGAGACAATAATGCCGCAGCTGTAGTAGAGTAAATATCTCCACCTTTTTGGTACTCCAATTGGAAACCAAAAGTGATGTTTTTGTAAGATATCTCATTGATAACAGTTGATCTCCAATCGGCATTTGGATCACCAATTTCTCTCAACTCAGAATCTTCTACATAATTTCCATCTGAACCCACTACGTAGTTTCCATTGGCATCACGCAAAATAGCTCCTCCCATAATTACTCCAAAAGGTCTACCCTCAATAGCGAAGTTACCCAAGTTTGTAAATCCGGCGAAAGCCAATTGTTTTACATCGCCCAACCCTAATGCGTCAACATAGTTACGGTTTTTGGTAAAATTGGTTGTAATATCCCAAGTAAGTCCATTCGTTTTTGAACGAATTAATGACAAGTTTAAACCCAATTCAATTCCTTTGTTACTCACTTGAGCAACGTTGTCTGTAGTGAAATCATAACCAGTAGAAGGATCTAAGTCACGCTCCACAATCAAATTAGTAGAAATTTTGTTGTAAATAGACAAATCTAGACCAATTCTGTTGTCAATAAACTTACCATCCAATCCAAACTCAAGTTCTTTAACTAACTCAGGCTTCAAATTTAAATTACCCAACTCATTACTTGGCGAAATAGTATTGATGGCTGTTCCATCACTTTGCAAAAATGCTCTTGTATTGGTATCTAAACCTATTCTTGTTTTGTATGGGTCAGGAAATCCAGCAGAAGAACCGTAACCAACACGCATTTTAACATAGTTCACATATTTATTTCCTTTCAAGAAATCAAATGCATCTGTTGGCACAAACGATACCGATGCAGAAGGGTAAAACAGGCTACGATTTGAAGGTTGTAAAGAAGAATAAACATCATTGCGTCCTTGTAAATTTAAGTACAAGTATTTTTTGTAGCCTAAAGTAGTACTCGCATACATACCCACTATGTTGAAGTTTTGTTTTTGAGAAAAACCAACGTGGTTTTCAAAATTTTGATGTTCGTTCAAGCCGTAAACAAATTGAAGAGTACTGGCTAAATAATCAAATTTTTTATTCTCTTGTCTTGGGTTAAAACCAAGTGTACCGTCAATATTCCAATTTTTATCAGCATCAATTTTGGTGTCAAAATTATAACTAAAGGTGTGATCAAAAATTGTACTTTCACGAACTGTAGTTCGTAAAAATCCATCGTTGTCAAATGGCTGTCCGTTTCCTTTGTTAATGTAATATTTCTTATTTTGAGTGTAGTTATCTAGTGCTAAACGGTAAGAGAAGTTTGACCAAGAATTCACATCATAAGTGGCTGTGTAATTTCCAAAGAAACGTCTAACCGATTCATTATCACTGGAGTTTCTTAAGGTCCATCTTGGATTTGGAATATCTGGTCTGTAGTTTACAGAAGCACGAGTATTTGGATTTTCAAAAGGCAATCCGAATAAATCTAAGCTTCGTGGTGTGTACAAAATGTTGGCAAATACAGATGGTGCAGCAGCATTTGAACCAAAACCGGCAGCAGTAGGCGGTGATGTTTTTTCTGTGCGCACATAATTCATGGTTGTACTTAATGTGAAGCCATTCGATAATTTTGTTCTACCACCAGTACTTAAATTTAAACGCTGGTAGGTGTTGTTTTCTACGAAACCTTCATCACGTGTGTGACCCACACTTAAGTTGTAAGCAGTGTTCTCAGCACGACCACCAATACTGACAGAAGTTGTATTTACAGTCCCAGTAGTAAAAAATGGTTTTACATTGTTATATGGTTTATAAGCAACTGTTTTTGGTGTTTCATTTAGTTCTCCTGGATTATTGAAAAACTGTGGGAAGACACTAGAACCATAATAAGCATATGGATGAGTAACAGATCCATCTGCAAGAATACCTTGCGTACCTTGTGTGCCAAAAGCTGGACCCCAGTTAGAGAACGCGGTTACAAAATTATTGTCAAATCCCATACCATAACTGTCTTGGTAATCTGGCAATGAAGCGATTTGGGTCATGTACATGGATTGTGAGAAATTCACTTCCATTTTTTTGTTTAAATCTTTGGTGTTTCCTGATTTGGTGGTAATTAAAATTACCCCATTTCTACCAGATGAACCATATAATGTAGTAGCACTTAATCCTTTTAAGATACTGATGCTCTCAATGCTGTTTGGATCTAAATCCAAGAAACGGCTAGAGGCATTGGTTGAACCTTCCAAAAAGTTTCCATCACTATTTGTATCCGAGTTAAAAGGAACTCCATCAACCACAAATAGAGGTTGGTTACTTCCTGTAATAGAAGAATATCCACGAATGATGATATTGGTTCCAGAACCAGACAAACCACTAGTTTGTTGAATGTTTACTCCCGTAGCTTTACCAGTCAAGGCGCGAGCTACATCGGTAGATGGTTTAGACGCAAAATCTTCAGACTTAATTGTGGTTACCGCATATCCTAATGCTTTTTTCTCTTTCTTGATCCCTTGAGAAGTTACAACTACTTCACCCAATTCAACTCCTGAACCGGATTTCATTTTTGCATTTACAACATTAGACGCTCCAACAGTAATTGACATATCTGTTAATCCAATAAATGAAAAAACAAGCACTTCTCCTTGTTTAGCTTTGATGGAATATTTACCGTCAACATCTGTTTGAGTACCTTTTTTGGTGCCTTTTACAACAATATTTGCACCTGGCAATGGTCCTGTCTCATCCGAAACAACACCTGTAACAGTTTTCTCTTGTGCAAACGAGAACTGCATTGTTAATGCTATTAAAAGCATATAAATCCATTTGAACTTAGATCTCATAAAAAGTTAGTTTGAGTTAGTTATTCGGCAAACTTCTTAATTAAAAATTAAAAAAGCAAATATATACATAGAATAAGGCGTTCATCAAAAGTTAAAAAAAATAAACTTTTAAGGAAACGATTGAAAATTAATTCCTTTACAACTGAGAAAAATGCAGTATTTTTGAAATTCTTTTAAAGTATTCACAAATAATGCTTTCTGCAAACTACTCCAACACACCATTTGAAGCCGGAACTGATGAAGCGGGAAGAGGATGTCTAGCAGGTCCGGTAACTGCTGCTGCAATTCTACTTCCAAACGACTTTTATCATCCTTTACTCAACGATTCTAAACAAGTTTCTGAAAAGAATAGATCCATTTTACGCCCTGTTTTGGAAGCCGAAGCAATTGATTTTAAAGTAATTCACCTGGATCAACACACCATTGACGAAATCAATATTTTGAATGCCTCAATTAAAGCGATGCAGATGTGCTTAATTGAACTTCAACCTACTCCTAGCTATGTTATAGTAGACGGCAACCGATTTAAACCAGTAAATAATATTCCGCACAGTACCATTGTAAAGGGAGATTCAAAATATGTGAGCATTGCTGCCGCCTCTATATTGGCCAAAACCTACCGTGACGAATATATGGAACGCATTCATGAAGAGTTTCCCATGTACCAGTGGAATAAAAACAAAGGATACCCGACACTCGAACACCGCGAAGCGATTAGAAAATATGGCAGCTGCATTTACCACCGTCAGAGTTTTCGATTATTGCCCGAGCAATTAAAATTAGAAATTTAGCTTTTCCACTCACAAGCAAATAAGGTTTTGAAGTGCTTGGCAATTTTTTGTTTTACTTCGTTTTCATCCACCTGATTTACACCTAATTCAACATGTAAAGAAGTTACTGCTTTACCTTTGATACCGCAGGGAATAATGTGGTCAAAATAACCCAAATTTACATTCACGTTCAAGGCAAATCCATGCATGGTCACCCAACGAGATGCCCGAACACCCATGGCACATATTTTTCGAGCAAAAGGAGTACCTACATCAAGCCAAACACCGGTTTCGCCCTCGCTACGTGTAGCTTCTAAATTGTATTCTTTTAAAGTTAAAATGATAGCCTCCTCTAGGTAGCGCAAATATTGATGAATGTCGGTAAAGAAATTTTCTAAGTCCAAGATGGGATAACCCACTACTTGTCCCGGACCATGGTAGGTTATGTCTCCTCCTCTATTTATTTTATGAAATGTAGCGCCTTTTTCGGCCAATTGGACTTCAGTCAAAAGTAAATTAGCCAGCGAACCACTTTTTCCTAAAGTGTATACATGGGGATGCGAAACCCACAATAAATAATTGGGTGTAAGCACAGGGATTTCAGCCGAACGATTGGCCAATTTGATGTCCACGATTTCCTGAAACAACTGCTCTTGATACTCCCAGGCTTCCGGATATGCTTGCCAACCCAAATCTTGTATTTCAACTACTTTATTCATGTCATTAAAAGAGCCCCAAAAGTACAAAGTTTAGCTACGTGGTACACATTGATTTATGTCCTATTTCGAAATAAAATTTGTTTGTCAATCGGTCAATTTTGCCATTGGGTCATTTTTAAATTATCCCTATCTTTGGTCGCTCAAAAACAAGACTATGCAACTTTCTGAACAAGAAATCATCCGAAGAGACAAACTCAATGCCTTGCGCGATTTGGGAATTAACCCCTATCCTGCCAATTTATTCCCTGTAAATCATTCATCGAAACAGATCAAGGAACAATTTGAAGAAGGCAAAAAGGTAATTGTAGCCGGCCGATTGATGAGCGTGAGAGACCAAGGAAAAGCCTGTTTTGCCGAATTGCAGGACAGCGAAGGCCGCATTCAATTGTATTTGAACCGCGATATGATATGTCCTGACGAAGACAAAACCACCTACAACCAAGTATTCAAAAAACTAACCGACTTGGGCGATTTTGTGGGTATTGAGGGCGAATTATTTACCACTCAAGTGGGCGCCAAATGCATCCGTGTAGACAACTACACCTTTTTGAGTAAAACACTTCGTCCGTTGCCTTTACCCAAAACCAACGATGAAGGCCATGTATTTGATGCCTTTACCGACGCCGAATTGCGCTACCGCATGCGTTATGTTGATTTGGTTGTAAACCCACAGGTAAAAGCGGTGTTTCAAAAACGCAATAAATTATTTACCGCCATGCGTAATTTTTTTAATGACGCAGGCTATATGGAGGTAGAAACACCTGTTTTGCAATCGATACCGGGAGGTGCGGCTGCTCGTCCATTTATTACACACCACAATAGCTTAGATATTCCATTGTATATGCGTATCGCCAACGAGCTCTACCTGAAAAGATTGATTGTGGGTGGATTTGATGGCGTGTATGAATTCTCCAAAAACTTCCGAAACGAAGGAATGGACCGAACCCACAATCCCGAATTTACCGCTATGGAAATCTATGTAGCCTACAAAGACTACAACTGGATGATGAATTTTACCGAAAATTTACTTGAACATTGCGCTTTACAAGTAAATGGAACGACTGAAGCCACATTTGGCGAACACCAAATTAACTTCAAAGCACCTTATGCCCGCGTGACTATGACCGATGCAATTAAGCAGTTTACTGGTTTTGACATCACAGGAAAATCAGAATCAGAGCTATTTGCTGCAGCCAAATCGATGGGCATTGAGGTAAACGAAACCATGGGCAAAGGCAAATTGATTGACGAAATTTTTGGCGAAAAATGCGAGGGGAATTTTATTCAACCCACCTTCATTACTGATTATCCCAAAGAAATGTCACCCTTGTGTAAAGCCCACCGCGACAACCCCGAATTAACTGAGCGTTTTGAGTTGATGGTGTGCGGAAAAGAAATCGCTAATGCTTATTCTGAATTAAACGACCCAATAGACCAACGTGAGCGTTTTGAAGCCCAAATGGCGCTTGCCGCTAAAGGCGATGACGAAGCCAATGGCATCATTGATGAAGATTTTTTGCGTGCACTCGAATACGGTATGCCACCAACTTCAGGTTTAGGAATTGGCATGGATCGATTGATCATGTTTTTAACTAACAATCCGTCCATTCAGGAAGTGTTGTTCTTCCCACAAATGCGTCCCGAGAAAAAACAGCTCGACCTTACAGATGACGAAAAGCTAATTATACGTTTATTGAAATCTGAAAACAACCAAGCATTGGGAAGCTTAAAAGAAAAATCACAACTAAGCGGTAAAAAATGGGATGCCGCCATGAAAGGTCTTTCAAAACATGGTCTCATTAGAGTTTTGGTAGATGGCGAAAATAAAACGGTCGTTTTAAATTAAATAAAAAAGGAGCACGCATTGCGCTCCTTATTATTTACAATTGATAATTTAAATTAAAGGCCCATCGGGTATTTGCTTTAACATTGCCATTCGTTAGATGTTGTACGAATGGAAGCATAGAATTTATCCCTAACGAAAATCTATCCTTTCCTAACTCAAAGCCCAATTTTCCAAACAAAATATCACCTTTGGTACCGGGAATATACTGCATAAATTGTTTATTAGCCCCGTACACTTCGCCTGCCAATCCCAACTGCGGTAATACTTTTACTTTCTGCAAATCAATCAAGTAAAACAGAGTACTGGCATAATTAAATTGATCACCAAATTGGTATCGGGAATCATTTTCCGTTTTGAAGGTATAATTTAATGATGTATTTAATCCTAGCTTTTTTCGTTTTACAACATACTCACTCAAAAACAAATAATCCCAACTTCCAGTCCCCAATTGAAAACTGGGATTTAGGGTGCCGTTATTCAACTGAGTATTTTTTCCAGTAGGCAATTTTACTCCTGTGCCCACTTGAATTTTATGCACCCATATTGTGCTATCTTTTTGTGTCTGAAACACTGTATATAGTCCCATCATTGTTGCATCGCCAAATCCTTTAATTTGTTCGTTTCCAGACAATAAATTCCTATTATTTTGATGATAGGGCATTAATAAAGAAAGTTGTATTTTGGATGTAAGAGGTATTCGAGCCCAAATTTGCCATGTATTAAAGTGCTCCTCTATCCATGGTGAATTGGCAAATATGCCTTGCTTGGTATTGTAGCTTTGGTAAACATAACGCATGCCCACAAAATTAGTTGTCAACAACGAACTAAATCCCATACTTCCGCCATTAGCAGAACAGCCACAAGCATCACAATCTTCCAACAGCAAACGTGAAAACATTTGTTTGTAATTTGGTGTTTGAATAGAATCAAATTCTCCAGCATACACAACTAATGGTAATACCAACATGAATACTTTACATATATTTTTCATTTCAATTTTATTCTGAAAACCGCGAATCAGTTAGATATTGGTAATCGGTTAAGGTGTTTAAAAAGGCAATCAATTGATTTTTCTCAAGAGCCGTTAAAGAAATTCCTAAATATCCATTTTGCTGCAATAGTGGATCCAAAGTTGTTGATTGTACCACACCCATTTGGTAATGATTCAACACTGCCTCCAAGGAACCAAAGCGCCCATCGTGCATATATGGCGCAGTTACAGCTACATTTCGTAAACTAGGAACTTTAAATTTGTAATAATCTTGCGGCAAAAGGGTTAACCTATATCGTCCAACATCATTTACCAATGGATTTACAGCCAATCCATTGTTACGAAAAGAGTTATCAGTAAATAAGTCAGTTGCATGACATGATGCGCATTTACTTTTAAATAAAGCATATCCTGCTAGTTCCTCATCTGAAAGCGTTCCACTTACTTCTTGACGCTTGTATTTATCAAAACGTGAATTGGAGGAAATATTCATTACCATAAATTGAGTTAAGGCTTTGAAAATATTTTCAGTTGATACTTTTTTATCGGAAAAAGATTGCTCAAATAACCTTACATAAACTGGATCCGCCTTCATCATAGCTAATATTTCATTGAGATTACCATTCATCTCTATTTCACTTAATAGTGGAATGACAGGCAAAAATTCTAGATTGTCTGCGGCACCATCCCACATAAATTGGGTTTGAAACGCCATATTCTGAATTGAGGGCGAATTACGTGTTCCCATGGCATTATTGACTCCATGACTTACGGTATGCCCGTGGTGCGTAAATGCATTTTGCTGTATATGACAAAAACCACATGAAATTGTACCATCTGAAGACAACCTCCCATCATAAAACAGTTTTTTGCCTAATTCAAATCCTTTTGTGGTAGGCGGATTTTGTGAGATATTATAGGCTAATTCCGGAAAATTTGAAGGCACATTAAATTCTAAAGGTAAGTTGACATAATCCGGTTCTGTTGAACAAGACCACAACACAAAAGAACATAAAAGGGCGAAGTATTGTTTCATTCGAATTGTATTTAAAAAGCTGCACTATTTGCAATAGTGCAGCTTTCAATTCAAAATTAATTAGGGTCGTTGTGTACGTGTTCTACATCAAACATATCAGATAAATTTGCTGTAATTTGCGGCAACAAAGGCCCACCCATAATCATGGCTCCCATTCCCATTCCATTGTTATTAGATAAATTTACTTTGTTTGTTCCGTCTATTATTTGAGACAAATCGGTGCTTAAGTGAATTTGTGGAGTAATAGTTGTACGAACTAAAGCTTGGGTTGGCAAATCTAAATTAACTGTAGTATAATTGTAATCGGCACCAAATTTTCCGGTATGAATCATATAGGAAGTAGCACTTGAAACTGTAGGCGAGGTGAAAGTTCCCTCAAAAGCCAAAAATTTAAAGCCTGATGCCCAACTCCATGTCATACCCGCCGCTTGTGCTTGAGCCCAAAAATCAGCAATTCCTGACTGACCTAGTTCATATTGCGCCTGATCTACACCAATTCCAAATTGAATCGATTTATAATTGGCAGCCGGAATATTGCTTAAGTTTAGTACTAAACTTTCAGGGTTTGTTTGATCAACTATAAAATAACTGTCGGCCTTGGGATAAGTAAAAACAGTTCCGTCTTCTTTGGTCAACACAATATTACTAACAATGTATTTTACTTTATTTACAGTAAGTACTTCATTGGCTGAAGTTGGCAGATTGGTTGCACCCAATACCAAAAGATTTCCTTTATACCCGTTTTCAAATTCGATGTTTAAACTTCCTGTTCCACTAATTGTTTCTTCGCTTTTAGAACAAGCTGTAAATAATCCTGCGACAGCTAAACAAGCTACTGCCATTGTAATATAATTTTTCATTTTTTTATTTTAAATTTTTAGTATTAATACATAGCACACGCATACAGAAATAAATACCTCTGTACACCTGCAAAAAAACCGATAATACTTAACTTAAAATAGGGGGATGAAAAACCGCTGAAGAATGTAAAAGACTGTATAAATTGGAGTAATCCAATGTAATCAATGAGTTCTCATGTGTTTTCGTAAAATGAGTAAAAAGAGTTGAAGAACATAGATACCAATTTGGTTCTTGTTCTTGTTTCGCAGTGTTTTTTTTGTCAGATGGAATTGATTTTTCTTGAGATGTGTCTACTTCTGCAGCATTGGCCAACTGCTTCATCAAATGACACTTTCCATTACATTTTAGTACAGGTTTCGATTTATTAACACACAACACCTTGGCAATATAATTGTAATTGACGGCGTACTCAAAAAACGGAAATACCGGTTTGAGCAAGATGGCAAACACAACTAAGAATATTAATTTTTTCAATTTAGAAGTAGAATTAAGCACCAATAATTGTTGCTGAAAACCCAAAAAAGCTCAGCAAATTTAAACCACTGAAAACATTTTAACTATTAATTACTGTTAAATTTTTATGGATTATGTTTCATTAACTCATGTGTATGTGGCACCTATTTCACTATTAATAATTAACCTTAAATAGAAAATGTTTTGAACCTATTTTCACGTTACTTTAATCTATTTTTAAAAAATAATTATTAAACCATTTGGAGTAATGGCATTCTTAGCGAAAAATTTTAAAATATTATATCATGAAAAAATTAGTAGTGGTTGCCGTTTTGTTGCTTTCAGTGACAGCATTTGCACAAGAAAAAAGAAAAAAAGGACCTGAAATGTCTGCAGAAAAAAAGGTAGAATTACAGGTTGCTCGATTAAAAATTGAATTGGATTTAAACGAAAAACAAACTGCAGAATTGCGCACTGTGTTTCAAGAGCGCCTACAAAAACAAAACAAACTACGCGCCGAATTTGGTTCAAAAAAAGACAGTTTACACAAACCAAGTCCCGCCCAACGCGAGCAAATGAAAAAAATTAAAAGCGATAACAAGAAAGTGTTTGAGGAACAACTTAAAAAAATACTCACAGCAACTCAATTTGAAACCTGGAATCAATTAAAAACAGATCGACAAAACAAAACAAAAGATCGCATGCAAAAAAGAAGTCCGGGTGAAAATTAATTGCTTTAAAAAAATAGTTTGTCACTTCAAAAAAAATCAATTAGATTTGGACGGTAAACCAAAATTTAAACTGTTATGAAAAAAGTTATTTCTCTTGTTGTGGTATTTTTTGCATTTGTAATAAATGCAGCAGCACAAGACATGAAAATGAGTTCGGATGAAGCTGCGAAAAAAGATATTGCAGCCCTAGTTTCAAAAGTAACCGTTGCTGAAAACCTTAAAAAAGATCTTTATACATTGATGGTCATGAAGCACGATGCGTTAGCTAATCCAAAACTAACTGCTGCTGAGAAAGAAAATATTTCTAAAATATTTGAAACAAAATTAATGGCAGGATTAACTGAGGAGCAACGCAAAGAACTTGCAAAATATCCTTCTATCATGAAACAATTAGCAAACTAATTGTTTCATTTTAAAAAAATTAAAGCACCTATTAAGGTGCTTTAATTTTTTTACAGAGTAGCTGCCACAAATTGAACAGCCTTGATTGTTTGATCTAAATCGTCATAAGTAAGTGCGTCGGTAATAAACCAAGTTTCATAGGCCGAAGGCGCAATATAAATTCCCTGCTGCAATAAACCATGAAAAAATTGCTTAAATCGCGGATTATCTCCTTTAGCCGCTGAAGCAAAATCGACCACAGGAGCGGCATCAAAGTGCACCGAAATCATTGACCCTACTCTATTTATAGTAAATTCAATTTGATTTGCTTCTAATGCTTTTGCAATTCCTTGGGCCAAATAATCCGTTTTTTGATCCAATCGAACAAACAAATCAGCATCTGCATGAATTGCTTGTAACATCGCTAATCCGGCTGCCATTGCCAAGGGATTTCCAGACAAAGTTCCGGCTTGGTATACAGGTCCTAATGGCGCTAAATAGTTCATTATCTCGGCACGTGCGGCAAATGCACCAACTGGCAATCCACCACCAATTACTTTTCCGAAGGTAACAATATCAGCAGGTACTCCAAATAATTCTTGTACACCGCCCTTTGCCAATCGGAAACCTGTCATCACCTCATCAAAAATGAGCAACGCTTGGTGTTGGTCACAAATACTGCGTAAGCCTTCCAAAAAATCAGGAGCTGGAGGTACACAACCCATATTACCTGCTACAGGTTCAACGATTATGGCCGCTATTTCATTGGGATTAGCTGCAAATAATTGGGCTACTTGCTCCAAATTATTATACTGCGCCAATAAAGTATCTTGGGCAGTTCCTGGCGTAACTCCAGGACTATTTGGCGATCCAAATGTTACCGCTCCACTACCTGCTTGAATTAAAAATGAATCAGAATGCCCGTGGTAACAGCCGGCAAATTTGATAATTTTATGCCGAGATGTAAAACCCCTGGCCAATCGAATGGCGCTCATACAGGCTTCGGTACCAGAATTGACAAAACGAATTTTATCGATATTTGGCACCATAGCAACAGCCAATTTGGCAATTTCGGTTTCCAAAGCGGTGGGTGTTCCAAATGAAGTTCCCAAAGCGGCACGACTTGTTACCGCTTCAACTACAGCTGGATAGGCATGACCTAAAATCATCGGGCCCCATGAATTGATGTAATCGATGTACCGATTTCCGTCCTCATCATATAAATATGCTCCTTTGGCTTTGGCTATAAAAATAGGCGTTCCACCCACTGATTTAAAGGCGCGGACTGGCGAATTTACTCCGCCTGGAATGACTTGTTCGGCTTCGGCAAATAATTGACTACTGCGTTGATATAACATGGTTTAATTTATTAATAATGTTTGTCCGATAGAAAGTGTATTGTCTGCCAATCCATTTTTGGCACGTAACTCATCCACACTTAAATTAAATTTTTTTGAAATCGAATACAAGGTATCGCCTGGCATTACAGTATAAGTGCTGGCACTTGAAGTTTGAGCTAATGCGTTTGTTGTTGTTGTTGTCAAATTGGTTGGAACATAGTCAACACCCAGCACCTCGGCATCGAATCTTTGCAATTGATACCGCTCGATTATACCCGTTAGTTTTTCAGTATATTTGGGGTCGGTGGCATATCCAGCCGCTTTTAAACCTATTGCCCATTGCTTGTAATCGCCTTTTTCTAATGCAAATAAACCTTTGTAACGGGGTCGGGAAGTTAAAAATAACGAGTGGTCTTGGTAAGACTGATTAGAATGCTCGTATTTTCTAAAACACTCCTGGGCCGCATCATCGTCATATTTAACACTTGGACCAGTCCATTCTTTGTGGCATTTAATCCCAAAATGATTGTTGGCCAATACACTCAAGGGGCCCGTGCCAGCGCCTGATTCTAATATACCTTGACCTAAAATGATACTGGCCGGAATACCGTATTGTATCATGTTGCTTTTGGCAATTTCGTCGTATTGATCAATATAGGCCAACACCATTTCGGTGGTCACTTTTACTCGTGTTGTAGCTTCTAAGATTTCTGATTTAGATACCACTGTCGAGTTTTCAGTAGATTTATTTTGTTCTATAGCTGCTTCATACCTTTTTTCAATTGCCTCCGACGTAGCAGCTTTTACAACGGGTTTAGATGGTTTGTCTGCATGTTTGTTTACTGGGGTAGATTTCTTCTTAACCTGAGCAGTCGCGTGCTTGGTGACCGGAATTGTAACTTGTACAATTGATCGGTTTGAGCCACAACTATAGAGCAAAAATCCCAGTAGGAGTAGTACAATTTTGTTAGTCATAATAATTAATTAGCGGTTGATGTTTTTGATGTAAAATCTTATTTATTCCTCTAATGCCTTGCAATCCTCCGGAGTGAATGAGCAGGATTTTCGTTCCTTTTTTAAAATAATTTTTGGTTATTAAATCCAATACACCATATACCATTTTTCCGGTATAAATAGGGTCTAATGGAATGTGATGTTGAGCATAAAAATCATTTAAAAATTGAATCAATTCAGGCGTCACTTTTGCATATCCACCAAAATGATAATCAGAACACAATTTCCAATTTTTACTGCGGGTAAAATTACGAATATCTTCTGGTAAAAAATCACCCTTTAAGGCCGGAAATCCAATTATTTTTTGATGGGGCAGGGCACTGTTTATGATTCCAGAAATGGTGCCTCCGGTTCCTACTGCGCAGCAAATATAATCGAAATCAGCATCAGCTTGCGTGAGGATTTCTTGGCAACCTTTTACAGCCAACTCATTGGTACCGCCTTCGGGTAAAAAATAAAATGGACCGTATTTTTTTTGCCAAAATTCTAGGGCTTCTGCTGTATTTTTTTGGCGGTAATGGGCTCGACTAACGAACTCCAAATGCATACCGCAATCTTGTGCAAATTTCAAGCTTGGATTGTCATCAATTTGGGATACCAGTTCTTCTCCACGAATAACCCCAATAGTCTGAAAACCATGTTGTTTACCTGCAGCAGCAACAGCTACAATATGATTCGAAAAAGCCCCGCCAAAAGTGAGTATGCGTGACTGATTCTGTTCTTGTGCTGTTGTAATGTTATATTTTAACTTTCGGAATTTATTGCCCGAAATATGGGGATGCAATAAATCATCTCGTTTAATGAAAAGCGAAATTTTACTGTCTACGAAAATAATTTTTTGATTCAAGTAACTGGCTCTAACTAAAAAAAATACATTTTATTTGTATGCTTAAACATTTGTGAATTTTAACGATTTTTTATGCTTGTTATCGATAAAAAAAATCTAATTAACAGTTTTTGTTTACGTTTATTCCTAATTAAGAATACATATCATTTCATATGACATCAAAAATAGATAAAACATACTCGTTCTTCCCAAAGAATTTTTTATTTTATTTAGTGTTTTTTTGCGTTACAACTGTTTCACTTCACGCGCAAACCACCATCATTTCTCCCACAGGTGCCGGAGGTTTTGAATTGGGAGCATCGCTAGCCGCCAACGGCTGGTCCGCCACCACCGGAACAGCTACCCAAAACCAATGGACTTGTAATACTGGCGCAACAGCAGGTTTTTCAGGCACCTATGCTGCTTATATCACAAATAATACTGCTGGAGTACCACCAACTCATGCTTTTACCATAAATGCTACTCGTGTTTCCCATATTTATCGAAATTTTACGGTTCCTGCGGGAGAATCGATTATCAATTTATCATTCAGTTGGATTTCAAACGGCGATGCTGCTCGCGACAAAATGCGGGTTTATCTTATTCCTTCTACCACAACACCTGCATATGGAACAGCACTAACTGCAGGAGGTGTAGCTCCCACTGGCGTGATTCAATTGGGAGGTAATTTTAGTGGGCAAAACACCTGGGCAAATGCGAATTTTACAATTCCTGCGGCCTATGCTGGAACAACTTGTCGTTTGGTTTTTGAGTGGAGTAACAACGCATCCAACGGCGCTCAACCTCCAGCAGCTGTGGATAATATTTCTCTTACCTCGGTTGCGCCAGCTCCTATTTTGGGTGACGAATGTACTACAGCTATTTCGCTTACTGTAAATTCAACATGCAGCTACTCTACTTATAACAATACCGGAATGACATCAAGTGCAACAATTCCTCTACCTACTTGTGCATCCTACAGCGGAAGTGATATGTGGTTTAGTGCGGTAGTACCCTTTACTGGAATAGTTACAGTAGACACCCAAACTGGTGGAATTACAGATGGTGGAATGGCTATGTACAGCGGTTCTTGTGGCGCACTAACCTTATTGCAATGCAATGACGATGACAGCGCCAATGGTTTAATGCCTTACATTACGGCAAGCGGATTAACCCCGGGTACAACCGTATACATTCGATTTTGGGATTACAGCGGAGATGATTTTGGCACTTTTGGTATTTGTGCTACTTCTCCCACCTGTGTAGTTCCTACAATCAACGCAACCACAGCAATAACAACGAATTCAGCCACAATAAACTGGACTGCTTTAACTCCTGCCCCAGCCGTGGGTTATGAGTATATTTATAGTACCAGTAGCACAACACCCACTGGAGCGGGAACAGCTACAACTGCAAATTCTGTTCCGCTTTCAGGCTTGACTCCAAATACAGTGTATTATGTATTTGTAAGAAGCAATTGCGGCGGCGGAAACTACAGTGGTTGGTCGGTATACGACATGTTTTCTACAGGTTATTGTCCTTCAACTTCAACCGGAACAGGATACTATATATCCAATTTTTCCACCACAGGAGGCGCAGCCAACATTACAAATAATGGCACTACCTTGTCTGTTAATGGGTATGGAAATTACTCCGCCATGGCTGTGAGTCAACAAAATTTTGGCACCATCAATTTCTCGAGCACTTTTGTAGGCGGAACATTTGGATTTAACATATGGGTAGACTGGAACGACGACATGGACTTTAATGATCTTGGAGAATTAGTATACGCAAGTAATGGGTGGGTGGCAACTGCTACAGGATCATTCTCAATTCCTGGGACAGCAGCTATAGGCAATCACCGCATGCGCATTCGGGCTGATTATTTTAATACTAATCCAACTGCGTGCGGAACCATAACTAGTGGAGAAACAGAGGATTACACCCTTACTGTATTACCTCCGCCTCCCTGTTCAGGGAATCCAAGTTTCATAACTGTTAATATCACTTCACAGACAGCATCTACTATTACGTGGACTGCCCCAACTCCTGCTCCAGCCAGTGGTTATCAGTATTTCTTGAGTACCTCTTCGGTTTCTCCAGGCCCAGCAGCTACTCCAACTGGAAGTATTGCAGCAGGTGTAACCAGTTTAAGTTTATCGGGATTAACCGCTTTAACCACCTATTATTTATGGATTCGCTCCAATTGTGGTGGAGCTTTGGGTGTTGGCGTATGGGTAGGAGCTACCTACTGGACTCAACCCAATTGTGCGGTAGGAAATAGCACTGGAACTACTACCCTACCTTGTCCTTCAGTTGTATCGGGTGGATTGAGTTTAAATGGTGCAGATCCTACACCCATTAGTTGTACGGCCTCATCTTGCGTGGATTTGGAAGCTACATTCTTAGACATGAAACAAACCACTACTTATACTGTAGCTTCTATACCCTATGCACCACCATACCAATTTAACTGCTTAAAAAATCCTGTAAGTGTTAATGTTGACGACAGATGGTCCCCAGCAATCAATTTACCCTTTAGCTTTTGTTACTATGGAAATAATTACAACCAGTGTACAATTGGGTCAAATGGAGTGCTCTCTTTTGATCTTGTAAACAATGCACCGAATAGTTACAGTACTTGGTCATTTGCAAACAACCTCCCAAATAATACCTTGTTTTTAAACACCATTTTTGGTGTTTACCATGATATTGACCCAAGCATTGGAGGAGAAATAGGCTGGGAATTAATTACGCTGAATTCTGGCTGTAGAGCTTTGGTTGCCTCATGGAATAATATCCCCATGTTTTCAGCCGCCTGTAACAGCTCTTTGTATACCGGTATGATTGTACTGTATGAAAACACTAACGTAATTGATGTATATGTAAAAACCAAAAATACCTGTCCAACGTGGAATGACGGTAACGCCATTGTTGGAATTCAAAACAGTACCGGAACGCAAGCCATTGTTGCACCTGGAAGAAATGGTTTGGATGCGAATTGGAATGTTACCAACGAGGCATGGCGATTTACACCAGCTGGTCCTAGCTTAACAACTTTGGCTTGGTATGAAGGCACAACTGCAACTGGTCCGGTATTGGGAACATCTAGTGTATTGAATGTTTGTCCTTCAGCAACTACCGATTACACAGCGAAAGTGGTATATACATTTTGTGATGGAACTACCATGACCAAAACCGACTACACTACGGTTACAGTAAATAATGGAAAAAACTGGAATGGATCAATTAATACCGATTGGAATACTGCAAACAACTGGACACCTGTAGGTATTCCCAACAGCACCGATTGCGTTGTAATTCCGGTTACCGCCAATAATCCAATTATATCAGGCAATAGTTACAACGGATTGGCTGGAAATCTTACAGTAAAAAATGGTGCTACCTTAACCATTCAACCTGCTAATTCCATTACAGTTACCGATTGGGTAAAAGTGGAAGCAACCGGAAATTTCATCATTGAAAACAACTCAAGTTTGTTACAAGTAAACAATGCAACCAATACAGGAAATATAACGTATAAACGCACGGCACAAAATATTCGTAACCTTGATTATGTATACTGGTCATCACCCGTTAGCGGTTTCAATATAAACTCGCTTGTGGCACCATTAGTATCAGGACCTATTTATACGTGGAATCCTACGGTGGCCAATCCAAACGGTGGCCAAGGGAACTGGCAAGGAGCAGCGGGCAGCATCATGAGTGCTGGAAAAGGGTATATAGCCCGAGGACCAAGCTCATTTACTTCAGTTGGGGCTAATTTAAATGCTACTTTTATAGGTGTACCAAACAATGGGATTATCACTACACCTATTTCTCGAGGATCAGATACCAATACCGCATTCCATACCGGATTAAACGGAATAGAAATTACCAATTACAGTGACAATGCCAATCTAATTGGAAACCCTTATCCTTCGGCTTTGCGTGCAAGTCAGTTTTTGTTTGACAACAATGCCAAAATAGAAGGAAATGTGCGCTTATGGACACACGGCACCTTACCTGCACAAGTGGCCAATCCTTTTTATGATTCATTTGTGTACAATTACACGGCAGGCGATTATTTTACCTATAATTTTACTGGCGCAAGTTGCTGCCCAGCTGCAGGAGCCGATTTGTTTATTGGAGCCGGCCAAGGATTTTTTGTAGAGATGAAAGATGGGCCAGCCGCATCAAACACGGTTACCTTTAGTAACTCCATGCGAAATTTTACCTATTCAAATAGTTTATTTTATCGTCCCGGACAAACTCCAGTTGATGTTGAATCTATCGAACGCAACCGCATTTGGGTAGATTTGATTGACTCCAATGGCAACTCTGACAGAACCTTAGTGGGCTATGTTGAAGGCGCAACAATGGACAAAGACAGTTTCTTTGATTGCAAAACAAGTACCACAGCGGCCATGTCTGTGTATACTCAAATTGGCAGTGAATCCTTTATCATTCAGGGACGTGCATTACCATTTGTGGTAACCGATGAAATTCCGATGGGTATGCACTTGCCTAGTACTGGAAGTTATTCACTTGCTATTGCTGGTGTTGATGGATTATTTGACACCCAAAATATTTACATAAAAGACAATGCATTGCAACGTATACACAACCTAAAAACCACGCCATACCAATTTGCTGCTGAAGCCGGAAATTGCACCAATCGTTTTCAGTTGGTATTTTCCAATGGAGCATTGAGTGCATCTCAATTTGAATTGAGCAATACGATACAAGTGGCCGCTAACGAATCAATTCAGATTAAGTCAGTTGGAGAAACCATACAATCAATAGTAATCTACGACGTTTTGGGCCGAAAACTAGCCGAAAACAAGCAAGTAAATGCAAAAGAGCTTCTCATAAGCAATTTGCAAAAAAACAATACCGCTTTATTGGTTGAAGTTACTACCCTAACGGGCGCTAAAACCACGAAGAAAATAATCTACTAACAACACTTTATTTTCAGTAAAAGACCTGGGGAAACCGAGGTCTTTTTTTTTGGCTATACGTTATTTTTTTTGCATGCTAAATTTGTACTTTTGAGCATGGCTAAACACAACGAAACAAGACCACCCGTAGAAGGCGAAGATTTTTATTTCACGCCCGAAGGTTTCAAATGCTTTACCGAAAAGCACCATTTAAAACGCGGGTATTGTTGCAAAAGTGGATGCCGTCATTGCCCATATGGCTACGACAAAAAAACCGACAGTTTTACATCGACCAAAAAATAAGATCCATTGCCCATGACCTTTCAAGAGCAAATTCAACAAGGAATTCCGGCTGCATTACCCGCACCAAAACCGTATGATCCATCTATAAATCACGCGCCAAAACGGAAAGAAATTCTGAGTTCTGCCGAGACTAAACTCGCGCTTCAAAATGCATTACGCTACTTTGACCCCATTCATCACGCCACACTCTTGCCCGAATTTAAAGCCGAGTTGGCTGAATACGGCAGAATTTACATGTACCGTTTTCGCCCTGAATATAAAATGTATGCCCGCCCAATTTCTGAATACCCTGGAAAATCAGAACAAGCCAAAGCGATCATGCTCATGATCCAAAATAACTTGGATTATGCCGTGGCACAGCATCCTCACGAATTAATTACCTATGGCGGAAATGGCGCTGTGTTTCAGAACTGGGCGCAGTATTTGCTCACCATGAAATACCTGAGCCAAATGACTGACGTGCAAACTTTGGTCATGTACTCGGGTCATCCGATGGGCTTATTTCCCTCGCATGCCGATGCACCGCGCGTAGTTGTAACCAACGGCATGGTAATTCCAAACTATTCCAAGCCCGACGATTGGGAACGCATGAATGCCTTAGGTGTTTCCCAATACGGACAAATGACAGCCGGAAGCTATATGTATATTGGCCCGCAAGGCATTGTGCACGGTACAACCATTACGGTATTAAACGGTTTTAGAAAAATAAAAAAATCCCCAAAAGGTGGATTATTTGTTACTTCAGGACTTGGCGGCATGAGTGGCGCGCAACCCAAAGCAGGGAATATAGCAGGCTGCGTAACGGTTTGTGCCGAAGTCAATCCTAAAATTACGCACATCAGACATTCCCAAGGATGGATTAATGAAGTCATTGAAAACATTGACCAATTGGTTCCACGAGTTAAAACAGCTCTAGAAAACAATGAAGTAGTTTCAATTGCGTATTTGGGAAATGTAGTCGATGTTTGGGAACGATTTGACCATGAAAACCTGCACATCGATTTGGGTTCCGATCAAACTTCCTTACACAATCCGTGGGCGGGAGGGTATTATCCGTTGGGGTATTCGTTTGAAGAATCCAATGCCTTGATGGCCAACGAACCCGAAAAATTTAAATCAGAAGTGCAAAAAACCCTGCGCAGACATGCCGCAGCCATCAACAAACACACCGAAAAAGGAACGTATTTCTTTGATTATGGAAATGCATTTTTACTAGAAGCCTCCAGAGCTGGTGCCGATGTTTTTGCAGAAAATCACATCGATTTCAAATACAACAGCTACGTGCAGGACATTATGGGGCCCATGTGTTTCGACTACGGATTTGGACCTTTCCGTTGGGTATGTTCCTCAGGAAATCCTGAAGATTTGGCCAAAACCGACCAAATTGCTTGTGATGTTTTAGAAGAAATGATGAAAAATGCGCCTGCCGAAATTCAACAGCAAATGGCCGATAACATCCAATGGATTAAAGGCGCACAAGAAAATCAATTGGTAGTTGGCTCGCAAGCCCGCATTTTATATGCCGATGCCGAAGGAAGAATGAAAATAGCTGCGGCCTTCAACAAAGCTATAGCTGCGGGACGTATTGACGCCATTATACTTGGTCGCGATCACCACGACGTTTCGGGCACCGATTCGCCCTACCGTGAAACCTCTAATATTTATGACGGCTCAAAATTTACGGCTGATATGGCCATACACAATGTAATTGGCGATAGTTTCCGAGGTGCAACCTGGGTATCAATCCACAATGGTGGTGGTGTAGGTTGGGGCGAAGTGATAAACGGTGGATTTGGATTAGTCCTAGACGGATCGGATGACGCCCAGCGCCGCTTGGAATCGATGCTGTTTTGGGATGTCAACAACGGAATATCCCGCAGAAGCTGGGCCCGAAATGAAGGCGCTATTTTTGCCATCAAACGCGCCATGGAAAGTCAGCCATTATTGCAAGTTACCCTACCCAACCTGGTTGATGAAAATTTATTTGATTGTTAATTTTAAAAAATAAACCCATGAGAATATTAACGCTTATTCCTGTTTTAGCTTTACTAGTAGCATCTTGCGGTTCAATTACCGTAGCTACCGATTACGACAAATCAACCGATTTTAGTGCCTACAAAACCTATGCCTTTTACAAAACGGGCATTGACAAAGTAGAATTGTCAGATTTAGATAAAAAACGCATCTTGCGCGCCATTGACACCACCTTGCAGGCCAAAGGATTCAGCAAAAGTGAGAACCCTGATTTCTTGATAAACATCAGCACCAAAGTAGAGAAAAATGTAAATGTCAACCAGTTTAACGCCGGTTATGGATACGGATGGGGACGCGGTTGGAATCCTTATTTTGGAATGAATAATGCTACCGTTACCACAACCACCGAAGGTATTTTAACCATTGATTTTATTGACACTAAAAAGAAAGAACTATTTTGGCAAGGCAACGGAACGGGCTACCTCACAAGCAACCAAAATAAAAAAGACAAAGTAGCTGCCGAATTTGTGTCGGAAATCTTGGCGAAGTATCCACCTACGAATTAAGGATTAACGATTAAAGATTTTTGATTTTTGATTTAACAAAGTATACTAAGCGCGTCAATGCGATGAAGAATGACAAAGCAATCTTTTCGCAACACAGATTTATTAAATTTGAGAAATAATTAAAATTTTTCAGATTATAAACATTTCTTCAATCTGTGATCCAAAAAAATATTTGCCACGAATGTGCGAATTATATAAATTCCAATAAATTTAATTCCAATCCCGATGCTTCTGGAC
>VEQT01000062.1 GCA_018883065.1 Flavobacterium sp.
GGCTTGGGCGGCTGCTTCGGTTATTTCAAAGGCAGTTGCGTCTTCTTCTTTCTCGGATTCAGCTACAAAAGCGGCAATGATTTCCGGATTTTCTTGTTTGAGATCAAGCGGTGTTTTGGATTTTTTAGCTGCTTTTTTGGGTGCAACTTCTTCCTCTGCAGGTAAAGCGGATTCAAAAAAAGCCTCCCAATCGGTTTGGCCCAAGGTGGGCTTTGTATCTCCGAATTGATTTTCGACAAAGCGCAAGACCGCTAATTTTTCGTATAATTTTTGGGTTTCTTGAAATAAAATTTCCACATCCGATTTGTTTTTTAATTGTAAAACGCGGTGTGCAATGCTAATTAATTCGGCTTCCAACTTTTTTTTCATCTGCTTGGGATTTTTCGGTAGAGGTGTGGTTTCTTTGAATAAAATCTCGTTACTTGCTGTGGGTATTTAAACCGAGGATTTCGCCTCTTTAACTAAAATTTATTTACTTTTGACAGCGACGTAAAAGTAACAAAATTTTATGTCGGTTTGTGCGCCTTCGCGCTAAAAAAATAGAACCCCAATAACGGCCGAATACAAGCAGATGTTTTTAGAAAATACGGTAAATCATAAAGAACAATTTGGCTGGATCGAAGTAATCTGCGGCTCGATGTTTTCGGGCAAAACTGAAGAGTTGATTCGCAGATTAAAACGTGCCCAATTTGCCAAACAAAAAGTAGAAATTTTCAAGCCCTCAATTGATACGCGCTACCACGACGAAATGGTGGTTTCGCACGACAGCAACGAAATTCGTTCTACACCCGTTCCAGCGGCAGCCAATATTGCGATATTGGCCCAGGGCTGCGATGTGGTAGGCATAGATGAAGCTCAATTTTTTGACGACGAAATCGTAAAAATATGCAACGACTTGGCCAACTCGGGCATTCGCGTAATTGTAGCAGGATTGGATATGGATTTTAAAGGGAATCCGTTTGGCCCCATGCCTGCATTAATGGCCACGGCCGAATACGTTACCAAAGTACATGCTGTGTGCACCCGAACCGGAAATTTGGCGCACTACAGTTTCCGAAAAGCCGAAGGCGACAAATTGGTTTTATTGGGTGAAACTGACGAATATGAACCTTTGAGTCGAGCAGCCTTTTATCAGGCCATGCACCCCGAAAATTCGACAGCCAAAAAAACCAAAAAAAACTAGATTTTACTTGATGTTAGCCAGCACTATAATAGCAACCGATTTACAATCTCCTTGGCTCAGTGCGCCTAGTGTTGCTGCATTTGACACCCTATCTATTGATAGCCGATCTTTGCAAAACGGTGTAAACACACTTTTTTTTGCCTTACCTGGCAAGCAGCATGACGGGCATGCCTACATTCCAGAGTTAATTGAAAAAGGCGTTTGCCATTTTGTAGTGTCCAAACTTCCTGAAAATGTTGCGCAACATGTTCATTTTATTTTGGTTGAAAATGTGTTGGTCGCCTTACAAAAATTAGCCGCCGCACACCGAAGCCGATTTTCTATACCTGTAATTGGCATTACGGGCAGTAACGGAAAAACCATTGTAAAAGAGTGGTTGTACCATTTACTCAGCCCCGAATACAGCATCACCAAAAGTCCCAAAAGTTACAATTCGCAAGTGGGTGTTCCGCTTTCGGTATTGGCGCTAAACAACCAAACTACGCTTGGATTATTTGAAGCCGGAATTTCTACTACACACGAAATGGAGGTGTTGCAACAAATAATTCAACCTACCATTGGGGTATTGACACACATTGGCTCAGCACACAATGAGGGCTTTGACTCTCTTGCACAAAAAATAACTGAAAAAGTAAAGCTTTTTACCCATGCTAAAACTCTAATTTACAAGCAAGATCTTTTGCATGGAATGCCCTTGCATCAAAATTTACGCGGATACAGTTGGAGTTATTCCCAGCCATCTGCCGATGTAATTGTACAGAAAAAAGTACAGATAAACGCCACTGATTTAGAATTTAAAACTGCGTCTAATCTCTACAACTTCCGCATTCCATTTACAGACGAAGCATCCATAGAAAACGCCATCAATTGCGCAATTGTGTTGGTTTATTTGGGTTACGACAACGAACAAATTGCCAAACGCATGGCAACGCTATTTCCCGTTGAAATGCGATTAAAAGTAAAAGCAGGACTGCACAACTGCACACTTATTGACGACAGTTATAGTGCCGATTTGGACTCGCTTAAAATTGCCTTGGATTTTTTAGAACACCACAAAAAACACCCCCATAAAACGGTGATTCTCTCGGATGTTTTTCAAAGTGGTTTATCCGAAGAAGCTTTATATAATCAAGTGGCTGAACTCACTAAAATACACAAAATTAATCGGGTTTTTGGGATTGGGAGTGCCATCTGTCGCCAGGCTTCGCGTCTTGTAAATTGGCAATTGTATCCCACAACTGAAGCTTTTTTGGCTGAATTAGACCAAATGCAAATAGGCAACGAAACCATTTTAATTAAAGGCGCACGCGTTTTTGAATTTGAGCAACTTGTTTCGGCTCTCGAAGAAAAGACGCATGAAACCGTCTTGGAAATTAATTTAAATGCACTCGCCCACAACCTCAATTATTACCGTAGCAAATTAGCTCCAGGCACCAAATTGATGGTTATGGTTAAGGCGTTTGGTTATGGAAATGGAGGGACTGAAATAGCTAAATTATTGGCACACCATAAAATAAATTATTTGGGAGTGGCCTTTACCGATGAAGGAATTGCGCTAAAAAACGCCGGAATTGACGTGCCAATTATGGTCATGAATCCTGAGAGCAGTAGTTATGCAACCATTATCCAACATAGATTAGAGCCCGAACTCTACAGTATAAAAGGGCTTCGTGCGTTTGTTAAAATGGCAGAACTACATCAATTGAATCGTTTTCCTATACACCTCAAACTTGACACGGGCATGCATCGCTTGGGATTTGATGCCGATCAACTTCCAGAAATGATTGCTATACTTCAAGCAACTAAGAGTGTACACGTAAAAAGTATTTTGTCTCATCTGGCCACTAGTGATGATCTCGCAAACAAAGATTTTGCGCAACAACAAATAGCTGAATTCAAAACTCGAAGTGAACAGCTACAACAAGCACTAGGCTATCGGGCAATTTGTCATTTGGCCAATTCATCAGCCATCAGTAATTATCCGGATGCCCAATTTGATATGGTGCGTTTGGGTATTGGTTTATATGGCATTTCCAACAATCCGGCTGAACAACCTGCTTTAGAACAGGTGGGAACCCTTAAATCGGTGATTTCGCAAATTAGGACTATACAAGCCGGCGAAAGCGTGGGCTATGGCCGACGATTTGTAGCCGATAAACCCCTGAAAATCGCCACCATTCCTGTGGGGTACGCCGATGGCATTTCCAGACGATGGGGCAACGAACTGGGATATGTAAGCATTCACGGAAAACCAGCACCCATTGTAGGTAGTATTTGCATGGATATGCTCATGGTGAATGTCACTGGAATTGACTGCGAAGAAGGCGATCGGGTGCAGCTATTTGGCGACAGTCCTACCGTGGTAGAGATGGCGCAAAAATTACACACGATTCCGTATGAAATTATCACCGGCATTTCCCAACGGGTGAAGCGGATTTTTTACCGGGAATAAGCTGTATAATTCGCTCAATTCAGTAGCAAAAAGTTAGAAAATGTAGCTACTTTTGTGCACATTAATTTGATCTTTAAATAAAAAATATATGAAAGTTGCTGTAGTAGGTGCTACCGGAATGGTAGGCGAGGTAATGCTTCAAGTATTAGCCGAACGAAATTTCCCCGTGACTGAATTGATTCCAGTTGCCTCTGAAAAATCGGTGGGAAAAGAGATTAAATACAACGGAAAAACCTACAAAGTAGTAGGCTTAGAAACCGCCGTTTCCATGAAACCAGACATCGCGCTTTTTTCAGCGGGCGGACAAACCTCCCTCGATTGGGCCCCAAAATTTGCCGCTGCAGGCACTACTGTAATTGACAATTCATCGGCTTGGCGCATGGACCCGACTAAAAAATTAATCGTACCCGAGATCAACGCCAGCGAATTAACCAAGGACGATAAAATTATTGCCAATCCCAACTGTTCGACCATACAAATGGTTTTGGTATTGGCGCCCTTACACCATAAATACGGCATCAAACGTGTAATTGTTTCGACCTACCAATCCATTACAGGAACCGGTGTAAAAGCGGTGCAACAATTGGAAAATGAATACCAAGGCATCGCCGGTGACATGGCCTACAAATATCCTATTCATCGAAATGCGATTCCCCAATGTGATGTGTTTGAAGAAAACGGCTATACCAAAGAAGAAATGAAATTGGTGCGTGAAACCCAAAAAATTATAGGCGACAGTAGCATCGCCGTTACGGCAACTGCCATTCGAATCCCTGTAGTGGGCGGACACAGTGAAGCCGTTAATGTAGAATTTGCTTCAGACTATGACTTGGCTGAACTGCGTGCACTATTGGCAAAAACACCTGGGGTAGTAGTGCAAGACAACACCGAAAACTACGTGTATCCGATGCCTTTGTTTGCGCAAGGAAAAGACGAAGTATTTGTAGGTCGATTGCGCCGTGACGAAAGCCGAGCCAATGCACTTAATATGTGGATTGTTGCCGACAATTTACGCAAAGGAGCTGCAACCAATACTATACAAATTGCCGAATATTTGGTAGAAAATCACTTGGTATAACTACAAAACATCATCTTCTTTAGTTATAAAAAAGGTATTTTTCTGTTAAAAATAATCTTGAAAATCGAGTAAGTGATTACTTTTGACCGGTATGATTAAAAAATATGCTTTAGTCAATGTGGGTTTAATGCTGTCGGTATTGTTTACAATGCTGATTCAGTCTTTGCATTCCTTTGAACACCTGCATCAACTTTTTCAAGAAAAAGAATGCCATCATACCTATTCTCAAAATACCGAAATTTCTCATCAACACCACCCATTTGATCAATGTACAGTTTGTGAATTTACGTTGGGCGCTTTTATTCCAACCACCGAATTTGCCTACAAAACAATTGAAAAAAAACCTACACCACCCTATTTTTCGTTGGAGACAAAAGACCATATTTCCTGTTTTAAAGGAAGTCTTTTTGCTCTTCGAGGTCCACCTATGCTTTAAAATAATATAAACCACCAATCTTCAATTTTTGAGGATATATTCTTGTGTTTACTTATTTTAAACAAAATGCCAAAGAAAAAATCAATACTCTTTTTCTTCGTGTTTTTGTCTGTTGTGGTGCATGCTCAACATACAATTTCAGGAAAGATTAGCGCTTCATCCTTGCTTCCTATTGGTGGAAGTCATATTCATGCGGGTAAAAAAACTGTATCATCTGATGAAAATGGATTGTACTCTGTAAAAAATATCCCTTCAGGTAAGTTATCTATACACATTTCGTATGTTGGGTATAATCCTATTGATACCCTTGTATTCGTATCACGGGATCTCGTATTGAATTTTACGTTAAAACAACGCGCACATCAACTGGATGATATTTACATTAAAAAAGGAGGGAATTCCCTAAACAAATCCATACGCGAACAAAAGATACAAGGCGAGACACTTGAAAAATACAGCAATCAAACCCTAGGCGATGCACTAAAAGAAATAGCGGGCGTTTCTAGTTTAAAAACCGGAAATGCCATAGTTAAACCCATTATCAATGGACTTTACGGAAGCCGTGTACCTTTAATTTCAAGTAATGTTCGGTTAGAAGATCAACAGTGGGGCGCTGAACATGCCCCCAATTTGGATGTAAATTCCGCGGGTAAAATTACGGTTATAAAAGGCGCTGCTGGCCTTCAGTATAGTGGAGATGCAGTTGGTGGATTGATTATAGTTGAACCGCTAGTGGTGCGTGGTGATTCATTGTTTGGAAAAACCATTTTTACTGCGGATTCCAACGGAAAAGGAGGTTCTGTTGCAACACGACTTCAACGAAGTCGATCGATTGGTTGGAATTATTCATTTCAAGGGACTTTTCGGAAAATTGGTGATAAATCTGCACCCGATTATATATTGTCAAACACGGGTAACAGAGAAAGTAATTTTAGTGGCGACATTCGATTCAGCGAGAAAAAATTTGATTTTACAGCTTCCTACAGTTACTTTAATGCTGTAATTGGCATATTGAGTGCCTCACATGTGGGAAATGCAAACGACTTGTATCAGTCGATTAACAATCAAATTCCAGCTATCATTCTACCGTTTGGCTATACCATTAATAGCCCAAGACAAGTACTTCAGCACCACTTAGCCAAAGTGAGTTATCAGTACCGGTGGGATGAAACCGAATCTCTGCAATTTCAATATGCCTTTCAATTCAACAAACGATTGGAATTTGATATCCGTAGAGCGAATTACGCAACAAGTGCCGCACTTGATTTGGATTTAACTACCCATTCGGCAGCAATTGATTACAAAAAAACAAACCACGACTGGACGCTAAAATCTGGACTTAATGGATCGTATCAAACCAACTTTGCTAATCCTTCAACCGGCGTTCGTCCGCTAATCCCAAACTTTACCAAAATAGACCTTGGTATATATGGAATTGTTTCGCATAATTTTACAACTGATTTTAGTATTGAAAGCGGATTACGGTATGATTATTCTGCTATTCAAGCTTCAAAATACTATTTAAAAACCCGCTGGAACGAAAGGGGATATGACGCGTTATTCTCCTCTTTTATTGTGAGTGATTACAACGGGACGCAATGGCTTACCAAGCCAGCCTTTCGTTTTCACAACTTGGCTGCTAGTGTAGGATTACACAAAGAATTTGGGGGCAATGCCGATGGCTATTTTAACATTAGTCTATCCAACCGAAATCCAAATCCTTCTGAATTTTTTAGTGATGGATTGCATCACGCTTCTGGGGTGATCGAATTGGGTGACTTGGCTCTGAAAAAAGAACAATCCATAAAAATAGGTACTACATTTCAACAAAAATGGAACCGTTTTTCGATTGAACTTAATCCCTTTTTGAGTGCGATTCAAAACTATATGTTTCTTCGGCCAGTTGGTTTTGAAACAACCATACGGGGAACATTTCCGGTTTGGGAATACCAACAAACACGTGCACAACTCACAGGGATAGATGTCCAAACCAATTTAAAAATAGGTGCCAATTGGAACGAATCAATATCTTTTTCTTATGTAAATGGGCGTGATCTCACTCAAAATAGCCCATTAATTGATATTCCGCCCATGCACTTGAATCACAAAATTCAATACAGTAAAAAAGAGTGGTACAAGCTGTTGTTGGAGGTAAAAAACGAAGTAGTGTTTTATCAACCTCATTTCCCAAACAACAATTTTACAACCAATATATTGGTGAATACTGAATTTGTACCCGTGGTTGTTGACATCAGCACTCCTCCTCCAGGTTATCATTTGTTGCATTTTTACAGCGAAATAAAATTTATAAGCTTTTCCAAAATCAACACCACCTTGGCATTTACTGTACAAAATATAGTAAACACCAGCTACCGTGACTACCTTAATCGTCAACGGTTTTATGCCGATGAAATTGGCAGAAATTTTCAAATTCAATTAAAATTTAATTACTAAAAAAATTAATCATGAAAACCTTACAAACCATTGCAGCTTCATTAGCAATCTCAACAATCTTAACCGCTTGTAGCAATGACAACCAAGCTACTCCTGTAAATGAAGAAGAGTTAATAACTACCCTAACCGCTATATTTACACCAGCAGGTGGCGGCGCGTCTATAACACTTGAATACAAAGACTTAGATGGCGATGGGCCAAACGAGCCAGTAAAAAGCGTTTCAGGTCCATTTGCTCAAAACACCATCTATACTGGTGTGGTATCATTTAAAAATGAATCGGTTAGCCCGACTGAAAACCTTACAGCAGAAATAGTAGCCGAGGCTGAGGACCATCAAATTTTTTATCAAAAAACCGGAACCTTAAACGAGTTTGTATATGCTACAAATGCCGACAATTTTGATGCAAATGGTAACCCTATTGGCTTACAAACCGTATTTTCAACTACTGCGGCGGCGGCAGGCACACTCACAATTAGCCTGATTCATTTACCCAATAAATCAGCTGTTGGAGTAGCAAACGGTGACCCAAGCAATGCAGGTGGAAGCACCGATGCAACTGCGCAGTTTTCTGTAGTTGTAGAATAGGCAACCAAGCCCATCTATAAAAAAACAATGGAGTCCTCAAAAAATAGGACTCCATTTTATTTACCAAAATAAAGGTGCTAATACTCTAATTTTCCCACATACCCCATGTGTTTCACAATGCGATTTTTTCGTCGGTTGATATAGGCCGACGAATTGGTCGCTTTGTATTTGCGGGGATTGGGCAAAATGGCTGCTATTCCGGCAGCTTGTATTTTGGTGAGACTGGTAGCATCTTTGCGGTACCAATATTCGCAAGCCGCTTGGGCACCGTAAACGCCATCGCCCATTTCGATGCTATTGAGGTACACTTCCATGATGCGTTCTTTGCCCCAAATGAGTTCGATGAGCACTGTGAAATAGGCTTCTAGTCCTTTGCGGAGGTAACTTCGGCCTTGCCACAAAAACACATTTTTAGCCGTTTGCTGCGATATGGTACTGCCGCCTTTGAGCTTTTTACCTTGCTCGTTGTTTTCCATGGCTTTTTGGATGGCTTCAAAATCAAAACCGTGGTGCGTTAAAAATCGACCGTCTTCACTGGCTATTACTGCTTTTTGTAGGTTTTTGGAGATATGGTCAATGGGTACCCAATCGTGGCTACAGACCATGTCGTTTCCGGCCAATTTATTTTCGATGCTTCGCGTGAGCATCAAGGGGGTATAGGGTACGGGAACAAACTTGAAAAGGATGACCAAACCAAGGGAAATTCCAAAAAACCACAAGACCACTTTACGTAAAAATTGAACTATTTTGTTTTTCATCTGTTAGGCTAAATCGGCCAGCTCGGCCCCAATTAAACTTCCAATTGCAACACCCATTCCGCCCAAACGTACGCCACAATATACGCGGTTGGACAACTGCTCTACTATGGGACTTTTGTGTGCGCCCAAGCCCATAATTCCACTCCAACGCTGGGCTATTTGTACCGGTTGCTGCGGCAAAATTACTTCCTTTAGCAAACGCTCCAAGTGGTTTTGAATCATTTCGGTCTGGCCCAAATCGGTGGTGGTTTCACCCGCAAAATCTAAATTCCTTCCGCCACCAAGTAGAATGCGGTTGTCAATGTTTCTAAAATAATAATATCCTTGGTCCAAGTGAAACGTGCCTTTGATAGCCAAGTCGGGAATAGGCTCGGTTATAAGCACTTGCGCACGACCAGGTTTTACAGCAACTTCCAAGAGTTGATGTGCAAAACCATTGGTAGCAAAAAACAACTTTTGAGTAGGGAATGAAAAATTAAGTAATTGCACATCAACTGAAGAATCAGTTTCGGTATAGCCCACTACTTCTTGTTGATTCAGAATCAAAATATCTTGAGAAATAGCTTTTTTAAGCAGCGCGTGCATCATTTTTCCAGTATCAATTTGAGCTTCAAACGGATTAAAAATCAGCTGTTCGCAAATGCCTGCAAAATCAAAACGATTGTGTTCCTTGACAAAAAGATCGGCCTTAAAAAAGGAACGAAACAAGTCGTTGATAAAAGGCATATTGGCCAAACAACTAGTGTAGCTTTTCTCATCCGATTGCAAAAATAATTCGTAGCCGCCGTGGGGCGTGAAATCAAGGGCTGCATCGCCCAAATTTTTGCGCAATAACTGCAAGCCATTCCAGCGCTTTTGAACCAAGTTAATCACCTCTTCTTCGGCGTGTGAGCGCAAGTCATCAAGCAATTCTGAAAGGCTGCCAAAGCAAGCAAAACCAGCATTTTTGGTACTAGCACCCTCGGGCAATACGCCTTTTTCTAATACTAAAATTTTGGCAACTGGATAGCGTTCGCGCAAGCGCAAGGCCGCATGTAATCCCACAATGCCACTGCCCACAACCGTGAAATCGACTTGTGAAAACCAGTTTTTGTATTCCCAATAACTTAAACGCATCAGCTAAAATTTGCATAAAAATAAGTTTTATTTGGATTGGATTGGGTTTTGAGAAACAAACAACGTTTTAATATAGCCGTTTATCGATTTTATGCACTCAAACTGCAATTCATTCGCAGTAATTTTTATATTTGGAACTCGAACTAAATCAACACGTTATTTATGAAAAAAGTTGTACTCACCTTGGCTCTTTTTGCATCGATTGGAATAGCATTCGCGCAAACAAGCCGCCCTGTATGGAAATCGACGGTAAAAAACACCCAATCGACTACCGTAGAAAACAAACAAAGCATTGCCAATCCACATTTATTTGCTTTAGATGCTGAAGCCTTGCAACAAGCCTTAGCCAATGCGCCACAGCGTTTTGCTTCGGCAACGGCCTCTACCAAAATTGTAAGCTTCCCAACTGTATCGGGAGAATTAGCTCAGTACCGTATAAAGGAATCGTCTAATCTTGATCCTGAATTGGCAGCTCGTTACCCTGAAATTAAATCCTATGTAGGACAAGGAGTAGAAAATCCTGCAGCTACAATTTATTTTAGCATATCCCCATTGGGTGTGCAAACCATGCTCATCAATCCAGACAAATCGGCT
>VEQT01000063.1 GCA_018883065.1 Flavobacterium sp.
TCAAAGCAAACATTTTTTTTTATGTGTCGGCTTGGATTTCGATTGGAATAAAATTCCCGATCACCTAAAACAAACCGCCGATCCAATTTTTGAATTCAATAAAGCCATAATTGATGCGACACATGATTTGGCCGTGGCCTACAAACCCAATATGGCTTTTTACGAAGCCCACGGATTGGCCGGTTGGCAGTCGTTAGAAAAAACCATCAACTACCTCAATACCCATTATCCTGAACAATTCACCATTGCCGATGCCAAACGCGGTGATATAGGCAATACCTCTTCCATGTATGCCAAGGCTTTTTTGCAAGATTTGCAGTTTGACAGCATTACCGTAGCCCCATATATGGGTAAAGATTCGGTGGAGCCCTTTTTGGCTTTTGAAGACAAACACACCATTTTATTGGCGCTCACGTCCAACGAAGGTGCTTTTGATTTTCAGACACAGTTAATTTATGGAGAAGAACTTTACAAAAAAGTAATTGCTACCTCTAAAACCTGGAAAAACAGCCACAATTTGATGTATGTAGTAGGGGCTACCAAAGCCGAATATTTTACTGAAATTAGAAAGTTAGTTCCCGATAGTTTCTTGCTCGTGCCAGGAGTAGGAGCCCAAGGTGGCAGCTTGGCTGAAGTGTGTAAATACGGTATGAACAGCCAAGTAGGTTTGTTGGTCAACTCCTCTCGCGGCATTATTTATGCATCAGCGGGAGTAGATTTTGCCCAAAAAGCCAGGGAAGAAGCCTTGAAATTACAGCAAGAAATGGCCAGTTTACTGCCAACTACTTTTTAATAAATTTTTGCCTTTCGATTCCGCGATCACTTTGAATTTCAAGAAAGTAAATGCCTGGAGCAAGTATGCCAACATCAATAGTGTTTTCAGTTTCGTTTAATACAAACGAATGAAGCAATTGCCCGGTTATTGAATATAGGTTGGCTTTTGAATTGAGATGACTACTGTCAACGGCAATAGTCATCATTTCTGAAACAGGGTTAGGATACACCCGGGCATTTGATTTATCAGCCATAGAAGGTGTACTTAATGCGCCTTGTTGGTACACGCGCACATAATCTATTTCCATGGTAGTTTGCACAAAACTAGCGGGTATGCTGGGTTCAATTGCAATGTTCAACAATAAATACTGTTCAGAATTAAAGGGCCAAGTACTGGCGTTTTTTACCGCTGGATTGTATACATAATGCACCACATTGTCTACACTAAAAATAATGCTGTTTGCCGACCATTCCATTACATAGGTATGAAATTGTGTCGAGGCATTGGATATAGTTTGACCGCCATAATTAACGGTACTGCCAAAACTGGACGGAGTGTGCATGGCACTTTGTACGTAATTCTGGTTGTTTCCCCAATGTTCCATTATATCAATTTCCCCACAAGCAGGCCATGAGGTTGTCCCAAATGTACTCGACCAATAAGCTCCTGGCTCAATGATATTTTTGCCTAACATCCAAATGGCTGGCCAAGTACCTGCGCCAGAAGCCAATTTGGCGCGTACTTCAACTTTACCGTATTTGAACGCAAATTTGGAGTTAAGTCGAGCAGATGTATATTGCTTGGTTTGTCCTTGGCTTGTATAAACTTCTTTTTTTGCCGTAAGATTAAGTACACCATTGGCCTGATTTGAATTGACTTGTCTGTTGGTGTAATGCTGCACTTCGCCATTGTACCATCCTGTCCCGTTTGGAAGCTGGGTTTGATGGTGCCACTTTAAATTGTTTACCGCGCCAGTTCCGTCAAATTCATCCGACCATATTAAATTATAGCCAGTGGGGGCATTGCCAGAGTAAAGAAAATCATCCAAATAAGCCACTACTCGTGAGGTATTGTTTTCGCCATTTACTTGCAATACTACTCGGCTAAAATCATTTCGGTAAATGGGATTGGCCGAACTCGGATCTAAATTGATAAAGGGATCGGTTGCAAAATTAAATGTAACTGTTTGCCATTGGTTGAGTAAAATGGGTTTTATAATTTCACATTGAGTGGTCCAAGGTGAGCCCAATCCGCCATTTTGTAACTTTAAAGAAATTTGATTGGGTTGATTACCCGTAATTCCTGTTGATGGAACATAAATTTTTAGGGAAAATACACTACTTGAAACCAAATTAAAATTAAATCCGGCATCAAAACGCACGTTGGCATATTGGCCACCCACATCGGTGTATTTAAGTACTTTTGCTGAAGGGTTGCTGCTGTTGGGCAATGGATTGTTTGTGTTGATGTCCATTCCACAATCATCACCAAACCAAGTATTTATTGTGCTATTTCCTTCAAAATCGTCTTGAGCAATTTGAGGTTGGGCAAAAAGTTGTCCACACAACAATAGAAATCCTAAACTAATTGATTTACGCATTTGGGGCTGTTTTTAAGTTGGCTAATGTACTCCATAATCTACAAATTTGAATTCGATTTACCTATACTTCTACTATACACGCAGCTTTTGGATTAAATTTTATTAATACATAAGTTCACCATTCTTTTTGGTATTTTTACCCAAATTCAATCAAATGATACACTACTCGATCTATTCACATGCACACAGTACCCAATGGGTGACGTTTGTGCACGGTGCCGGTGGTAGTTCATCGATTTGGTTTCAGCAAATTCGTGAATTCAAAAAACACTTTAATGTGTTGTTGTTGGATCTTCGCGGCCATGGAAATTCCAAACCTACACTCAAAACAGCTTTCAAACAAAAATATACCTTCGAGTCGTTGTCGGGTGACATACTTGAAGTGTTGGATCATTTGCATATCAAACAATCTCATTTTATTGGCATTTCATTGGGTACGATTCTCATTCGACAATTGGCCGAAATGCATCCCAATCGGGTGAAAAGTATGGTGTTGGGTGGCGCCATTTTAAAAATGAATTTTCGTTCACAATTGCTCATGCGCTTGGGGAATTTGTTTAAGTATGTATTGCCGTATTTGGTGTTGTATCGTTTTTTTGCCTTTGTGATTATGCCCAAGAAAAATCACAAGGAATCCCGCAATTTATTTATCAAAGAAGCGAAAAAGTTATATCAAAAAGAGTTCATCAAGTGGTTTAAACTTACCGCACAGATCAATCCGATATTGAAGTGTTTTCGACAAATTGAACTCAATATACCCACTTTGTATGTAATGGGTGAAGAAGATTATATGTTTTTGCCCTCAGTGCGAAAAGTAGTTGAGAAGCACGTGAATTCGGCACAGTTATTTGTGGTTTCGGCCTGTGGTCATGTTGTTAATGTAGAGCAGCCGCAATTGTTTAATACCCATGTGATTGCCTTTATTCACGATCAATCCTAAAAAAAATAGCGAACACTGCTGCTCGCTATTTTCCTAAACAAACTAACCAAAAACTAAATTTATTACCCCACAAAGGTGCATTCAAATTGGTTTGAATATCGTTAAAGAACTGTTATAAGTTTGTTGGCTTGCTGTTAATATTTTTTGTCTTGTAGTGCAAATACTTTTTGAAGTAAATCTGAACTCCTTGAGCTACTGCTTTCTCGAATTTTTGTTTCTTCCACCGCAATCATTTTAAATACACCTTCTAAGGTTTTTTGGGTTACATAATCGTTAAGGTCTGGATTTACTTTAGAAACCATGGGTACTGAATTGTATTTACTGATAATTGCGTTCCAAGCTTTATCAGCACCCGCTTTTCCATTAGCTTGTTGCACAACCGGTTTGAATTTGGCATACAAAGGTGTTGAGGTTGATTTTTGAAGGTAAGTTGTAGCTTCAGTTTTGTTGCCCATTAAAATAGATTTGGCATCGGCAAAACTCATGTTTTTGATGGCTTCCACAAAAACCGGAGTGGCTTCTTTTACGGCTAGTTCTGCCGCGCGATTCATGGTTTTGATGCCTTCGTTGGTCAGGTTGCTTAATCCCAAACTGTTTAGGGTGCTGCTTACTTTTTGCAACTCACCTGGAAACGGAATTTTAACCAAATCATTTTTAAGGAACCCATCTTCTGCAGTGAGCAAACTCACTTGTTTGGAAATACCATTTTGAAGTGCTTCTTTGAGTCCGGCTGCTATGTCTAATGAACCACTTGATTCAGTAGTTTTTCCAGGCATCACTTGTTTGGTTGTATTTTTCACCAATTGATTGAATTGTCCCCAGCTCAAAACTGGCATGAGAAGTAAAGCAAATAGGGCTTTTTTCATTGTTTTTGATTTTTATTAAAGTGGTAAAAATAGGTTTATTCTCCTAAAATTTGATGCTATATTTGTTAATTTACTGTCAAACAAAACCAAAATTTCACACGCAATTTTTTTATTAATTATGTAAATTGCGGCCTCAAAATACACTGTATTCTAAAAATGGAACAAGCAAAACCGTATATTCCTGTTAATAAAGTAAGAATTGTAACCGCAGCCTCCTTGTTTGATGGACACGATGCTGCGATAAATATCATGCGCCGCATTATTCAATCTACTGGTGTTGAAGTGATTCACTTGGGCCACGACCGCAGTGTAGAAGAGGTAGTAAATACAGCTATTCAAGAAGATGCTAATGCCATTGCAATGACTTCTTACCAAGGCGGACACAACGAGTATTTTAAATACATGTACGATTTGTTGCAGGAAAAAGGAGCGGGCCATATCAAACTATTTGGCGGCGGCGGCGGGGTAATTTTACCTACCGAAATAGCCGACTTACACGCTTATGGAATTGCTCGCATATATTCACCAGATGACGGAAGAGCGATGGGCTTGCAAGGTATGATTAATGATTTGGTTCAACAAGCCGATTTTCCTATCGGCGACAAACTTAGCCACGAACTAGACCAATTGGGCGAAAAAGTACCTACTGCTATTGCCCGAATTATATCGGCGGCCGAAAATTTTCCCGAAATTGCCAAGCCCGTTTTAGATAAAATACACCAACTCAACCAAACCAATACGACACCTGTTTTGGGAATTACCGGAACGGGAGGCGCCGGAAAATCATCTTTAGTGGATGAATTGGTGCGTCGATTTTTGATTGATTTTCCAACCAAAACCATCGGATTAATATCGGTTGATCCATCCAAACGCAAAACAGGTGGAGCACTTTTGGGCGATCGCATCCGCATGAATGCTATCAATAATTCACGCGTGTACATGCGTTCGTTGGCCACACGTCAATCCAATTTGGCCTTGTCCAAATATGTAGCCGATGCCATACAAGTTGTGAAAGCCGCAAACTACGATTTGATTATTTTAGAAACATCTGGAATTGGTCAATCAGATACCGAAATCATGGACCATTCGGATGTGTCCTTGTATGTGATGACGCCCGAATTTGGGGCCGCAACCCAATTAGAAAAAATTGACATGCTCGATTTTGCCGATTTGGTGGCCATCAACAAATTTGATAAACGCGGCGCCCTCGATGCTTTGCGCGATGTGAAAAAACAATACCAACGCAACCACAATTTGTGGGATTCCGACTTAGACAGTTTGCCCGTTTTTGGCACGATTGCATCTCAGTTTAACGATCCGGGAATGAACACCTTATACAAGGCGATCATGGATAAAATCGAGGAAAAGACTCAATCGGATCTGCACTCAACGTTTACTATCACGCGCGAAATGAGCGAGAAAATCTTTGTGATTCCGCCGCATCGCACACGTTATTTGTCTGAAATTGCCGAAAACAACCGTAAGTATGATGAAACGGCTTTGTTGCAAGTGCAGGTGGCGCAAAAATTATATGGTATTTTCAAAACCGTAGAATCGGTAACAGGAACTGTACCACAATTAGACAAGGCTGGAATTGTAGAAAATTCGGTTGTACGTACTGCTGAAAACAATCACTTTTTGGGTCTATTACTCCAAGAGTTTGATCGCGTCAAAATGAATTTAAATCCCTACAATTGGGATGTTATCCTCAATTGGAAAGACAAAGTTACCACCTATAAAAATCCGGTGTACACCTTTAAAGTACGCGACAAAGAAATCAAAATGGCCACGCACACCGAGTCATTGTCTCACTCGCAAATTCCCAAAGTGGCTTTGCCCAAGTATGAGGCCTGGGGCGATGTGTTGCGCTGGTGTTTGCAAGAGAATGTACCGGGTGAGTTTCCGTTTGCGTCGGGCTTGTACCCGTTTAAACGCGAGGGCGAAGATCCGTCTCGTATGTTTGCCGGCGAGGGTGGACCAGAGCGAACCAACAAACGTTTTCATTATGTGAGTGCAGGTATGCCAGCCAAACGTTTGTCTACCGCTTTTGACAGTGTTACTTTATACGGAAATGATCCGCATGTGCGTCCAGATATTTACGGAAAAATTGGCAATGCTGGGGTTTCGATTTGTTGTTTGGACGACGCCAAAAAGTTGTATTCTGGTTTTGATTTGGTGCACGCACTTACTTCGGTAAGTATGACAATTAATGGTCCAGCGCCGATGTTGTTGGGCTTTTTTATGAATGCCGCCATCGATCAACAATGTGAATTGTACATCAAAGCCAATGGATTAGAACAAGAAGTAAATGAAAAAATTGCCGCCATTTATAAAGCCAAAGGAACTGTACGTCCGGCCTATCAAGGGGAATTACCTGAAGGCAACAATGGTTTGGGTTTATTTTTGTTGGGTGTCACGGGAGATCAAGTATTGCCTGAATCAGTCTATCAAGAAATCAAAGCCAAAACCTTATCACAGGTGCGCGGAACTGTACAAGCTGATATTCTAAAAGAAGATCAAGCGCAAAATACCTGCATCTTCTCGACCGAATTTGCTTTGCGATTGATGGGCGATGTGCAAGATTATTTCATCCAAAACAATGTGCGTAATTTTTATTCGGTATCTATATCAGGTTATCACATTGCCGAGGCTGGCGCCAATCCAATTACGCAGTTGGCCTTTACCTTGTCTAACGGATTTACGTATGTAGAATACTACCTGAGTCGTGGCATGAACATCAACGATTTTGGACCCAATTTGTCATTCTTTTTCTCGAACGGCATCGATCCTGAATATGCGGTGATTGGTAGAGTTGCTCGTAAAATTTGGGCCAAAGCGATGAAAAATAAATATGGGGCCAATGAGCGTGCGCAAATGCTCAAGTACCACATTCAAACTTCGGGACGATCCTTGCATGCCCAAGAGATTGATTTTAATGATATTCGCACCACCTTGCAAGCTTTGTATGCGATTTATGACAATTGCAATTCGTTGCACACCAATGCCTATGACGAAGCCATTACCACACCTACTGAAGAATCGGTGCGCCGTGCAATGGCCATCCAATTAATCATCAACAAAGAGTTGGGCTTGGCCAAAAACGAAAACCCAATTCAAGGCTCCTTCATCATTGAAGAATTGACCGATTTGGTCGAAGAAGCCGTCTTGCAAGAATTTGACCGAATCACTGAACGCGGTGGCGTATTAGGCGCCATGGAAACCATGTACCAGCGCTCGAAAATCCAAGAAGAAAGTTTGTATTACGAAACCTTGAAACACACCGGTGAATTTCCAATTATTGGCGTGAATACCTTCTTGAGTTCAAAAGGTTCGCCAACCGTAATTCCGGCCGAAGTAATTCGCGCTACCGAAACCGAAAAACAATACCAAATTGCCATGTTGGATCAGCTACACCGCAGCAACCAAGAGCAAGTGAAAGCCAAATTGGCCAAAATTCAAGAAGCAGCAATTGCCAACCGCAATATGTTTGAAGAAATGATGGAGGCCACTAAGGTGTGTTCGTTGGGACAAATAACAACAGCGTTATTTGAAGTGGGCGGACAGTATAGACGCAATATGTAGGGTGAAGTTGAAAGTCGACCCGAGCGAAACGAACAGGTGAAGCAAAGTTGAAAGTCAAAAGTTGAAAGTCAAAAGTCGACCCGAGCGAAGCGAACAGGCGAAGCAAAGTCGAAAGTCAAAAGTCAAAAGTCGTAAAGGTATAGGTATACTAAGAACGGCTGTTTGTTGTGACGAAACACGTAGTGATGAGAGACAAGAGACGGCTTTAGAAGGTAACCTACCACCTAAAACCTACCACCTAAAACCTATCACCTACAACCTCCCACCTAAAACCTCCCACAATAGGTAAAAGATAATTTAAAGCAAATTTGTATTCGGTAATTTATTTATTTTCCGATATTTTTTATCGGTACATACCCAATGTGTAGTTCATCTTCGGGCATGTTTATTGGAGCTGTATTTATTTGTAATCCATAACACAATTTATCTTCCGGTCGAATCAATTCGTTCACGTTATAAGATTCGTCAATATCCAAACCATATTTGTCATCAATGTGAGAAGCTGCGCCAGCAAAATCATAATTTTTATAAAAATCGGTTTGTTTTACTTTGTGTTGGGCCACGGCCAACGAAGGCGCTACGATTAATTTTTTGTAATGAAATTCTTCCATCTCATTGGGGAGATAGCCGCCTAAATTGAGAAAAAACAAAGCCAGTTCGTTGGATTCATGCACTGATTTATCAACGACACGGATTTCGTACTGGCCTACTTTGCTCACTTCTCGCCAAGAGTCAAGGTGAAATTTGCCTTTCACTTCGGGCCAAAACGCATTGATTTGTGGTACCAAATCAGCAAGGCTATTTCCTATTCCAAAAAAAACATCGTGTTGTTCGGTAAGTCGGCCCGGCGGGCGACAGCCAATGATAATCATGTATAATTTCATGGCGTAAATGTAAAGGATAAGTGGTTGAATTAAAATTTAGCCAATTCTTTTTATGGCGATTTATTTTAAAATACTTTTATGGTCGATTTTACAATTTAAATCGGTTAACTTAAATGTATTAGTTATGAAAAATCTATTTTTTTATTTGGTTGTTGTAGGTTTTATTTTTACTTCATGTACCGGACCACAAGGGATGACGGGTGATACCGGTTACAGTGCCGAAGCTGAAGTGTTTGAGTTGCGCAACATCAATTTTGATTACAATGCCGTAGATGGCTATACCATTTACCGTTCGTTTAATCCGCAAATTTATGCTTCTGATAACGTACTTATTTACCGCATGACCAGTACAATCAATTCGCAAACGCCCATTTGGCAATTGATCCCTCGCACCTTGTTTTTAGGCAATGGCCAGGAATTGGATTACGACTTTGATTTTTCGAAACAAGACTTTACGATTTATGCAGGAGGAAATTTTAATTTGGCCACCATGCCGGTCTATCTCACCAACCAAACCTTTCGAATAGTAATTATTCCGGGTTATTTTTCAAACAAATCGGCGCAAAAGGAAATAGATTTTTCTGATTATCAAGCTGTTGTACGAGCGTATCACATTGATAAGTCCGACGTAAAACTGCTTAATAACTAGTAAATAGATATGTAGTAACTATTTTGATTTTATCAAAGATACGCCAATACCCAAGGTCAATGCGCTTGCAATAACCAGTAATGAAATCCATTCGGCAATAGGGAGGAAGTCTTTTACTAGCATTTTTAGACCTATAAAACTCAAAATAGCAATGATGCTGTATTCCAAATACTGAAACTTTGCAAGCATGTTCGCTAAAAAGAAATACATGGAACGCAAACCCAAAATGGCAAAAATGTTGGAACTAAAGACCAAAAATGGATCTGAGGTAATCGATAAAATAGCGGGTACACTATCTAAAGCAAATACCACATCCATGATTTCAATTACCAACAAAGCCACAAACAATAGCGTGGCTACTTTTTTTCCGTTTTCGAATATGAAAAATTGATTTTGATTGGGCGCATGCGAAACAGGTAGCACTTTGCCAATTAGTTTATACGCTGTTGAATTTTTGGGGTCAAAGTGTTCTTCTTCTTTTTTGTTTAGCATTTTTAGGGCTGTAAAAATCAAAAACACACCAAAAATGTAGGTTATCCAATGGAATTGATGTACCAATAAGGTCCCGAAAAATATAAGTAACCCACGAAATATGATCGCTCCAATGATGCCCCAAAATAAAATGCGGTGTTGGTGTTTTTGTGCAATTTTAAAGGAACCAAAAATCACGGCAATCACAAAAATGTTGTCGGCACTCAACGATAATTCTACCAAATATCCAGTAATGTATTTTAAAACAGCTGCTGATGAACTGTAGTTTTCTGGGTTCAATACCAAGCCAGATTCGTATAGTGTATAGATTACGCCCGAAAAACAGAGCGATACACTTACCCAAATGAGTGTCCATCGTGCAGCATCTTTATTTGAAATGATTTCCGCGTTTTTATGGAATATCCCCAAGTCTATGGCTAAGAAAAGTAAAACGATTGCGATAAATAAGATCCAGAGTAGCATTCGGTATGGGTTTTTTGAAACACAAATATACACGTACTTTACACTCTATGTACTGCAAAGCTGTTTTTCTTGATTTCGGAAATGGTTTTTAATATTTATACTTTTTTTTAAAAATACCTCTAAAAAAATAGGGGGTATCTAATTTAAAAATAAAATATATTTATATTTGCGTCAAAATTTTTAGGGTATAAATCTAATTTTAAAATTATGGCAACTTTACGTTTTCAAGCATTAAAAGAAACATCGGGTAGAAAACCGGTGAAATTTGAAGAATCAGATAGAAAGTCAACTATTTTTGGTAAAATA
>VEQT01000064.1 GCA_018883065.1 Flavobacterium sp.
ATCAAAATCTAAAAACATTTCTGGAAATAGCGGAAACTTTGTATCTCTACAAACAAGTTATCATCCAAACTGGTTTGTAATTTCTAATTATGACAATTTAAAGACTTTTAATTTAGTAACCATAATTCCAACTTGGGGAATAAAACGAAATGTTGGAAAACATTTTACATACGAAACTGCAATTGGAATTGGTTATGGTCACCAATTTAGAGAAAATTATGGAGATTTGGAAGGTGTTACTGCAAACTTACATTTGAGAGTTGGATATAGATTTTAAAAAAACCATCTGCTAACAGCCATTTGCGCTAATGGCGGGTTCTGGGCGCTTTTGGAGAGTACGCGATTGAATCAAAGTTTTGTTTATATTTGTGTGGTCGGTGCTAAAAAGCCGCCACTAACGCAAGCGGCGAAACGTTACCTGCAAACGTTTTTAATGGAAAGACAAAGAATTTACAAAATAGAATCAGCATCTAATGATCAATAATTTCTTCAACAAAGCAATTTATTCAGTTCTTTTTGTTATGGTTATTTTAACTTCATGCAATGGACAAGTTAAACCCATAATACAAAATGACATTTCATCGATTAGTTCAGATAAAATACCATTTCCCAAAGGGGAAAATAAAGAAGTTCGCATAGTAACTGGTATTGAAGACGCTAATGGTAATTTATGGTTTGGTAGTATTGGTGAGGGACTTTATAAATATGATGGTAAATCATTTGTTCATTTTGGAATGGAACAAGGATTAAACAGTAATTCCATTTATTCTATTCTTCAAGATAAAACAGGGAATGTATGGGTTGGAACCAACAAAGAGCTAAATCGTTTTGACGGAACTAAATTTGAAAGCGTACCAATTGTGTTAAGTGACAAAATATCATATTTCTACAAGAATAGTAACAGCATTAGCTCACCAACAAAAAATACAATATGGTGTATGATGCAAGATAGAAAAGGAATAATATGGTATGGGACTGATGAAGCAATCTATTGTTATGATGGAAAAGCTTTTAGTCGTTTTATAGACAATCGAACTATTGTCAATAAAGACAGTTTAAACCTCAAAGGAGTATTTTCAATATTAGAATCGAAAAATGGAAATATTTGGTTTGCTGAATGTGCAGGTGAAGGTGTTTCCAGTTTTGATGGTAAAACCTTATCTACAATTATTCCTTACAATGAAATTGGAAGAACAGATCGTATAATAGAAGATAAACAAAACAACTTATGGTTTGCAACGGCTTTCAAAGGAATTGGAAAATATGATGGGAAAGCCTACACTCAAAATTTTTTTAAAGACCAAGACCTTAATGGTTCTTACAATATTTTAGAAGATGTGAGCGGAAATATATGGTTTGATACACAAAACGGATTAGGATTTTATGATGGTAAAAATCTCAGTATTCTTACCGAAAAAGAAGGGACTGTTGTCAAGGATTTTATTCCTATTCTTTTGGATAAAGCTGGGAATTTGTGGTTTAGTTGTAAAGGAATGAAGTTGTATAAATATGACGGAAAGACATTTACAAATTATTCTGAATATTAAACCTAGAAGCTAATGAAGCGGACTGAATAAACGGCAGCAGGTAACAGCACACACCAGCAAAGCCAAGCATTTCGGGAGTTTGAGGCATCCATTTTTCTTGTTATATTCGTCTAATCTAAAGCATTCCGTTCACCTCATTTGGCTCTTCAGGTGTGTGCGGAACGTTGTCGGCAAGCTTGTTGAAAATTCTGCATAAATAGAAACTATCGTTTTAAGTTAATTTGTAATTTTGAAAAAAAAGATAGAAAAATGGATTTGCAAACTCGAAAATTAAACTTCATTCAAGATTTTCTTAAACTGGAAAGTGAAAAAGCAATTTCTCATTTAGAAAAGCTATTACATAAAGAAAGTCAAACCAATTCTGAATTGAAAGCAATGACAATGAAAGAGTTTCAGAAAAGAATTGATCAATCTACTGAAGATTCTAAAAATAATAGATTGACAGAAAATAGTAAATTAATGTCTGAAATAGAAAAATGGAGTTAGGAATTCATTGGACAGATTTTTCTAAAAAAGAGCTTAAAAATATCTTTAATTACTAAAAGAAAAAACAAGTTTAAATGTTGCCAGAAATCTTGTGATTGGAATTACAAAAGAAGTAACAAAACTTAAAAAGCAACCTACAATTGGTCAAGAAGAAGAATTATTAGAAAATGATTCTAGAGATTTTCGTTATCTTGTTACTTCAAATTATAAAATTATTTATTGGATAAATTTAGAGGAAAACAGAATTGAAATTTTTGATGTATTTGATACTCGACAAAATCCAATGAAAATGAAACGCATAAAATAAAAGCCTGCCACCAACAGCCAAAAAGATCCATTGCTAAATTTTCGGTTTCCAAAACGTTTATTTCATTATCTTCTTTTTTCGGTAATGGAGAAAATAATTTCCATTAGTCGCAACTAGCCACTAGCCGCGAAATGTTCTCGGCAAACTGCTCGCGAAACAAACAACACGTGTTGTTTAAAAAATATTTGTACGTAAAAAATTATCAATATATATTTGCTTCATAATATTTAATTTGAAATATCATGAACACAAAGCTCACATTAACAATAGAGCAAACTGTTATCGAAAAAGCAAAAAAATATGCAAAAGATAAAGAGCGTAGTTTGTCAAACTTAATAGAGAATTATTTAAAGGCTTTAACCAAAGAAGATAATTCAAATGAAATAGAATTAACACCAATCGTAAAATCTTTAAAAGGTTCTTTTACAGCTCCAAAAAACTTTGATTATAAAAAAGAATTGACGAATCGTTTATCTGAAAAATACTTATAATCAATGACACGAATCTTAATCGATACAGATGTAATACTTGATTTCTTATTTGACAGACATCCTTTTGCAGAAAACGCTTCGAAAATTTTTTCTCTTTGTGAATCAAAGGATATAAAAGGCTTTGTAACGCCAGTAATTATAAGCAATGTTTACTATTTGCTTAGACAAACTGCTAAGCATGAAAAAGTAATAGAAAAATTAAAATTGTTAGTTTCAATTACTGAAATTTTAGTAATGGATAAAGATGTAATAATTCAAGCTTTGAACTCAGACTTTAAAGATTTTGAAGATGCATTACAAAATTATTCCGCAGAATTGGATAAAGAAATTGATCTAATCATAACTAGAAACATAAAAGATTTTAAAAATAGTAAATTGGCTGTAATGACACCAGACAATTACATGAAAAGCAAAAGTGCCAGCCACTAACACTTGCTAAAACTTATGGCTGGTTTTTCGGTAAATTGTTCGTTTACTTTTCACAACTTCGCTCGACGGTTATGGAAAAAAAGCATTCCATAAGCCGCCAAAAGCTCTAGCAGCGGAACGTTATGCGTGATTCCAAAAAACCGCGTCTAAAATTTGGAGTGTTACCATTTTTTGGTAACTTAGCTCAAAATATAAAATTATGGGACGAAATACTTCAATATCATTAGGCAATCATTTCGAAAACTTTATCGAGCATACAATTACTGATGGAAGATTTAACAACGCAAGTGAAGTTGTTAGAGCTGGCCTACGCCTATTAGAGGAAGAGGAAAATAAAATTATTGCATTACGCAAAGCTATTGATGAAGGAATTAAAAGTGGACGCGCAATAGATTTTGAGCCAAAAAAGCATCTTGAATTATTAAAAGCTAAGAGAAAATCAAATGGCTAAATATTATTTCACTAATAAAGCCGTTGAAGATTTAACCGGAATATGGAATTACACGGTTGAAGAATGGTCAGAAAAACAAGCTGAAAAATATTATGACATTCTTTTACTTGCTTGCAACGAATTAGCAAAAAATCCCAATTTGGGAAAAACATACGATGTTGTGACTAAAGGAATACTTGGCTATAAATCTGTTGAGCATATTATATTCTATACAATTGTTTCAAAAAACGAAATAGAAGTAGCAAGAATTCTACATGGAATGATGGATTTGAAAAACAAACTATAACAGGAACCACACCTAACAGCCGTTTCAAGAAATGGCGAAAAATGTGGTAAAACCACGTTTTTCTTTCGCAAGAAATTCTAACTTATTGGAAAATAAGCAGCTACAAAGTTCGATACTTCGGGTAGCTGTAAACCGTTATAAGCAACACTATTAGAATTACAGATTTCAAAAGAAATAAATTAAACCGAAATAATTTTAATAGTCAAAGAGAATTAATTTTTAAAAAGTGATCATGATTAATAAAATAATTTTTGCTTTCACATCAATTGCATTAAGTGTAAATCTTTACGGGCAGACAATAGTAAAAAAAGTAAAACCAAGTGATACAGATCCATTAATTACAACTTTCAATGTAGATTCTAACTACGTTTATTTAAATACAGCCGTAACTTCTAAAAACATTTTAGTAGTTCATTTACCAGGTAGTTATGGAGAACCCAAAAGGGCTACTCTTTATGGCACTCTAGCTGCTGACCTCGGATTTCACAGCATTGGTTTAATGTATCCAAATATTCCAACAGTTGGTAGCATTTGCAGTAGTTCGTCAGACGCTTATTGTTATGATAATGTCCGCAGAGAAATTATTGAAGGTGTTGATTATTCAACAGGCATTGCAATTAATTCAACAGAGTGTATTTTTAACCGATTAAAAAAACTTTTGACCTATCTTACTATAAATTATCCAACTGAAAATTGGGGGCAGTATTTAGACATAAACGGTGATTTGATTTTCAATAAAATTATTTTTTCTGGTCATTCACAAGGTGGTGGACACGCTGCACTTATTGGAAAGTATTATCCCATAAAAAGAGCAGTTTGTTTTTCATCTCCAAAAGACTGGAGTAATTTTTTTGGTAGCCCTCCATTATGGCTTTCTCCTACTGGTTGGCAAACATCACCAAATAATATTTATTGTTTTAATCATACACTTGACGAACATACTAGACAACTAGAAATTTGGAATGTTTTAGGGATTGATAATTTTGGAGCACCCATTAATGTTGACATAAATTCCACTCCTTATAGTAATACAAGACAATTAACAACAACATATTCAGTCCCAGTTAGTGACGAACACGCATGTACAATCCAAGATAATAAAACGCCAAAAATAGCTGGAATACCGGTGTTTATTCCTGTATGGACTTATATGCTCACAGACAATTTAACGACTGGTTTATCCAACAATTCTTTTGATAGTAACTTTAGTTTGCAACTCATCCCAAACCCGACAAATGATTTTGTAACTCTTGAATTGACAGACGAAAACCATTTTATAAAAATATATGACCAAACAGGAAAATGTATGTTAGAACAAAATTCAACGACTGGTAAAACTCAAATAAATTTAACAACATTGACTTCTGGTTTATATTTTATCGTAGTATCGGGAGGAAAAAAAACATATACTGGAAAGGTAATAAAACAGTAATGACCGAAAGAATGTCAGCACATAAACATGCGTTTGGCAAAATGGCAGATTCAGTACTTCATAAGACAGGAAAGTAGTAAATTAAAGTTCAGTCCTTCGTAGGAAATTCAGTGGTAAAAATCCCGCCCTTCGGGTAGCTGCAAACCGTTAATCACAACTTGTGACAACACCAAAACAGTTTATCCGTAAATCTCCCTAAGAAATTTCAGCTCGTATAGCCAAGATAACTCGTGAATCACCCTAAAAGAACTTACCAATTCTCATTTAAACGGCTGTAAAAATAGCTTGCATGAACTTATTCGACGACCTCATAGATCCTACCAAAAACTGGCTACCCTATGATGGGACTGTCTGTTATTATGGAAAAATACTCTCTCAACTTGAGGCCAATTTTTATTATTCTAGTTTACTGGCCTCGATAGATTGGCAAAATGACGAAGCAATCATTTTTGGAAAGAAAATCATTACCAAACGCAAAGTAGCTTGGTATGGTGAAAAACCCTTTGCCTACACCTACTCCAATACCACTAAATATGCCTTGCCTTGGACTGCCGAATTAATTGAATTGAAAGCAATGGTAGAAAAAGAAACCGGCGAAACCTATAATTCGTGTTTACTCAATTTGTATCACGATGGATCCGAAGGCATGGCTTGGCACAGCGATGGTGAAAAAGATTTAAAAAAAAACGGCGCCATCGCCTCCATTAGTTTTGGGGCCGAACGTAAATTTGCGTTCAAGCACAAACACACCCAACACAAGGTAGAACTGCTCTTGGAGCATGGAAGTTTATTGGTGATGAAAGACACCACACAAAGTTTTTGGCTGCATCGTTTGCCACCCACCAAACGAATTACATCTGCCAGAATAAATTTAACCTTTCGTACTATTGATAGTGCGCAGTAGCAAGATTTAGATGTATTTTAACAAGCTGAATTTAAATGCCTAAAATCTAAACTCTATATTCGTAAACTCATTAAAAAAATAATATATGAAATACCTAAAAAACGTAAACTATTTTAGAGTCCTGACTTTAACCTTTCTGAGTTTATTTATAGTGTCTTGCAATCTAAATAAAGAAAGCAAGCCTGCTCCTAAACCTGGATCAATAGCCGAAAAGAAAGCAATGCAACAGCAAAGAAAAAAATGGGAAGCTTCTCCCGATGGTAAAATGTACTTGGCATGGCAAACTTCAGCTGAAGGCAAAAAAGTGAGAACCAGTTATGATAAAATTAAAAAATCACTAACCAATTTCTCAGAAATGGAAGCTGTGGTTACTTCAGTAACTTTTCAGCGTAAAAATGCCAATTCTAATGGACCTAAATGGTTATTGGTACAGATAATGAACGAAAACTATATGCTGCAATTTGTACCCAAAGAATTTGAACAGTTGAGCAGCTTGCATGTAAACGACAAAATAACTATTAAAAGTCACAACGCAGGCTTTTCACCAAATCATCCGTATTTGATTTTGTCAAGCGATTATATTGCAAAATCGGATACGGTTTTATTTAAACGGATAAAAAACAAAAACAACAAATGCTAATCCTTACATAATCGCCATTTGATGTTTATGTTCAAGAATGGGAATCTGTTAAAACAAATAAAAAAAAAATATCCACTGAAATGCAGTGGATATTTTTTTTGATTGGTGTAATTAATGACAGGTTTTGTCTAAATACCTTCGCACACGTGTGGGGGTTATGTAATCTAAACTACAAGAAGGCACTCCTTTTGACTCATCAACCAAAGGTGTTGCTGGATCATCAACCGCAGCACCGTTATAGGGATAATAATGCACTCCGCCAGCCGAATCAATGTATTTGGTTTCGGCTTTGGTGAAATAGCCATCGCCATCGTCGTCAATGTCTAGGTAGTCTTGCGTGCCGTCGCCATCGGTGTCGTCATTGGTAAAATCTCCATCTTGATTAATGTCCTCATAGATTGACAAAATACCATCACTGTCTTGATCGGCGCGTCGCACTTCATACAATTTAAACGAGAAAACCAGTGGCGCATAGGAAGGTATATTTCCGCTTCCCAGATTAAAATAAGCAAGACCAGAAGGTAAAAACATTACGCCTGCCCCAAAATCACTATACAAGACCGGATTTGGACCACTCGTGCTATTAATCTGTCCAGATTTAAACAGCGGGAATATTTTTTTCCAACCCCGAATGGTTTGATTCAATGAAAGGAAATTATCGGGAAACGGAATGTATTCAAACGGATTGACAGTTAGACTGTCTACAGTTACATCATCCACTTCAATTGCTTTGTAACTCAAATATGAACCATTATAGGAAGCCAATACGTCATCAACAGCAGTTGGAGAAATACCAGTTGTGCTTCCCTGACGAAGTTTTAGGTAATAAATGGTATACTCAACCTCTTCATAGATAACCTTTGTTGAATCCAATAATGGACTATCCCAAATACGTGGAAAATTTGCAGGATTTCCTTCAGGAATTTTGGTAAACTTGATGTCTTGATCGCTGTTATCCGAACTGCTTGTGATGGATTCAATATAATAGGTTTTGAGGTAATCTCTGATTGTTTCAATATCGGTGTTGTATTGCACTTGGTAATCACGCGGTGGAATTATAGCAGGACCGTCGGCTTTATTACACGAAAATAAAACGGTCACTACACTTGATACAATTAAATATAACTTAAATTTGTTCATTAGGACATCCATTTAGAGTGCGCAAGATACCATTTTGATTTATTTTTGTGTGCTAATTAACGTCGATTTTAGAAAAAAATGAGAGTAGATAAGTATTTGTGGTGCGTGCGCTATTACAAAACCAGAAACATGGTAACCGAAGCATGTCGCAAGAACCAGATTACAGTAAATGGACAAGTAGCAAAAGCCTCAAGAGAGGTTTTTCCCTCTGATCAGATTACGTTTCGAAAAGATCAGATTACCTATAAAATTGCGGTTTTGGATGTGCCTGAAAATCGAGTGGGTGCAAAACTAGTAGACATTTACCGAAAAGACGAAACGCCTGCCGAAGCCTTTCAGCATCTTGAACTTCTAAAACTATCCAAAGAACATTACCGCAAAACCGGCGATGGCCGACCTACAAAAAAAGACCGAAGAGACTTGGTTGATTTTGAAAACAACCCCAATTCACTAGACGATTAAAAACTTTACCATGAGCCATAATATTATTTTGACCCAAACCGAAATTGACCATAAAATTAAGCGCATAGCTTTTCAAATTTACGAGACTTATGTTGACGAAAAAGAAATTGTAATTGCCGGTATTGCCCAAAACGGATTTATTTTGGCTCAAAAAATTGCACAAACCTTGGAAACTATTTCACCATTAAAAGTGCATTTATGCGAAGTGGTAATCAACAAACAACAACCACATTTACCCGTTTCAACCTCAATGGCGGCCTCAGCATACAAAAACAAAGGATTGGTATTGGTTGATGATGTTTTGAATTCGGGAACTACTTTAGTATATGGTGTGAAACACTTTTTAGAAGTGCCCTTGGGAAAATTTAAAACAGCTGTTTTAATTGATCGTAACCATAAAAAATATCCCGTAAAAGCAGACTTCAAAGGCATATCTTTAAGTACATCTATGCAAGAACATGTGCAAGTTGTCTTTGATGAAACAGGGGATTATGCCTATTTAAATTAAGGTATTGAATATTTCGTTGGCAATTTCGTTGGGGGTTTTACCATCAACAACAACTACATTTTGTGCTTGATTGTAATAAAAACTGCGTTCAAAAAGCTGCTTGGCGATAAATTCCTCGCGTTCCAACATAGATAAATTTTGAAGTAATGGCCGCTGCTGGGTAGTATCTTGATGAAGTCTTGTTTGTAAAGTTGAAATCGAAGCTTTTAAGTAAATAGAAATACAGTCATCTCGCTGATACAATAAATAATTGTTTGCATAACACGGAGTTCCTCCTCCCAAACTCAAAACTAGGTTTGAACGTGAGGTAAGCGTGTCTTTGAGTAAGAGGTGTTCGGCTTTTCTAAAATAGATTTCTCCTTTGGATTCAAAAATTTCTGGAATCGATTTTCCTTCTTGTCCTTCTATCATTTGATCTAAATCCAAAAAAAGATAACCAAATTTCATGGCTAATAAACGACCAATTGTTGACTTTCCCGCCCCCATGTATCCCAGTAAAATTAGTTTATTAAACATGGTAAATGCTTATGATTTAAGGGCTTACTTTGAATTTACTAAAAAAGGTAAATTTAAAACAAATTTGCTTGGAAAAATAAATAATAACCGCTTATATTTGCACCCGCATTGGAGAAATGCATTTTGACTCGATAGCTCAGTTGGTAGAGCACATCACTTTTAATGATGGGGTCCTGGGTTCGAGCCCCAGTCGGGTCACTACATTACAAACTCCAAAGCACGACTTGATAGCTCAGTTGGTAGAGCACATCACTTTTAATGATGGGGTCCTGGGTTCGAGCCCCAGTCAGGTCACCACTAAGTCGTTCTCTTCGGTGAACGGCTTTTTTTTGGCCACGTGGAGAAATTGGTAGACTCGCCATCTTGAGGGGGTGGTGTCGCAAGACGTGTGGGTTCGAATCCCATCGTGGTCACGAATAAGAAGTATAGTCCCAAAAAAATAATCAAGCTCGCTTGAAATTATTTTTTTGGGACTATACTTTTTTCAAAGCGGAGCTTTGTAGGGATGGACGAAGTCAATACTTATTTAAAAAAAAGCTTTGCAAAGATGGACGAAGTCAATCCTTATATAAAATAGAACTTTCTGAAATCGACGAAGTCAATACTTATATAAAAAACAAAGCTATGAAGGGATGGACGGAGTCAATCCTTTTTTTCAAAGCGGAGCTTTGTAGGGATGGACGGAGTCAATC
>VEQT01000088.1 GCA_018883065.1 Flavobacterium sp.
TCCAGGGCTGAGGCACCTGATACTGTTGATTGATTTTAGAATTTTCTAATTTCTTTTTAAGCTGCATATACTCGTTTAAAGCTTCACAACTACATCTGAATACTGGAGTTGTTTGGTCATGATATTTAATTCTATTAATTGATTTTGAATGGCATCAAATTCCAATTGATTAAAATTTTGTTGTGCCCATTCCGTTTTTTCGAGCCAAATTTTGGTGTCCGTTTCTTGTAACTGATAACGTGCTGCTATACGTTCAGCTAGGCAATCTTGTTTTTTGAAGCCTTGTATTTGGGAATTAATCAACTCAAGTAATTTAGTAACTTCAAAAGTATGGCTTTTCAAAAAATCTTTTCGTGCTGCAATTACAAAACAAGGCCAAGGTGTAGGGCAATCACCCAGATGCCGAAATATTCCTTGGTCTACCAGCGGTTTGGTCATGAAATGTTCCCACATAAAATAGTCTGCTTGTTGCTTGGACAAGGCTTCGACAGCGCCATCAATCGTGTGCACAATTTCAAAATCAATCAGTGAGTCCCAGTCATGGTTTTTAGCATTCACATAGGTCATGAGTTGCGAGCCCGATCCAATTCTGGAAATGGCCGCTTTTTTATGTTGTAAATCGGCTATGCTAAAAAAGGGTGATTGGGCTGCTACATGAATGCCCCACAATAAAGGCGATTCAACATATTTTTGAATGAGTACCGACGAATTTCCTAAACTGATGTCTTTCAAAATACCCTCGGTTAGAACAATAGCCAAATCAGTAGTACCTTCGCGAAGTAGTTGGACTAATTTTCCGGTTCCTTCGGGTACATTGGTCCATTGAACGTCCAATCCATTTTCTTGAAACAGACCGAATTCAATGGCTTGAATCCAAGGGTAATTGAAGTGCTCTGGTACACCGGCTATATTTATCCTAGTCATTTTTACGGTTATTTTCTAGTTTCCACCAGTTCCAAAGCACGCCATCAGATGCAATATAATTTTCAATGAATTCCATGCCAACTTTTGTCAAAATGTGATTAGAAGCGCCATTGGCATGATGGGTGTAGGCATGCATTATGGGAATTTGCAATTGACGAAACCCATGATCCAGCCAAGCAATAGTAGCTTCTGTTGCATAGCCTTTCCCCCAATGGGGTTCGTCCAATCGATAGCCATAATCATAAAAATTAGTATTCCCGTTTTCTACATGATCATTGATGTATTTGATTCCCGTCCATCCCAAAAAAGTATTGGTTTCTTTTAAGATGGTGGCAAATCGACCTATTTTATTCTCGACATATTGCTTGTGAATGTAGTCAATCATGGAAAAAGTTTCGTCTATGTTTTGTGTTGGCTTTTGCCACAAATAACGATGAACATTTGGATTGGTATCCATAAGAAACAAGGCTTGTGCATCCGATTTTACAATCGGGCGTAATACTAAGCGCGGGGTTTCTAGTTCAAAAAGCATACCTACAAATTCAAGATGGATTTTATTCAGCCAATTTATTTAATGTGTATTCAATTAATGAATCTACGGTCTTGTAGGGATCTGTGCTAAAAGTTCCTGTTGCTCGATTGGCAATTATTGCATTCAATGACAAACATTCGTGTCCCATTAATTTCCCTAAACCATATATAGCAGCCGTTTCCATTTCTAAATTGGTCATTTTAATGCCTTTAAATTCAAATTGATCCATTTTAGCATTTAAATTTTGGTCTTGTATTCCCAAGCGGAGCACACGGCCTTGAGGTCCGTAAAATCCGCCAGCTGTTCCGGTAAATCCTTTGTAAATGTTGGAGCCATCTAATCGTTTTTCCAAATTCTCACTGCCGCGAATCACATAGGGCCTACCTTTTTTAAGGTCCCAATTGGTTTGGCTGATGAAGGCATCTTCTATTGGTTTTTCTGAAATTTCATCAATCAAATAGGAGCGGAGCATGTTGTCTAAGCCCAACCCATATTGGCTCAACACGATGCTATCGCAGGGGATATATGCTTGTAGTGAACCCGACGTACCAATGCGAATGATATTCAAAGCAGTTAAGGCTGATTTAGGTTGGCGCTTTTGTAAATCAATATTCACCAAAGCATCCAATTCATTCATCACAATATCAATATTATCAGGACCAATTCCTGTTGAGATTACCGTAATGCGTTTTCCTTTGAAAATTCCGGTTTGGGTTTTGAACTCCCGTTTTTGTTTGGTGAATTCAATACTGGAAAAGTGCTTGGTGATTTTTTCTACTCGATCTTGATCGCCTACAAAAATAATATCGTGTGCCAGGTGTTCGGGTTTAAGATTCAAGTGATAAAC
>VEQT01000022.1 GCA_018883065.1 Flavobacterium sp.
GAGTCAATCCTTTTTTTCAAAGCGGAGCTTTGTAGGGATGGACGGAGTCAATCCATAAAAAAACAACCGAGAATAGGTTGTTTTTTTTATTTATGTTTAATTATTTTTAATTCACAAACTTAAACGAAAATCGACTTCCCTGGCTTTGGACAACTACCACGTAAGTTCCTGCAGCCAATTCGGGTAACGTAACGGTTACTTTTGTCAATCCAATTGTTTTCGAATAAATTGATTTACCTGTTAAATCAAACAATTGTATTTGATCTAAAATTGTACTATTTGTCAATTCCAAATTCGAAGTTTCTGAATCAAAATAATACGTAAAATCAGCAAAAGTAAAATGGGCAGTAGCCAACGCACTCAAGGTTACCGTAACCGGAATGCGCTCTTTACTTTCAATTCCGTTGACAGTTTGGGTAGCATAGTAGGTTGATCCATTTACCAAGGGGGTAGTTGCCGGCAATGGCAGTTCGTTTACTGATCTACCCGCAGATGGATTTGCATACCAAAGAACATCTTGGCCTGTAACCACCAAATTGGCTATAGTAGAATTAAACGGAAGTGTTTGTGTTAAGGGAGCAACTGGCGGAACCGGTGTAATAGTAACCATACAAATTGCCGTACTACACAAAACTGAACCTGGGATACAAACGGTATAGGTTATTGTAAAAATCATTGGTTCAAGATTTGCAACTATAGCAACATCTCCGTTTGTGCTTAGGGTTATTACACCACTCGAAATGGGATTTGTAATGACAATTGACGGATTAGAGAGGTTATCGTTTGACAACACATTTCCAACCACCATTGGAAAAGCAGAAGCCGTTACAGTAAATTGATCATCAACCGCTAAAAATTGAGCCCGAAGTGCTTGCGAAGACCCAACAAAAAACACCAAAATCAGTGCAACTAAATTAATTTTTTTCATAAATAATATCGCTTAATGGAGCCAAATGTACAAAATTGAAAAAATAATGAAATCACATTAAAATAAATTTCGGTACAAAAAATATTATACCTACTTTTGTTTAACTTTTTTAAATAAAAAATGAACAACATAAAAAACGTATTTAGTATAAAGGACCTAGAAAACTTATCTGGTATAAAAGCCCATACCATTCGTATTTGGGAAAAAAGATATGCAGTATTAGAACCTATGCGAACTGATACAAACATTCGTTTGTATGATTTGGCTAGTTTACAAAAGTTACTAAACATTACTTTGCTTCACAATCACGGCTATAAAATCTCTAAAATATCCAAGTTTCCACCTGAGAAGATTCCGGAACTAGTTAATGAAATTATATCTACTAAAAGTGCAAAAAATCACGCCATAAGCTCGTTTAAGATGGCCATGATGAATTTTGATCAAACGCTTTTCTTCAACACCTACAACAAACTTCTTTCAGAAAAATCATTTCGTGAAGTGTTTTACGAAGTATTTATTCCGTTGATGAGTGAATTGGGATTATTGTGGCAAACTGACACCATTACACCGGCACACGAGCATTTTATAAGCTACCTCATCAAGCAAAAATTACTGATCAATACTGAAAAAGTTCAAGTTGTTCAACCCACACGAACTGATAAAGTATTTGTTTTATACTTGCCTATGAATGAAGTGCATGAACTGGGTATAATGTACTTGAATTATGAAATTTTGGCAGCAGGATATAAAACAATTTATTTGGGTGAAAGTGTACCTACTTCCAGTTTAAAAGACGTGAAAAAATACTTCGACAACATTGTATTTGTATCTTACATGACTGTACAACCAGACAAAGAAAAAATCAACGAATACATCGAAGACATCAAAACCGAATTGCTCGATGACACAACTGAATTGTGGTGCATGGGTAGAATGACCGAACACATAGATCCGGGTTTGTACTCCAATTCCATCAAGAAATTCGAGTCTATTTTTGATATGGTAAACGAATTGTAAACATGGGAAAAAAAATAGCCATAATTGGATCTGGATTTTCTGCCTTAGCGGCCTCCTGCTACCTTGCACAAGCCGGGCATAAAGTAACGATTTACGAAAAAAACCAAACAATAGGCGGAAGAGCTAGACAACTCAAACGCGATGGATTTACATTTGATATTGGCCCAACCTGGTACTGGATGCCCGATGTTTTTGAACGTTTCTTTGCCGACTTCGGAAAAAAACCAAGTGATTATTACAGTTTAGAAAAACTGGGGCCTGCGTACCAAGTATATTTTGGCGTGCACGATTTTGTAACCATTGCCGACAACCTAGATGAAATCTGCGTAACCTTTGAATCGATTGAAAAAGGAGCTGGTGCAAAATTGCAAAAGTTCATGGCCGAGGCCAAATCAAATTACGACATTGCCATAAAAGACTTGGTGTACAATCCCGGTGTTTCTCCAATGGAGTTGGTTACGCTTGAGACAGCAAAAAAAGTAGGTCAATTTTTCAGCAACATTCGCAGAGATGTACGCAAACAGTTTAAAAATACCAAGTTAATTCAAATATTAGAATTTCCCGTGCTTTTTTTGGGAGCTAAACCATCAGACACTCCTTCCTTTTACAGCTTTATGAATTACGCCGATTTTGGACTCGGCACATGGCATCCCAAAAACGGCATGTACAGCGTGATTTTGGCTATAGAATCGCTAGCTAAATCATTGGGCGTAACTATCGAAACCAATTCAAATGTGTCAAAAATAGTAGTTACAAATAAAACAGCTACTGGGCTTATTGTGAATGGTCAACCCATTTTGGCCGATGTAGTTTTAAGCGGAGCCGACTACCATCATTCGGAGAGCTTATTAGATGAACAACACCGAGCCTACAGTGAAAAGTTTTGGTCTAATCAAACCTTTGCGCCTTCCTCCTTATTATTCTATGTGGGTATTGATAAAAAAGTAATCAATGTAGAGCATCATTCCTTGTTTTTTGATGTAGATTTTGACGCACATGCACACAGCATTTATGACGATCCAAAATGGCCTGAAAATCCACTTTTTTATGCGAGTTTCCCCTCAAAAACAGATGCTAATTCGGCTCCAGAAGGAAAAGAAGCTGCTATATTTTTAATTCCTTTAGCACCCGGAATTGAAGACACTGAAGCTATTCGTGAAACGTATTTTGAAAAAATAATTACGCGATTAGAATTACTTACGGGTCAGGAATTGAAAAATAACATTATCTTTAAAAACTCATTTTGCGTAAATGATTTTATAAATGATTACAATTCCTATAAAGGAAATGCCTATGGTTTAGCCAACACGTTGTTACAAACAGCCTTTTTAAGGCCTAAACTCAAAAGCAAAAAAGTACAACATTTATATTTCACAGGTCAATTAACAGTGCCTGGCCCTGGAGTGCCTCCTGCCCTAATTTCTGGTAAATTAGTTGCAGAATTGATTGAAAAAATTTGTTGAATTAATTGTTGCCTTTTCGTCCTATGAAATCCATTTTTGATTCCCTCTCATTTGAATGTAGCAAAAGAGTTACCCAAACGTATAGTACCTCATTTTCCACTGCGGTAAAAATGTTGGCACCCAGCATTCGACAAGATATATACAATATCTATGGATTTGTTCGCTTTGCCGATGAAATTGTGGACAGTTTTCATAACTACCCCAAATCCGTTTTATTTGATTTATTTGAAACCGATTTGGCCAATGCATTAACTCATCGAATTAGTTTAAATCCCATCTTAAATGCGTTTCAGCACACCGTACATACCTACAATATTCCGCAAGATTTGATTGATGCATTCATGAAAAGCATGAAGTTGGACTTGTCCAAATCAGTATATGAAACCGAACAAGAATACCAAGAATACATTTACGGATCAGCCGATGTAGTTGGTTTAATGTGTTTAAAAGTGTTTGTAAAAGGAGACGTAGCCGCATATGATCAATTAAAAGCCAGTGCCATGCGTTTGGGATCGGCCTTTCAAAAAGTAAATTTCTTGCGCGATTTAAAAGATGACCACGAGGTACTTAGTAGAACCTATTTCCCCAATACCGATTTAAATCGACTTGATGAACAAGCCAAAGCAAAAATTATCCAAGAAATTGAAGCCGATTTTGCTGCAGGCTATGAAGGCATTGTTCAATTGCCATTTGAAGCAAAATTTGGTGTCTATACTGCCTTTATTTATTACAAAAAATTACTCCATAAACTAAGCAAAACACCGTCTGCCGAAATTAAAAACACCCGTATTCGTGTATCGGATTACCAAAAAATTGGCTTGTTTGCGCGTTGTTATTTTACCTACAAATTAAACATCATATAATCTATGTTACTTTATATTTTCGTTTTTATCGCCACTTTTTGCGGAATGGAATTCATGGCTTGGTTTAGCCACAAGTACATCATGCATGGTTTTTTATGGGTATTGCATGCCGATCACCACAAAAAAGATCACGATTCGTGGTTTGAGCGTAACGATGCCTTTTTTATTTTTTATGCGGTGGTGAGTATGGGATTTTTTGTGTTATGGCAACAAAACATATTGGCTGTTGGTTTGGCCATTGGTTTGGGAATTTTTGCCTACGGATGGACCTATTTTTTAGTACACGATATTTTCATTCACCAGCGATTCAAACTATTCCGAAACGCGAATGGAAAATACGCTAAGGCTGTACGAAGAGCCCACAAAATGCACCACAAGCACGTGGGAAAAGAACACGGTGAATGTTTTGGAATGCTTTGGGTACCAATGAAGTACTTTAAAAACTAAGCTTATTTTTTGATACCCTTAACCGCTTTTTGAATCGACTCTTTTCCGGTCAATTTTAAGCGTTCACTCAAAAAAGCAATTTCATTGATGTCAATTGTTCCGCGAAGGGAAAACAAGATGGTTTCTTCAGCAGTAGAACCATCAACAAACAACAAAATTTCGCTAAGTAGCATTTCATTTTCTCCTGGCTTGGTATAGAAGAAAATTTGTTTTCCATTGTCAGAAATCCGACTCTTTTCGGTCATTTTTTCCGCTACAACAAGTTGATTTACCACTGACTTCATTTCTGAGGCGGTGTGTTTATCCGGAGTGGAATAAAACGTAAGCTGAGATAATTTAGTAATCATAGCCAAGTAACGAGCCGCTTCTTTATCAGAGTCGTCCATTTTGACTTTGGCCATCAATTCAAACATTTTTTGATTGACTACAACCGATTTTACCTGATCCATTCCCTCAAAGTCTGCCAATTTCTTTTGAGCAAATCCACATAAACTTACGCTCATTGCTACCAATACTATTCCAATTTTTTTCATAACTACCTACGTTCTATTTACTAAAACAAAATACATTAATGGTCAAGCGAAAATAAGGCATATTTGTGAAGTTAACAGGCCTTAACAGCATTTTAATAAATTGGTGCAGGTGCAAAAAATAGATTAAAATAAAACATTGATTCCTACTTTGAAGTTTCTTCCTCTAGCATTATAGCCAATTACCTCTTGAAAATCCTCATTTAGCACATTGGTAATTGAACCAAAAACATAAAAACGTTTGGGTGTAATTTCCCAAGTAGTCGTGGCATTCAAAAGTCGGTATGAAGGGAGCATAACCTGAACAGTTTCAAAGGTAGTGGCGTCAAAATAGGCGTCTGCTCTTTGGTTTACGAACTGATATGTCAACCCTATACTTCCTTTTTTGTACTCGTAAAACACATCCCAATTTACTTTGTGTTTGGGGATTAAGCGGTTGAGTTCTTCGGGCACCTGTGTAAAGGTGTAATTTACACTTGTATTCCATCGGGAAGAAATTAGATAACGCGAACTTGCCTCAAACCCCTGAGCGTAATAGGTTCCTTGCCGATTGATATAAAATGACTCAAAGGTGTCAGGATTGTAGTAAAAGTCAATTGCATTGTTTTCTTCACGGTAAAAAAAGATGGATTTAAAGGTAATTTTTGGTTCTGTTAAACGCGTTTCAAATCCAAATTCAGTAGTAGCGTATCGTTCGGGGGTAAGCTTCAAATTTCCATAGGGTCCGTACAATTGATACAAGCTTGGCGTTATATATGCGGTACTATGCGAAGCCAATAGTTTGAGCGGAAATGTAGTAAACACATAACTAGGATTCACATTAAAAACAGCTTGATTGCCATAAGCACTGTGCGTATTTAATCGGGTTCCGGCATTGATATTTAACCCAAAATCAGCATTATAAACTACAGTAGCATAAGGATCGACTATAACAAATTTAGAATCTTCAGGCTGTACATCGGTGTAAGGATCTTTTTGCCCCATATCTAAAAACTGGTATTGAACACCTGACACAACAAACAATTGATTGGATATTTTATGCTTAGCAAACAAATCAAACGAGGCAGATCTACCTAAATATATTTCTTCATCTGTAGTAGACATGGTATTGGTTCTTAAGATGGTTCTTTCAATTGAACTAACTCCCGCATTAAGTGCAAATTCCCCAAATGAATTGGTATACATTGACTCCAAACTAATGCGGTATTGCTCAGAAAAACTGGTATTATTTAGGTCGTCGGCATTGGCAATAATCCCGTCAAACGAATTGTCAAAACTACTTTTGATGCGGTCATAATTACCAAAGAGTGAAAACCGTAGGCGTTCAGATGCGTTAAAACCTACCTTTTGTCTAATATTCCATCTCGAAAACACATCGGCTTCGGTTTGAGTACCCGCTGCCTCACTCATCCCTCTGGTTTCAGAATTGCTCAGTGCTGTTAAGTAACTTACTTTGTTAATCGTCCCGTTTACCGAAACCCCTTGATTAAATTCTTGCCCTGCCAACGTGGCGTTTTGAGCCGTATTTTGGGTGCCAATAGAGGAATTGGCATTTCCAGACAAGCGCTTAAGGGAAGATTTTTTTAAGGTAATCGAAATCACTCCAGTAGCTGCTCCAGTGCCGTACAAGGTACTGGAAGCGCCTTTCATTACCTCTATTTTTTCGATTTGATCAATAGAAAGCAAACGCAAATCGTATTCTAAATTAATGCCTGAAGCATCCGTAACGGGAATTCCATCAATGTAAATGGCAGTTTGTCTATTGCGACCACCCCGGATATAAAATCCCAAATTTTTACCCGCAAAGGATTGGTTGCCATTGATTTCAACTCCAGCCAATTGACTCAATAGATTGGCCAACGTTTGACCTTGCTTTTTAGCCAAATCTTGTGCGGTAATAATCTCAATTATCTTACCTGATTTTTGACTATTTAAGGCAAATTTGGTGTCTGAAACGACTACTTCTCTAAGTTTTGTGGACTGCAAACTATCTTGAATTTGCGCTTGCAACAAGGGAATAGCTCCTGTGTATAGACACAAGACTACAATTAATTTTTTCATTGAATTCAATTACTAATTCATGCGATAAAAGGGAGAAAAGCACAGAATTTACCCATACTCAAACTTTTTTTCCCGAAAGTTTGTTACTCATCAATAAGAGGCAGGTCTCCTGGCTTGCGTCTTGTTATCAACCTTCTCATTCGCAGAAGCGAACAATGGCATTGTAGATAATAACAAGCTGATTAGCTTACAGTTGCGGGAACAGCTTGGGATTTTTGATAGTTGATTTAGGATTTTTGATTTTTGAAAAATCAACCCTGTAGACACCATACAATCACCCAATTCCCTTTTAATGCTTTATAAAATATAAAAAGCAACCTAATATTGGCTGCAAATATACTCGATTGTGTTGCGCTAAAAAAAATATTTGAAATGTAAATACCAAATCGTGCTACCTTTGTCCGCAATTTGAATCAAGATGAAACGAATTTTACTATTTATAACCCTGGTCGGTTTTCTTTTACTTTTGGTAAATTGCCAACAGACTCCATCAACCAAACCATCGACAGCTGGTACATCAATTGTGCGTTACGCCACTGGATTATCAATTCAAAAGCAAAAAAACTATACGCTTGTTTCTATAAAAAATCCGTGGCCCAATTCAACCAAAACCTACACCTATGTTATGGCCAAGCGTCAGGCAGTTGTTCCCGATAGCTTGCGAATGTTTCCCACCATTATTGTGCCAGTAAAAAAAATAGTAGCTACTTCAACTACGCATTTGCCTTCATTGGATATGTTAAACGAAAGCAATGCATTGGTTGGATTTCCCCATTTAGATTACATTTCATCAGAGAAAATTCGCACGCGAATTGGGCAAGGCAAGGTAACCGAGTTAGGCAACAACCATAATCTAAACACCGAAGTAGTACTCAACATTCGCCCAGATGTAATTATTGGCTATGGCATTGACAACCAAAATACAGGTTTGGATTTTTTAGAAAAATCAGGCTTAGCTGTAGTATTAAATGGCGATTGGAACGAACAATCTCCTTTGGGTAAAGCGGAATGGATTAAATTATTTGGCGTATTATTTTGCAAAGAAGCCCAAGCCGAACAAATTTTTAATCAAATCGAACGGTCGTATTTACACACGGCAAAATTGGTAAAAAATGTAGCCCATAAGCCTACCGTATTGGCCGGTGCCATGTATCAAGACAGTTGGTACTTGCCAGAGGGAAATAGTTGGGCTGCTCAATTTATTGCCACTGCGGGAGGCAATTATTTATGGAAAGATTCAAAAGGAAGCGGAAGTTTATCCTTGCCATTTGAATCGGTATATGAAAAAGCGGCGACTGCCTCATTTTGGATAGGACCAGCCCAATTTAGCAGCTATCAAGAAATGGCAACAAGCAACATACATTACACCAAATTTTCAGCATTTCAGCACAAAAAAATAGTTACTTTTAGCAGCAAAAAAGGAAAAACTGGAGGCATCATATACTATGAATTGGCGCCCAATCGTCCAGACTTGGTATTACAAGATTTAGTAAAAATACTACATCCTAGGTTGTTGCCGAATCACAAATTGTATTTTTTTGAGCCCTTACATTAATGCACCAAAAAACTAAAATCAAGCGTTATTTTCTGCTACTGAGTGTAGCGGTAGTGGTCTTGTTTATTGCAAATATCTCCTTTGGTTCTGTACAAATTCCGTTTACAGCAGTGCTAAACGCCTTGAGTGGTGGATCGAATAACAGCACCTGGGACTACATTATTTTGGCCTACCGATTACCCAAAGCCATTACTGCAATTTTTGTTGGCATGGGCTTGTCGGTCAGTGGCTTGTTGATGCAAACGTTATTCCGAAATCCCTTGGCTGGACCATATGTACTGGGACTGAGTTCTGGATCGAGTCTTGGTGTAGCCCTTGTGGTAATGGGTGCTGGCGTATTACCTATAGAATTTGCTGCTTTGGCGCAATCGCCCTACAGCTTAATTTTGGCCTCTTGTATTGGGAGTTTTGCGGTGCTACTAGCGATATTGGCTGTGGCGCATAAAATTAAAGACACCATGGCGCTGCTAGTAGTTGGTCTTATGTTTGGGAGTTTTAGTAGCGCAATTGTAGCCGTTTTGTCATATTTTAGTTCGGCTGAGGCACTTCAAAAATTTACCTTTTGGTCCTTGGGAAGTTTAGGAAATTTAACGTGGAATAACATTCTTCTTGTAGGGAGCTGTGTGGCCATAGGAATACTGATCAGTATATACACAATCAAGGCATTAGACGCTTTGTTATTGGGTGAAAATTACGCCAAAACGGTAGGTATTCAATTTACGCAAACCAAATACCTATTAATAATTGCTACAGCCATTTTGGCCGGAAGTATTACTGCATTTGTAGGGCCAATCGCCTTCATTGGTTTGGCCGTGCCGCATTTGGCCAAGCTGCTTTTTCAAACCAGTCAACACAAGATTATTTTTATTGCTACACTTTTAATCGGATCAGCTCTATTGCTGCTGTGCGACATTCTTACTCAATTACCAGGCACCTCCTTTTATTTACCAATTAATGCCATTACTTCGCTAATTGGTGCGCCAATAGTAATCTGGTTACTTGTTAAAAAACAACGTTTCTAATGGAAAATAGTTGCTTACATACCCCTAATTTGACCATTGGATACAGCGAAAAAAACCAATACAATTGCCTGGCTAATACCGGAAATATAACTTTACAAAAAGGCGAACTGATTGCATTAATAGGTGAAAATGGTGTAGGGAAATCTACCTTTTTGCGCACCTTATGTGGCTTACAAAAACCGGTGAGCGGCACATTTTCAATTCAAAACAAAGATATTCAAGCCTATAATAGAAAATCACTGGCACAACAACTGAGCGTTGTCTTGACTGAAAAATTACCTCCCAGCAACCTCAGCGTATGGGAATTGGTGGCTTTGGGAAGGCAACCCTACACCAATTGGATTGGTCAACTTTCCGCCCTGGATAAACAAGCAATTCAGGATGCAATAACTGCAACAGGATTAACAGCTATTCAACACCAAAAGCACTTTACTCTAAGCGATGGGCAATTGCAAAAAACACTGATAGCCCGATCATTAGCTCAAGATACTCCACTGATTATATTGGATGAACCCACTACACATTTGGATTTGGTGCACAAATTAAAACTGTTGAAACTGCTTAAAATTTTATGTGATACACAACAAAAATGCATCTTGTTTTCTACACATGACATAGAACTTGCATTGACGTTGTGCGATCAAATACTCGTAATGACCTCCCAAAAAGTGGTGCAAGGCCGACCAGAAGATTTAATTCAAAACGGGACAATTGGACAGGTATTTCGGGATGAATCCATTCAATTTGATTCAAACACGAAAACATTTAATTTGGTGTTTTAAGATGCAGTTGTCGTTTGGCTTCGCCGAGCACAAATGCACAGGCATTGGCCACATTAAAACTGCGCACCAAAGGCGAAATGGGAATTTTGAGGTGCTGCTCAAATTGAGCCAAAACATCAGCGCTTAAGCCCACACTTTCTTTGCCAAAAACCAACCAATCCCCATCTTGAAACTGGGCATCCAAATAGGATGTTGTAGCATGCGAACTAAACAAAAAAACGCGTGAAATGTCAGGAATTTGGGCAACCCATTCGGCTACATTAGCATATTGAACCCAATCCAAATGCACCCAATAATCCAAACCAGATCGTTTCAGGTTTTTATCGGTAATTTCAAATCCAAAAGGGTGAATTAGATGCAAACGACTTTCAGTACCCACACACAAACGGCCAATGTTTCCGGTATTATTTGGAATTTCAGGTTCAACCAAAACTATATTTAGCATAACTTCAATTTTTACAGATTAAATTCATTTACTTCTATTACTTGAGAGGAAGCCAATTGGTCCAAATAGATAGATCCTATGCGCACCCGAACCAAGCGCAGAGTAGGAAATCCAACAGCCGAGGTCATTTTGCGTACTTGGCGAAATTTGCCTTCAGTGAGCGTAATCGAAACCCATGATGTAGGGCCATGTCGATCGTCTCTTATTTTTTTGGCCCGCATTCCAAATTCAGGAACTGTTTCAGGAATATAGACTTTACATGGCTTGGTATGGTATTTCTTTCCTTCGAATCCAATCTCAACTCCAGCTGCCAATTGCAAAACCGCTTCGGGAGTAATAATACCATCAACTTGTGCATAGTATTGCTTCTCCACCTTGCTGCTACACACCCAGTCACTCACTTTGCCATCAGTGGTAAGCAACAACAATCCTTCAGAGTCCTCGTCCAATCGACCAATTGCCATTGTCCCGGAAGGAAAATGATACAATTCACCCAAAAGTTTTTTATGCCGTTTGAGCTGATAAACGAATTGACTCAAATAACCGTAGGGTTTGTGAAGAATAAAATGACGGTGCATCCAACTAAATTAGGATGGCAAAACTACACTATTTGCCTTGTTTGGAGGTAAATTAATACAATAAAATGTTGAAAACTAGTGAAAAACGGAGCTAAAAGAACAGTTCAATTTGGCTACATTTACCACTCATCAAAACCATACCACCATGATTAGTACAGCCAGTCTTATTGTCGTTTTTATTGTTGCCCTTTTTTTGGGTTTTTATTTTGGGAAAATGCTGTATGCTTCCCGGGGAATTTCAGATAAAATTTCACTCGAATCACAAGTTAAATTATTGCAGTCAGTTCAAGCAGAATCAAAAGATCAATTGCAACGTTTACAAACTGAAAAAGAGACCATACGATCAGAGAGAGAACGTCTAGCTATGGCCTTGTCTCGCAAAGAAAGTGATTTCGATCATTTACAAATACGTCAACAAGAACAAAAGCAAGAAATTGCCGATTTACAAGCCAAATTCACCAAAGAATTTGAAAATTTAGCGAATCGAATATTTGATGAAAAATCAACCAAATTTACCACACAAAACAAAGTTAATTTAGATCAATTGCTCAATCCCTTGCAAGAGAAAATTTTGCATTTTGAAAAAAAAGTAGAAGATTCCCACAAAGAAAGTTTGCTCAACAATGTGAGTTTACGCCAAGAAATCATTAACCTCACTAGCTTAAATGAAAAAATGAGTCAAGAAACTGTCAACTTGACCAAAGCGCTAAAAGGCGACAGTAAAATGCAAGGAAATTGGGGAGAATTGGTTTTGGAGCGCGTACTCGAAAAATCGGGTTTAGAAAAAGACCGCGAATATTTCGTTCAACAAGCACATACCGATCCAAATGGCAATCGTGTATTTCCCGATGTGGTTATCCAATTGCCCGATGGCAAAAAGATGATTGTCGATTCAAAGGTTTCGCTCACAGCATATGAAAAATACACCAACGAAGAAGATGCTATTCTGAAAGCAAATTATTTAAAAGATCACGTCAATTCCATTCGCCGCCACGTGGAGCAGTTGGGCGATAAAAATTACCACGATTTATACCAAATAGAAAGCCCCGATTTTGTTTTGTTGTTTGTTCCCATAGAACCAGCATTTGCGTCTGCTTTACAAGAAGACACCACTTTGTATAACAAGGCTTTTGAAAAGAATATTGTAATTGTAACACCATCTACGCTATTGGCTACACTTCGCACCATTGACAGCATGTGGACCAATCAAAAACAACAAGAAAACGCCTTTGAGATAGCCCGTCAAGCAGGAGCATTGTATGACAAATTTGAAGGATTTGTAAACGATTTAATTCGCATTGGTAAAAAAATTGACGAAAGTAAATCCGAGTATGATGGGGCCATGAATAAACTAAAAGAAGGCAAAGGAAACCTGATTACCAGTGTAGAAAAATTAAAAAAAATGGGCGCAAAAGCCAAAAAATCATTGCCCGAACAACTGCTAAAAGACTCCGACCAAACTCCGGAAGAATAATGTACATTTCTTTCCTGTTTTAGTCTATCACATCGTTTTTTTATTATTTTTGACAACTTAGTTTTTAATATGTTACGAAAAATTGCTTTGCTAGTTTCAATGGTGTTTTTGGTTTACGCCTGTAGCCAAGAAGAATCAGACTATCAAGATATTGAAGGATCAAAAAATGGTGGCACAGTTTCGGCTCCCGTTCAGTTTGATTTCAGTCAAGTGCCTTTACCTAAACTATCGGACTATCATTTTTTTGTTGGACCATTACGAAATCAATCTCCAGCCTACAAAGTACTGCCTTATGAACCCGCAAGCTCTCTTTTCTCAGACTATGCCCACAAGAAACGGTTTGTTTGGATGCCCAAAAACACAAAAGCCAGCTACAATGGCGACGATAATGTGTTCGAATTTCCAGTTGGCGCAGTACTGATTAAAACGTTTTACTACGACAATGTGTTGCCTTCAAATAACACAAAAATTATTGAAACGCGTTTATTGATTAACAAAAATGATGGCTGGCATTTGTATGATTACATTTGGAACGAAGAGCAAACAGAAGCATTTTTAGATGTAGATGGAAATGGTGTTTTTGTTCCTATTTCTTGGTCTGAAAACGGAGTTACCAAAAGTACCACCTACAAAATACCGTCGCAAACCGAATGCATTACTTGCCATAAAATAAACATCAATCAGAGTGCAAACGGTGAGAAAAAAACACCCATTGGGCCAAAGCCACAAAATTTAAATACCAATTACACCTATGGTAGATTTACACGTAACCAGCTTACTCAGTGGAAAATAATGGGATACATTAACAATACTTTACCTGCCGTAAGCTCCATTTACTCCACTGTTGATTGGAAAGACACAAGTAAACCAATTGGATTACGCGCTCGATCGTATTTGGATATCAATTGTGCCCATTGTCATCGAGTAGGTGGTCATTGTGATTATGTTCCCCAACGATTTAATTTCAGCAACACCGATGCCTACACATTAGGTGTTTGTTTGCCTCCACTCTTTCAAGTACCCGATAACCCTTACGTTATTCACGCCGGGGATGCCGATCATTCTGAACTCATATACCGAATAAACACAACCGAAGGCTCTGAGATGATGCCTATAATAGGCCGAACACTCATTCATGACGAAGGAGTTCAACTCGTAAAAGATTGGATCAACAGCATGAATACAACTTGTCCATAACACCCAACCATAACCAATTACTCATTATGAAAAAACTGTACATTATTTGCTCTTTACTTGGTAGCTCAACTCTATTATTGGCCCAAGGAATTACGTTCACACCATTTACATTTGGTGGAACATCAAACATTTGTTGTGTAGCCGACATGAACCACGACTTCTTAGATGACGTGGTAACTGTATCATCAACAACCGTACGTGTGTTTACACAAAAAACCGATGGCACATTCGACACGGCAGTTATTCCACTAAGTGGCCCTGTAAGCATTGCCGATTGGAGTATTGCTGCTGCTGATTATGATCGTAACGGATACAGCGACATCGTTCTTGGAAACGGTAGCCGAGTAACGATTTTAAAAGCTAGTGACGACGGGACAACCTATAGTGTTGTTTACTATCCACAAAATATCTTTACCCAACGCACCAATTTTGTTGACATGAATAATGATGGTCATTTGGACTTATGGGCATGTCATGATGTGAATCAAAATCATCCATACCGAAATGATGGAAATGGAAATTTGGTTTTTGATTACTCTTTATTCCCTACAAGTAACGAAGGAGGAAATTATGCCACAATTTGGACTGACTACGATAATGATGGTGATGTAGATATGTATGAAGCCAAATGTCGTGGTGGAGCCCCAGTTGGAGATGCAAGAAGAATTAATCTTTTGTACCAAAATGACGGAACTGGAACCTATACCGATGTAGCACCTTTAGCCGGTGTAAATGATGGCGCACAATCGTGGTCGACTGCAGCTGAAGATTTTGATAACGATGGCGATATCGACTTTTTACTTTCTAATATTTCTGATCAAAACCGCATGTACCGAAATAACGGCGACGGAACTTTTACCGACATCTATAATTCAACTGGAATTGATCCCCAGGTGGGATCGTGGGAATTACAAGCCGCTGATTTTAACAACGATGGTTTTGTAGATTTTTTATGGCAAAACGCAAAAGAATTGTACATGAACAATGGAGACATGACCTTTACTGGTTACGATTTACCATTTAGTGAAGGAGCAATTGGAGATTTGAACAACGATGGGTTTTTAGATGTTCAAATGGGCTCAAAAATATACTTCAACAGTGGAAACCCAAACAAATGGTTGAAAGTACAACTGCAAGGGGTACAAAGTAATATACATGGAATTGCTGCTCGTGTAGAAATTTATGGTTCTTGGGGAAAACAAATCCGTGAAATAAGAAGCGGACAAGGGTTTAGCCACATGAGTACCATGAACGCTCATTTTGGAATTGGAACTGCCAGCGGAATTGACAAAGTAATTGTGCGATGGCCTTCGGGTGTGGTTGACGAAATATTGAACGTATCGAGTAACCAATCGTTAACCGTTCAAGAAGGAGCTTTCCCTTTAAGCACAAACAACCCAACTGCATCAATCTTGCGTTTGGCTCCGAATCCTGCTAAAGAGATGGTATATGTAAGTGCTAAAACAGGGATTGAGTTAAGTGCTTATCAGATTGTTGATTTAAGCGGTAGAAACATCGCAAACGGTGAACTAGTTAACCAGATGATTTCAGTTAGTGCATTATCAAATGGCACCTACTTTATTCAATTTACAGACAAACAAGGAAACCACTATACGGAGAAGTTTATCAAAAACTAATCGCTATTCCCTTAAATAAAAAAAGGACTGTTTTGCAACAGTCCTTTTTTTATTGTTTAATGAATTTAACAAATGAATTTCCAGTATCGTATTGAGATTGTATGATATACACTCCACTAGTTAGTGTACTTACATCAACTTCCAACTTGTTTGCCGATGTAGTAAGTACAAGTAATTCTTGGCCTAAACTAGAAAAAATTCGCACCGTTCCAATCGAATAAAGACTGCTCAATTCCATTTTTGACTGAACCGGATTGGGAGAAATATGTAGGGATTGACTATAGTTAAATAAGGTAGTGGGTAAATTTCCACTACTATTGTTCACCCAACTGGAAGCTAGATTGTTGTCTAAACTGGTTGAAATAAGTTGCAAATAAGCCCCATTTCCATCGGCATCTGGCCAAGGAGTAGCATCGTCGTAAGTTACTTCGTCTATGGTATTTCCAAATGCGTCTGCTAAAATTAATTTTTCTGAACTGTTGGATAAGTTTCTATAAAATTGACCGTAGGCAGTCAAACCATATTTACTTTGAAATACCGTGGGATTACTGGCCAAATAAATACGCTGATTGGGCCCCAAAGTCCCACTGGGAAATTGGTAGGAGAATCCAAGTTCTTTAAAGTAAATTCCCGTTACGGAAACGGTTTGGTTACTGGCATTTGTAATTTCGATAAATTCTTGGTCGTCAGAAATAGGAAAAGTTGCCGACACATCGGGATTGTAGTGAATGCGGCTAATAACTAAATTGGGAACAGCAACATTGGCACATGCAGTATATGACCCCAACTGTTCATTAATCCAATTGATACGATTGTACAAAAACAACTTCATGTTTTCAATTTCCAATGCGTGATCGGGTATAGTACCCCAACGGATATTTTCACGTACAGTCGCTTCACTAATTTGGGACACAATAGCATCAATGTAGTTAACTAAATTATTGTGCTTAAGGGGTTGGCCAGGTTGAATAAGCTCATTCCAGCGTTTGGTAAAATAACAACGAAAGATTGGGTTGTTGAATAGATCGGTCCAAAACTTTGCTCCTTCATTACCCCCATCTGAAAACTGCCACACATCATATTTACTTCGATCAAACCCCCACTGAAATAAATCATTACCATAAGTAAGATTAAAATCCCAAACCGGACCTGCTCGTAATTTACCGCCTTTATCTTTATGAAAATAAGTGCTAAACTGATATCCATCGGCATTCGAGGCCAACTCATTACTAATCATGAAATCAACAAATGAAGGAATATCAATAATAGATGGAAATCCATTGGAAATGCTTGTATTGTTAAAAGCAGCTTGGACACCTAGATTTAAAAATTGATTTTTGATGTAGTTTTTTTGGGAATTTACAATTACATCGGGCTCTGGTGTATCGTAAATAAAATCAACCCCACCTGCATTAGATATCATTTGCCACGCCACTGGATCGCCTCCTGTAGTTTTATCGGATTTCACAATGTATCCTCCCGTTAAATTAGGTGCAGTGGTAGAAGTAGGTAAAAGATCTGAAATATTCACCCGATTGCCATCCACCTTAATTTTTTCTTGTAACACATATAATCCGCGGTAATCGCCATTAATTACAACTTCACAATATTGAGTGCGAGGTGCATAATTACCCATTTGCGACGACAAATTATAAGACAAATAATCCCGAATCAAGGAAGGATCAAAAGCCAATCCATTCAAAATCCAGTCATTTTCTTTGGGCATTCCTAATAAACTTATGTTGTTATTACTCACATTGTCAGCTAATAAGGTGGTAAATCCATAGCCTTTCTTGTCAGTGGCTTGCGAGGATGATCCACGAATTTCTATAGAAATTCTACCATTGTAATTAAGAAATTCAGTGGTAGACACATCGGTAATATAATTACGGCTGCCATCTGGACGTGAAATAATTTGCATAGTTGCCAAAATACGAGGATCATCTAAAATCTCCAATGGCTGGTTGGTTTGGGTATTAATATCGGTAGATATAACAACAATAGGTAAATTGCTTTCGGTGAGGATTTGCGCCTGTACAATTTGAGTGGTACTGCTAAAAATTAATGCGCTAATAATAAACCTAAAAATTGATTTCATAAAAAAAAGTAAGGCTCAAATATACAGAACTTGGCTCATAAAATAGAAGACCAACATTTAATAAGTAGCATTGAAATGTTTGTGAAATTTCAATGGGATTCCTGTCTATTTACTATTCCTCAAAAAAAATCCCAATTTCATCAATTGGGTTTTTTATTTTATTTACTCAAATACATTTTGCGGCGACTATATAGATCATAAAACTGATCGTCTTTCAAGTCATCAATAAATAAAATGCTTTCTCCAGTTGATTTCATTTCAGGACCTAGTGCTTTGTTGACATTCGGGAATTTGCTAAATGAAAACACAGGCTGCTTAATTGCGTAGCCTTTGAGTTGGGGATTGAACGTAAAATCGGTTACTTTTTTATCGCCTAGCATCACTTTGGTGGCATAGTTTACATACGGTTCACCATAGGCTTTGGCAATAAACGGCACTGTTCTCGACGCACGCGGATTGGCTTCGATGATGTACACAATATCATCTTTAATAGCAAATTGAATATTGATTAAGCCCACCGTGCGCAAGGCCAACGCAATTTTTTTGGTGTGGTCTTTGATTTGTTGCATCACAAATTCACCCAAATTAAAGGGAGGTAAGGTGGCATTGGAGTCGCCTGAGTGAATGCCACAAGGCTCAATGTGTTCCATGATGCCTATAATATATACGTTCTCACCATCGCAAATGGCATCGGCTTCGGCTTCGATGGCACCATCCAAATAATGGTCGAGCAACAGTTTATTTCCTGGTATATTTTTGAGCAAATCAATCACATGCTCTTCCAATTCTTGTTTGTTGATCACAATTTTCATGCCTTGACCACCCAACACATAAGAAGGTCTTACAAGTAGTGGAAAATCAAGCACATCGGCCAATTGTGACGCTTGTTCGGCATTTTCGGCAACTCCAAATTGCGGGAATGGAATTTGCAATTGCGTCAATAAATCAGAGAATCGTCCACGATCCTCGGCCAAATCGAGGGCATCAAAACTAGTTCCCAAAATTTTAATCCCATAACGATCCAACTTTTCAGCCAATTTTAAAGCAGTTTGTCCCCCCAATTGAACAATTACGCCTTCGGGTTTTTCGTGGCGAATGATGTCGTAAATGTGTTCCCAAAATACGGGCTCAAAATACAATTTATCTGCCGTATCAAAATCGGTAGAAACAGTTTCGGGATTACAGTTGATCATAATGGTTTCGTAGCCGCATTCTTTGGCTGCCAACACGCCATGCACGCAGGAATAATCAAATTCTATTCCTTGCCCAATGCGGTTAGGACCTGAACCCAATACCACAATTTTTTTCTTGTCGGTTACCACACTTTCATTGTCTACATAGCGCTGTCCATTGGCCGTTTCTATTTCGGCCTCAAAAGTAGAATAGTAATAAGGGGTTTTAGCAGTAAACTCAGCCGCACAAGTATCGACCAACTTATATACTCGATTGATATTTTGTTCGACACGCAACTTATTGACCTGACTTTCTAAACAACCCAACATGTGTGCAATTTGGCGATCTCCATAGCCTTTTTGTTTGGCTTCCAACAACAGTTCTTTGGGCAGTGTGTCTATTTTGTATTTCGAAATTTCTTTTTCTAGGTAATAAAGTTCCTCGTATTGCTTCAAGAACCACATATCAATTTTAGTAATCTCGTGGATGCGCGACAAGGGAATGCCCATTTGTATGGCATCATAAATCACAAACACACGGTCCCAACTGGCATGGGTGAGTTTCTCAATAATTTGCTCGTAATTTTTATAGCCTTTGCCATCGGCACCCAAACCATTGCGTTTTATCTCGAGTGACTGGGTGGCTTTGTGCAAAGCTTCTTGAAATGATCGACCAATGCCCATAACCTCGCCTACTGATTTCATTTGCAATCCTAACGTTCGATCTGATCCTTCAAATTTATCGAAATTCCAACGGGGTATTTTTACAATTACGTAATCTAAAGTAGGCTCAAACAAAGCCGAGGTCGATTTGGTGATTTGATTTTGTAATTCATTTAAATGATAACCTAAAGCCAATTTGGAGGCGATTTTGGCAATCGGATAACCCGTTGCTTTAGAAGCCAAGGCAGAAGATCTCGATACACGGGGATTGATTTCGATGGCTACAATATCTTCGCGTTCATCGGGCGAAACCGCAAATTGCACATTGCAACCGCCAGCAAAATTTCCAATGCTGCGCATCATTAAAATAGCCATGTCCCGCATTTTTTGGAACGTAGTGTCCGATAAAGTCATAGCCGGCGCCACAGTGATGGAATCACCGGTGTGAATACCCATAGGATCCATGTTTTCGATGGAACAAATAATAACTACGTTATCGTTTTTGTCACGCAACAATTCCAATTCGTATTCTTTCCAACCCAACAAAGCTTTGTCAATTAACACTTCGTGTATCGGAGAAGCCTCTAAACCTCGGGTAAGTAAGGCATCAAAATCTTCTTTTTTGTGCACAAAAGCAGCACCAGTTCCTCCCAAGGTAAACGAAGGACGAATAACGAGTGGAAATCCAAATTCTTGTGCAATTTCTTTTCCTTTTAAGAAAGATGTAGCCGTTTTTGCCGGAGCAGTAGGTACGTCAATTCTTTGAAGCAATTGCTTAAACTGCTCACGGTCTTCTGTAATGTTGATGGCATTTATGTCTACACCTATAAGGCGTACATTAAAATCGGCCCAAATTCCTTTTTCGTCGGCTTCCAAACACAAATTCAAAGCGGTTTGCCCACCCATTGTAGGCAACACCGCGTCAATTTGCGGATGCGCTTTCAGGATTTCAATAATCGATTTGGTGGTAAGTGGTTTTAAATACACATGATCGGCCATCGAAGGATCGGTCATGATGGTAGCCGGATTGGAGTTGATGAGAATCACCTCGATTCCTTCTTCTCGAATGGAACGAGCAGCTTGGGATCCGGCATAATCAAATTCACAGGCTTGGCCAATTACTATAGGTCCAGAACCTATAATTAAAACCGATTTAATTGAAGTGTCTTTTGGCATATTAGTGTATTCTTTAGTGTGTTGTGTTTTGTATAGCCCCGATGGTCCCAAAATATCGGGATAAATCCTTTTTATTTTTATTCCAAATTTTCATTTTTACAGCTCTTGGTTAAAAATAAAAAGATTGAAACGGACAGCGGGAAATGGCTTCAAAAAATTATTAAAATTTATGAACAGGATATAAAAAAAGCCGTTACTTAAAAATAGTAACGGCTTATCCTGATTAATCGCTAATCATTATTTTTTATGTCTTGGTTCAGAAGAAACAGTCAATTTGTGTCTTCCTTTTGCTCTACGACGGGCAAGCACTTTTCTACCATTAGCAGAAGCCATTCTGTCCATAAATCCGTGTTTATTTCTTCTTTTTCTTTTCGATGGTTGAAACGTTCTTTTGCTCATTGCTTTGTATCTTTAAAATGGTATTGTTTATCTGAATGTACAGTTTTAAAAGTGCTTCTTGTAAAACCGAGTGCAAATATACAAAGTCTTTTTTTTCTAGCAAGTGGTTTAATAAAAATATTTTCAATTCCTTTTACTATATTTGTTGGCACTAAATTGCACACTATGTACCCGAAATTTTTAAAACTAATTCTTGCTGTATTACTTGTAATTACAGGTGTTTGGCAACTAACGGAAAGCAACACTGGAAACGGTATTTTCTTATTTATCTTGAGTATTTTTCCCGTTTTCTTATATTTTAAAAACGAATTTATATTATTGGCCTTTTTGAAACTGCGTAAACAAGATTTTGTAGGTGCACAAAAGTGGCTAGCTAAAATCAAAAATCCAGAATCAGCATTGGTGCGTAAACAACAAGGGTATTACAACTACTTGCACGGCATCATGCTTTCGCAAACCAATTTAACTCAAGCCGAACGGTACTTCAAAAAAGCCATCGAACTGGGATTAAGCATGGACATGGATTTGGCCGTTGCCAAACTCAACCTGGCTGGTGTAGCCCTTACGCGTCGACGTAAACTCGAAGCAACCAACTTGCTGAACGAAGCCAAAAAGCTCGATAAACAAGGTATGCTGAAGGAACAAATTACGATGATGAAGGAGCAGATGAAGAAGATTTAGTTTCAAGTTTCAGGTTTCAAGTTCTTTCTTAGTGCCAGTTTGATATACTATTCACTGATTTTTTTGTTCTTAGTATAGAAGCAAAACTTGAAACCTGAAACCTGAAACTTAACTCGAGTCCCGAAGTTTCGGGACGAACAGATGGAGCACAGCGGAATAAACCTGAAACTAAATCTTAATCCCCGGCGGCAATAAATCTCTGTACTGGGTGTTTTTTCTAAAAAACAAAGCAATTTTCGGAAAAATTGGCACCACTTTTAGCTTGCGCTCGTAGGCGATTTCCATAATGTTTTTAAGAAGATTCGAAATAAATTCTTCGTCGGTAAATCCTTCTGGTATTTGAATCTTGGTTAAGAAAATTTTACGTTCCTGAAAGGAATATTCTACCGTAATTAGCCCCTGCTCTATTGTGGTTTCAAATTGACGAGCAAAGGTATTGTCCTTAATAGCTATTGAAGTTTTGTGATCCATATTAGTTGTGTTGCATGGGCACTTCGATTAATAATAAAGTGGCAAATGCCGTAGTTGTTATTTCAATAGCCGATGCGTCGGTTATTTCGGCGGCGTCTCTTTTACCTAGATTCAAGTCGTTGAGTAGTATTTCGCCTTCAATTACAAACAAATACAAGCCATTACCTGCGATTTTGGTTTCGTAGCTCAACACTTGATTTGCCTCAAAAACCCCCATACTAAAAAAAGAATCTTGGTAAATCCAAATTGATCCTTCGGCTGGTTGTGAATTGGGCGATATAACCGTAACCCAAGTATTTTTTTGACTTTCTAAATCAAAGGCTTTTTGATCGTAACGCGGCGTTACATTTTGTTGGTTTGGAAAAACCCAAATTTGCAGGGTTTTGGCTATTTCGGTTGAACTGGCATTCATCTCCGAATGTTGTATTCCGGTGCCTGCACTCATCACTTGCACTTCGCCGTAACTCACCACTTTTTCATTGCCCATACTATCTTGGTGCCGAAGTCCACCAGCCAAAGGAATCGTGATGATCTCCATATTGTCGTGCGGATGGGTTCCAAACCCCATTCCCGGTGCGATTGTATCGTCATTTAATACCCGCAACATACCAAATTGAATGTTGTTGGGATTAAAATAATGGGCAAACGAAAAGGAAAAATTAGCCTTCAACCAACCGTGATCGGCGGTTCCTCTTTCTATGGCTCTTCGGATTTGTATGTTCATATTAATACTATAGTTTTTAAAAGAAAAACAAGCAGATGCACAGCTTTTGAGGCGGCAAATTTCGACTTTTTAATTGAGTTTTACAGCATACCTTGCGTTAAAAATCAAGCTTACTTTTTGAAACGTCAGTCGAACTACACTTGCTATTCTAAAAATGAATTCACTATAAAAAATACTCAGCAGAACGGATACTAAATTGAGATTTTGTAAGTTTATCCCTTTAATACATTTTTCTATTTTTTATGAATAAGTTCCCCTCACCCATTTGGATTGCTGTTGTGTTTGTAAGTGCATTGTTTTTGATTTTCGCTACATCGATCGACAAAAAAAACAAAATTACCCGTGAAGGGACTTCCCAATTTTTTCCTACTAAAATTGATTTTGCCGGCGAAGAAACGCCATTAAACATCACCGATGTTCGCGAGCGTCTCGATAGAGAATTATTGGTAAATGCCAATCTGGACGCCACCACATTACTCATTATTAAACGAGCCAACCGCGTATTTCCTATTATCGAACCCATTTTGCAACGCAAAGGAGTGCCCGACGATTTCAAATATTTGGCGGTAATAGAAAGTGGTTTGGTACATGCTGTATCCTCGGCAGGAGCACGCGGAATTTGGCAATTCATGCCGCAGACGGCGCGTGAAAAAGGCATGGAAGTTACCGATGCGGTAGACGAACGTTACCATTTGGAAAAATCGACCGAAGCCGCCTGTGATTATTTAATTCAAGCCAAAGCCAAATTTGGATCTTGGACCTTGGCCGCAGCAGCCTACAATGGCGGAATGAGCGGTGTTGGAAAACAAATTGAAAACCAACAAGTGAACAACTATTATGATTTATTACTCAACGACGAAACGGCACGCTATGTGTTTCGCATTTTGGCCTTGAAAGAAATCATGCAAAATCCAACCAAATTTGGGTTTGACATTAGCAGTGAAGAATTGTACAAAAATTTGCCTTCCAAAAAAGTGGTAGTTGACAGTTCTATCAGCAATTTGGCGCGCTTTGCCAAAAGCCAAGGAATCAACTACAAAATTTTAAAATTGCACAATCCGTGGTTGCGCGATACCAAATTACCCAATCCAAGCAAAAAGAAATACGAAATCGAAATTCCGTTGGAGGGGTATTAATTTGGTTTCAAGTTTCAGGTAAAAGGCTTGCGCCTTGTTTCAGGTTTCAAGTTTCAAGTTCGTTCTTAGAAAAATTTACTATACTATTAACTTTATTGAATTTTGTTCTTAGTATACTAGTACAACCTGAAACCTGAAACCTGAAACTTGAAACCTGAAACAAAAACAAAAACTACACCCGCACAGCCCCATCTTCATCAATGTGACTCAGTTGCACCGTTTGTAAAGTGTTGATGAGTTCGGGATTCCAAGGGGCTTTAATTTTTACATAGTTTTCGGTGAAACCATACATATATCCCGCTTTATTTTCGCCTTCAAACAACACATTTCGAGTAGTTCCTAGCTGACTTTCATAAAAGGCACGGCGTTTTTTAACCGATAGTCCTCGAAGCATTTTACTCCGTTTAGCACGTACATTAGCCGGAACAACGCCGTCCATTTGGGCTGCTTCGGTGTTATCGCGTTCCGAATAGGTAAACACGTGTAGGTAAGAAATCGGCAATTCATTTAAGAAATGATAGGTTTCTAAAAAGAGTTCATCTGTTTCACCCGGAAAACCTACGATCACGTCTACGCCTATACAGGCATCGGGCATGTATTGGCGAATTGCTGCTACACGATCGATATAGACTTCCCTTAAATAGCGGCGTTTCATTTTTTTCAAAATTACATCGCTCCCCGATTGCAAGGGAATGTGAAAATGCGGCACAAAGGTTTTGCTTTGCGCTACAAAAGCTATGGTTTCATTGCGCAATAAATTGGGCTCAATCGAGGAAATACGCAAGCGTTCAATTCCCTCTACCTCGTCTAAGGCTTGCACCAAATCTATAAAAGTGTGTTCGTGTTTTTTATTGCCAAATTCGCCTTTGCCGTAATCTCCAATATTTACACCGGTAAGCACTATTTCTTTGATGCCTTGTGCCGAAATTTCTGCAGCATTCTGAAGCACATTTGCTAAGGCATCACTACGGGAAATCCCTCGTGCCAAGGGAATGGTACAGTAGGTACATTTGTAATCGCAGCCATCTTGCACCTTCAAAAAAGCACGCGTACGATCACCTATAGAATAACTACCTACATAAAAATCGGCCTCGACAATTTCACACGAATGCACTTCGCCGTGGTCATTTTTAGATAAATCGTTGATGTAATCGGTAATTTTAAATTTTTCAGTGGCGCCCAAGACCAAATCTACACCGTCAACCGAAGCCAATTCTTCGGGCTTGAGTTGTGCATAACAACCCACTGCCGCTACAAAAGCATGCTGATTTTTTTGCAAGGCCTTTTTTACTACTTGTTTAAACTGCTTATCCGCATTTTCAGTCACCGAACAGGTATTAATCACATAAATATCGGCGGCATCTTCAAAGTCTACCCGATCAAAACCCTCGTTTTGAAACGAACGGGCAATGGTCGAAGTCTCTGAAAAATTCAGTTTACAACCCAGTGTATAAAACGCTACTTTTTTTCTGTCAGTCATGGTTTGGTTTGTTGGGCGAATCCCGTTGGGCCGGGCTATTCGCTGTATCTGCGCTGAATCGCAGGATGTCGCTGCTATCCCTTTGCAAGGCTACAACAGCAGCTGCATTAGTCTTTACGCCACTTTTGCGTTTGTTCAAACACAGTTTCTAAAATGCGTGCTTCAACCTCATCAAATTCTATCGAACGACGAGACATCGCAATGCGCGCAGTCTCAAACGCTTTTTTAGTAATATAGGTAGTGAAACCTTGTGCGCCACCCCAGGTAAAACTGGGCACAAAATTCCGAGGAAATCCACTGCCAAAAATATTGGCACTCACGCCCACCACCGTTCCGGTATTGAACATGGTGTTGATCGCACATTTGCTGTGATCACCCATGATTAAGCCACAAAACTGAAGTCCTGTTTTCACAAAACCTTCTTTTTCGTAACTCCACAATTTCACTTCTTCGTAGTTGTTTTTCAAATTAGAGTTATTGCTATCGGCGCCAATGTTGCACCATTCTCCTAAAACCGCATTACCTAAAAATCCATCGTGTCCTTTATTAGAATAGCTAAACAACACCGAATTATTCACTTCTCCGCCCACACGGCAATGCGGACCAACCGTAGTAGCTCCATAAATTTTGGTTGCCAATTTCACCACGGCATGCTCGCACAAAGCAAATGGCCCTCGGATTACCGATCCTTCCATAATTTCGGTGTCCTTGCCAATATAAATTGGACCGGTTGAAGCATTCAAGGTCACAAATTCGAGCTTCGCTCCTTCTTCAATAAAAATCTGTTCGGGGGCAATCACATTCACAGTTTTAGGAATGGGTTGCGAGTTGCGGTCTTTGGTAAGGAAATCAAAATCGGCGCGCAAGGCAGCCTCATTTTTTTGAAATATATCCCAGGGATGTGCTATCTCAATGCAATTACCTGTAAAATCAGTGATTTCATAGACATCAAAATCTACCTTTTCTTGTGATTCTTCTGTGTAAAAAGCCACTACATTTTCACCTTGAAACACCGCCTGATTGGGACCTAAATCCTGAATCAAATCGACCAACTCGGGTGTAGGCAAATACGATGCATTAATCATTACATTTTGTTCCATCTCGACCATCGGGAATTTCTCAGACAAATACTCTTCGGTTAAGGTGGTGGTGGTTGTGCCCAAATACTTTTCCCATTTTTCACGTATGGTTAATATGCCCACTCGGATATCGGCAACGGGGCGTGTAAATGTGAGTGGCAATAGTGCGTTTCGGGCTGGGCCATCAAAGAGTATGTAATTCATAAAGCAGATTCTTTATTTAGTGGGCCAAAGTTACCAATTTATCGCGCAAATAAAAATAAAAAGCCTCCCGGTTGGGAGGCTTCGTATATTTTGAACACTATAAAAACTATTTGATGTGTTTAGCGTATTTAGTTTTAAATTTATCAATACGTCCTGCTGTATCAATCAATTTAGATTTACCAGTATAAAAAGGGTGAGAAGTTCTAGAAATCTCCATTTTCACTACTGGGTATTCTACGCCTTCGTGCATGATGGTTTCTTTAGTATCGGCAGTTGATTTGGTGATAAACACATCTTCGTTTGACATGTCTTTGAAAGCAACTAATCTGTAGTTCTCTGGGTGAATTCCTTTTTTCATGGTATTTTTTTTCTAATTTGAATTATAAGTTGTTTTGAAGCTTTTAGTACAAAAGGTATAAACTCCTTATAACTTTTTGGTTTTTCATTATTATTTTGAGTGCGCAAATTTACACTTATTTTTCAAAAAACAAACCGATTATCACTTTTTTTACTTGGTTAGCCTTATTCAAATTTGTTACGGCATTCGAGTGGGTTTTACTATATTTGTGGCTCATTTTTAAAACGATCATTCAGCATGGATACACAAAAGAAAATCGCCCTAAATATGGGACTATTCTTGGGCTTAGTACTGACTTTATTTATTGCATTGATGTATGCAATTGATTTGAATTTATTTACCAAATCGTGGATTGGCATTATAAATGTGGTCATCATCACCGTGTTTGGTGTGTTATCTGCCACACAATTCAAAAAAACAGTGGGTGGTTTTATTTCCTTCAAAACAGCTTTTACTAGTTTTTTTATTGCGGTTGTCATTGGATTTTTGATTTCAACCTTTTTCAACCTGTTGCTATTCAATGTGATTGATGTGGAAGCCAAAACGATTCTTTCTGAAAATGTAATCAAATACACCGTAGAAATGATGCAAAAATTTGGCGCCAAAGCAGCCGACATCAATAAAGTAGTCGAAGACATGCGCGCCTCTGATTCGTTTGGTGTAGCCGGACAATTGAAAGGTTTCTTTTTTAATATTATTTTTTACAGCATCATCGGTTTAGTGTGCTCGCTAATCATCAAGCGCGTTCCGCCACAAAGCTTGTAACCTATGAACTTATCCCTCGTTATTCCCTTACTCAACGAACAAGAATCCCTGCGCGAATTGCACGATTGGATTGTTCAAGTCATGAACACCCACGGCTATTCGTATGAGGTCTTGTTTATTGACGATGGCAGCACCGACAATTCCTGGCAGATCATCAGCGAGTTGGCTGCTGCAAACCAACATGTAAAGGGCATACGGTTTCAAAAAAATTACGGCAAATCCCAGGCCTTGCACGCCGGTTTTGCCAAAGCCCAAGGCGAGGTGATCATTACCATGGATGCCGATTTACAGGACAGCCCCGATGAAATTCCCGAATTATACGAACTCATTACCCAACAACACTTTGATTTGGTTTCGGGTTGGAAAAAGAAACGCTACGATTCGGTGGTGAGCAAAAATTTACCTTCGAAATTGTTCAATTGGGCCGCCCGTAAAACCTCGGGGGTGCAACTCAACGATTTTAATTGTGGACTCAAAGCCTACAAAAATGTGGTGGTGAAAAACATTGAAGTATCGGGCGAAATGCACCGCTATATTCCGGTTTTAGCCAAAAATGCGGGTTTTTCAAAAATTGGCGAAAAGGTGGTAAAACACCAAGCGCGTAAATACGGCGAAACCAAATTTGGCATGGAACGCTTCATCAACGGCTTCTTGGATTTAATCACCATTTGGTTTTTGTCCCGATTTGGCAAACGCCCTATGCACTTGTTTGGTGCCTTAGGCGTAATCATGTTTTTGATTGGATTTGTTTCGACAGGTACCATCATAACGGTAAAACTGATCAAACTCTATGCGGGCTTGCCCACCATTTTAGTAACCAACAACCCTTTATTTTATATCGCGCTAACGACCATGATCATTGGAACGCAGCTGTTTTTGGCCGGATTTTTGGGCGAAATCATCTTGCGCACCAAAAACAACGACGACCGCTATAAAATTGCAAACGAATTGTAAAGCGCTTTTTCCTACTGCCCTAGCCCGGATTGCAACGGCAGCTTTTCAAGCCAGGGTTTGGCTTGAAAACTTAAGAGGAAAGCCGGAAAACGCTTCAAAAAAATAAAATCATTTCCCTATGAATGTACCTTCTCAAATTTCTGCTGCGGTAAACGAATGGCTTAGCCCGGTTTTTGATGCAGATACGCAAGCGCAAATTCGCGACATGGCAGAAACCAATGCAAAAGAACTGGAAGAAAGTTTTTATAAAAATCTTGAATTTGGTACCGGTGGCATGCGCGGCGTGATGGGCGTGGGCACCAACCGAATCAACAAATATACCTTGGGCAAAAACACCCAAGGCCTTTCTAATTATTTACACCAAACCTTTCCGGGCGAAAACCTGAAAGTGGTGATCGCCTTTGATTGCCGTCACAACAGCCAAAGCTTGGCCAAAGTGGTTGCTGATGTGTTCTCGGCCAACGGAATACAAGTGTATTTATTCTCGGATTTGCGTCCTACTCCCGAACTGAGTTTTGCGCTAAAACACTTGAAATGTCAGGCGGGAATTGTACTCACCGCTTCGCACAATCCGCCCGAATACAACGGCTACAAAGTGTATTGGCAAGACGGAGGCCAATTGGTTCCGCCGCAAGACAAAGAAATCATTCAAGTGATTGAATCGTTGAATTATGCCGACATTCAATTTACTGCCAACGAAAATCTCATTACCTATATCGATCAAGAAATTGACGAGGCCTTTATTGCCTCGTCTATTGCCCACGCTGGGTTTAACACGCCACAAGCCGACAAAGACAACTTGCAAATTGTGTTTACTTCTTTGCATGGCACCTCGATTACAGCGGTTCCGCAAACCTTGGCCCAAGCCGGTTATACACAGGTACACATTGTGCCCGAACAAGCCGAACCCAATGGCGATTTCCCGACAGTGATTTCACCCAACCCTGAAGAACCCGAAGCACTCACCATGGCCTTGGCCTTGGCCGAGAAAACCGGCGCTGATTTGGTAGTGGGTACCGATCCCGATTGCGACCGATTGGGTGTGGCGGTGCGTAATTTATCAGGTAAAATGGTGTTGCTCAACGGCAACCAAACCATGGTGTTGATGACCGCGTTTTTGCTTGAACAATGGAAAAAACAAGGCAAAATTACCGGCAAACAATTTGTAGGATCAACGATTGTTTCTACACCGATGATGTTGGAATTGGCCTCAGCCTATGAAGTAGAATGTAAAGTGGGTTTAACCGGATTCAAGTGGATTGCCAAAATGATCAAAGATTTTCCCGAACTGGAATTTATTGGCGGTGGCGAAGAGAGCTTTGGATTTATGGTAGGTGATGCCGTGCGCGACAAAGATGCCGTGGCTGCCACCTTACTCATGTGCGAAGTAGCCGCGCAAGCCAAAGCCATGGGCAGTTCGGTATACCGAGAACTCTTGAATTTGTATGTAGACCACGGATTTTACAAAGAGCAGTTGGTTTCCCTCACCAAAAAAGGACGCGAAGGCTTGCAAGAAATCAACAAAATGATGATTGACATGCGTGAAAATCCAATCAAAACCCTCAACGGGCAACGCGTGATCATGGTAGAGGACTACAAAAACAGCACCGCAACCAATTTGTTGGACGGCAGCGTGGAAGCCTTGCAGATTCCAAAATCGGATGTGTTGATTTATTATACCGAAGACGGCTCAAAAATTGCAGCACGCCCTAGCGGAACTGAGCCTAAAATTAAATTTTACGTGAGCGTGAATGCGCCGCTTGATCGCATAGAGGAGGCGAACACAGTAGAAGCCGAATTAGACCAAAAAATCAAAACCATTTTACAAGAACTAAGCATCATTTAATGACGACCTTCAAAAAAATTCTTCCTTATATACTTCCGTATAAAAAGTATGCCTACCTGAATATCTTTTTTAATATTCTGTTTGCGCTTTTCAGTACGCTCTCGTTTGTGGCCTTGATTCCGATGATGCAGGTGCTGTTTGACCAAACCAAAAGAAACACTGTTAAACCTGTTTTTGAAGGACTAGGATCGGCCAAGCAGTTTTTGGAAGATTACTTGAGTTACTTTATAACCACTACCACTGATGCTTTTGGCGTAGGGTATACGTTATCTATCATGGTGGCCGTGATTATCTGTATATTTTTACTGAAAAACCTGAGTGATTACTTGGCCATGTTTTTCATCACTTTTTTGCGCAACGGTGTACTCAAAGACCTGCGCAATGCGATGTATAAAAAAACCATCGAATTGCCCATCTCGTTTTATTCTGAAAAACGCAAAGGCGATACCATTTCTAGAATTTCGAATGATGTCAATGAGGTGCAATCGTCGTTCTTGTCGCTTTTAGAACTCATTGTCAAAGAACCGCTAACAATTGTATTTACAATAGTAACCATGTTTAGCATCAGTGCCAAACTCACCATTTTTGTATTTATTTTCATCCCGGTTTCGGGTTACATAATTTCGTTAATCGGCAAACAACTCAAAAAACAGTCGACGAAAGCCCAACAAGAACAAGGTGAATTTTTATCAACTATCGAAGAAACGTTGGGCGGATTAAAAGTGGTGAAAGGCTACAACAGCGAATCGTATTTTACCCAAAAATTTCAAGACTCTACCCAACGTTTTTTCCAACTCTCAAATGCCATTGGCAACCGCCAAAACTTGGCTTCGCCGGTAAGTGAGTTTATGGGAATATTGGTCATCGCGATTTTATTGTGGTACGGCGGACATATGGTTTTGATTGAAAAAACGCTAAATGGCGCTGCATTTATTGCCTATATGGGATTGGCTTACAATATTTTAACTCCCGCAAAATCAATCTCAAAAGCGTCCTACAACATTAAAAAAGGAACGGCTGCAGCCGAGCGCATCTTAGAAATACTAGAACAAGATAACCCCATTCAAGACGGGCCAAACGCTATAGCAAAAAACAGCTTTGACCAGCAAATCGAATTGCAAAATGTTACTTTTAGCTACGACACCGAGCCTGTGTTGAAACAATTTAACCTACGTATTCCCAAAGGAAAAACGATAGCTTTGGTGGGACAATCGGGTAGCGGAAAAAGTACCATTGCCAATTTATTGACCCGTTTTTATGACATCAAACAAGGCAGTATAAGCATAGATGGTATTGCAATTAAAGACATGCAATTGCAGTCACTGCGTGGTTTGTTGGGCTTGGTCACGCAAGACAGCATCTTGTTTAATGACACCATCAAAGAGAATATTTCTTTGGGGAAATTGGACGCCACTGACGAAGAAATTATTGAAGCGCTCAAAATTGCCAATGCCTACGAATTTGTGAAAGATTTGCCATTAGGCATTTACACCAACATTGGCGACAGTGGGAATAAATTGTCGGGCGGACAAAAACAACGTTTGAGTATTGCCCGCGCTGTCTTGAAAAACCCACCAATTATGATTTTGGATGAAGCGACTTCAGCCTTGGATACTGAAAGCGAAAAATTAGTTCAAGTAGCTTTAGAAAACATGATGCAAAACCGCACCTCAGTTGTAATTGCACACCGCTTGTCGACCATTCAAAAAGCCGATTTGATTGTAGTAATGCACAAAGGAGAAATTGTAGAACAAGGCACTCACGAACAATTGATGCAAGCAAACGGTACCTACTACAAATTGGTAAACATGCAATCGTTTGAAGGGTAAATCTTTATAAACGAACGGATAGTTTCAAGTTAAATACCCGTGTGGTTAAATAATTGGGCACGGCATACTGACTTTTGGTATACACATCACGAACCCAGGTATTGGTAATTGTATTTTGGTTATTGAACATATTAAAAATTTCAAAACCAACGGCTAAATCTTTGAATTTTCGGAGCCAATGTCCTTCCGGTCTATCCTTGTTTTTTTCAGTCAATACATACGAAAATCCTGCATCAGCTCTGCGGTAATCACGCAATCTGTTTTGGTATTCGTAGGGATCAGCGTAAGATGGTGAACCTCCGGGCAAACCGGTATTGTACACAATATTTAAGTACACTTTTAAACTCGGGATATTGGGCATATAATCTTGAAACAAAATCCCAAATTTTAATCGTTGGTCGGTAGGTCGAGAAATGTATCCTCTGTTGCTGATGTTTTCTTCTGTCTTCAAATAGCCAAAACTCAACCATGATTCAGTACCCGGAACAAATTCTCCATTTAGTCGCACATCTACCCCTTGGGCAAAAGCCACCGCCGTGTTACTCGCTGCATACCGAATACGGACGTTTTCAATGGTATACGGATTGACATCCGTTAAAGATTTATAATAAGCCTCGGTTACCATCTTAAAAGGACGGTTCCACATTTTAAAACTATAATCATTACAGATCACAAAATGGACAGACTTCTGCGCCTTGACATTTGGTAACACTACACCCAATGAATCCCGTAGCTCTCTATAAAATGGAGGTTGATAATAGTATCCACCTGAGATGCGAAATATCATGTCACGATTCCAGTCGGGTTTAATGGCAAACTGAGCCCGAGGACTTACAACTGCTTGCGACTTGCCGGCAGTTGACACTCCATTAACCTGCCATTGATGAAGGCGAACACCCACATTATAGGCAACCTCGCTCGATCCCAACTTGGTTTTTAAGCTCCACTGCGTGTATCCTGAAAACCGATTGATGTTGATGAAATTTTTAGCTCTAACATTATTGAATGGAACCAAAGGTCCTACATAAGGAGTATAGGGTTGATTATTTGCCGGTATATCCAAATCACGCGGATTCAATGAAAATCCAGCCGAATCAATAACTTCCCATTCAATGATACGGTCGCGAATGTCTTCTCGTGTGTACTTAAACCCCCATTCAATTTGGTGTTTTTTGATGTCGTGAAATCCTTTTACCTCCGCATTAACGATTAAGGCATCGAGGTCATTACGCGCATGATTCAATTGCGAACCAATAGCGCGGCTATAGGTTACATCTCCAAAGGTTTCGGAACCAATATTGCTATCGATTTCACCCAAAGCATAGGCAGCATCGATATCAAAATATTCTTGTTCTAAAGTATGATAGGCAGAGCCAATGAATTTCAAAGTGAAATTATCAGTCGCATTGAAGGTTGTTTTTAAGGCACCAAAATAGGTTTCGTATTTGTCTTTTTCTTGCCCATCGTAAAAAATCAATAGCGCAATCGGATCCGAAAGCGTACCAAAATTGGTTTGACGAACTAAAGGTTGATAATTGTATTTGTTTTGCGCCACATTACCCAAGAAACTAAATTGCCATTTGGCAGAAGGCGTAAAGTTGATTTGCGATTGGATATCGGCAAAAGTAGGTCTAAAGTTGGTAGCTGTTTCTTGACTATTGACCAACAAACTATTGTCTCGATAGCGCAACCCGGCCAATCCCGACCACTTTTGATTTTTTGAAACCGCATCAATTGCCAAACTTCCTCCCAAAAAACTGGCTTCGGTAGCCAACCCAAAGCGTGTGGGTTTGCGGTAAGTTATGTCTAGAACTGAGGATAGTTTGTCTCCGTATTTGGCTTGGAATCCACCGGCCGAAAAATCGACATTTTGTACCAAATCGGTATTGGTAAAACTCAATCCCTCTTGTTGTCCAGAACGAATCAAAAACGGACGGTAAATTTCAACCTCATTGACGTACACTAAATTTTCGTCGTAATTTCCTCCGCGCACTGAATATTGTGTACTCAACTCGTTGTTGGAATTGACTCCAGGTAAGGTTTTGATGATATTTTCTATACCTGCATTAGCGCCTGGTATTTTTCGAATTACTTCGGGGTCAATAAAGGTTATGCCTTGAATGCGTTTACGATTTCCGGATGTTACAACAACTTCACCTAAACTTTCTGCCTTGTCGTTGAGTTGGGGATTGAACTCGTAATCTTCATTGGGCTTTAATTCGAGTGTGACCGTGTACTTTTTTAAGGAAACATGCGTAAATACAACTTGAATTTTCTTGTTAGCTGGAACTGTCAGCAGATAAAATCCATTTTCATTGGTTTTGGTGTTTTTATCGGATGTACTTACATTAACATCAGCAACAGCTTGTCCACTTTCATTTAAAATAACCCCTTTGATACGCGCATTTTGTGCCCAAGTAATCTGACAACTAAAAAACAATACAAGAAACAGGTATTTTGACGTATTCAAGAGTTAGGGTTTAGCTTTTTGACTTCTAAAAAATGTGGTTTCAAAGATAGCAGAATTTCCTACATGATCGGTTATGATTAGTTTTAATTCATTCTTCCCTTCATTCAAAAAAGCAGGATCAAATTGATGCACCAGCTGATCTGATTTGTAATCGTATTCAAACAAAACCCAATTGGAATTGAGATAACCCATATAACTTTTGATTCCCGAACCCGAATCGATTATGGTACATCTCAACTGATTTTCTGTACTCATCCAACGGCCTTCAATTGATTTCGGAAACTTTATCGTGGGCGCTACCGTATCGGTTTGAAGGACATAGGTGCCCAACTTTTTAACATAGGTCTGGTAGGTGTTTTTGTTGAATTTTGTGGGCGAGTAGGTGTTTTTGCCATTCTCAATTAAAGCCAAATACGTTTTAGCTGGATATTTACGCAAACTATCTACACAACTCAATTGAAAATTACTGTGCGCGGGAACTACATCCTCATGCAATTCTAAGGTATCTTGATCAACTTTCATTCGCAATTGAAAATTTGCATAGAAAGTATTAGCTGGAAAAAAAACGCTATATGCTCCATTTTCAAAAAAAGTATCTTGGTTGGCTTTTACGAGCCAATTGGCATCAACTTTTGGCGTGGGAATTACTACCGAATCATTGGCATAGGATATGGGTACTTGTATGATGGTTTTGTTGGTGTGAAAATCGGATAACTCTATCCGACAAACTTGATCTAGGTTGGGTTGTGCTGTAAACAAACCACGCTTTTGATCTGCTTGGACTAGACCAAAGGCAGTCGGTTGAAGTTGAAACAACTTTTGTACTCGTTGCTTGGTTTTTTTATATCGTTCATAGTCCAAAAGCGAATTTACATAACGGGTTTCAGCAAATGAAAAGCTATCCATTTGATACCCAAAACTCAATTGTCCATTTTGGAAGGTTTGGAGTTTGTAGATTCCATTTGCATTATAGGAAACATCATCATAGTCAAAACCTGTAATACCAAATCCTACACTACCACTCACTCGAACATTCTCAGCCAAAAAGGCGCCATCTTTTTGTAATGAAACGTGTAAAATAATTGGAACCTTTGATTTATTCACTGTGCTTTGAGGGCCAATTGGATAAGCAAAAACACTCGAGAAAAAAGGTTTTTTGGTGTCTTTCAACAAACTATCAAAACCAAAAAACAGGGGATTGATGATGTTCTCTGAAGAGGTATCTCGGATTTCAAAATGCAAATGGGGGCCTTCTGATCCACCCGTATTTCCTGACCAAGCAATCGTATCGCCCTGTTTTACTTGCAACTCTTTGGCCAATGGAAACAATTCAATTTCAAAAGATTTTTGATCGTAATGCGCTTTTTTGATGTAGTCTTCGATAGCGCCTTTGCCCTTTTGTAAATGAGCATAGACAGTGGTGTAACCATTGGGATGATTGATATAAATGGCCTTGCCGTATCCAAAGGTGGAGATTTTTATTCGAGCCACATAGCCATCAGCAGCAGCTAAAACAGGCAACCCTTCTTTTTGATTGGTTTTGTAATCTAAACCTGAATGAAAATGATTGTTTCTTAACTCACCAAAATTTCCCGACAATTGCATAGGAATTAGCAAAGGCGATTTGAAATAATCTTTTGGATAATTGATTTGTGCAAAAAAAGGCGTGTAAAAAAACAACAGGAATCGTAAAATTTTCATGGCGTAAGCTTTGCGCTAAGGTAAAAAAAATTAAGAATAGAGAAACGATTTTAATCAGCTGTAAACGGTTGATTTCGTGTGAAATACTGTCATATGAATTGAATTTTGTTTTTTTTTATAAATAATTGGCATAATTCAATTGTAATGTTAACTTTGTGGAAATTAGTAAGGAATAGGATATTTAGATGAGTGAGATTGTAGAAATTATTGATACTCTTGAAGGTAGACTAAAAAAACTAGTAGAAAAAATAGATTTTTTAGAAAAAACTACTCTTCAATTGACCGTTGATTTGCAAAAAGCTACAAACACCATTCAAACCCAATCGGAGGAAATGGATCGCTTGAAAAAGCAGTGTGACACCCTGAAAATGGCCAATTCTTTACTTGGCAGTGAAGAAAACAAAAGAGAAACCAAGCTGAAAATAAATTCATTAATTCGTGAAATTGATTACTGTATAGCCCAGCTAGCAGAGTAAAAAAAGATGAACGAAAAGCTAAAAATCAAACTATCAATCGCAGATCGCGTCTATCCACTCACGGTTGAGATGTCGCAAGAAGAAGGATTACGAAGTGCCTGCAAGAAAATTGAAACCATGATTAAGCAGTTTGAAGAAAATTATGCAGTGCGTGACAAACAAGATGTATTGGCGATGTGCGCCTTGCAGTTTGCCTCACAATTGGAGCAAAAGCAACAAGAAACTTCGATAGATGGAACCGATACCATCAATCGAATTCAAAAATTAAATGATTTTGTTGCTCAATATCTCGACAAAAAAGACTGGTAATTACCGGTTTATTATATTTAAAATACGTTCTTAACATAAACTAAAATACTGCCTACATTAGTTATTTTTTGGTAAACTCAACGCTAACAATTTAGAATGAGCCTATCGTCGCTTCTAAAGCATGCCACGCCCCGGCGAGGAAACTTGAACAGTGCGTACGCTCAATACTTGTCTTTTCGAGTTTATGCATTACACCTAATGTGGGCTTTTTTTATATAAATCAATTAATTAAACATGGACATTTTAACAATACTTATTTCGGGAATTGCAGGAATCGCAGGAGGATTTTCGGTAGCCAAAGTGCTAGAAAAGAACAACGTTTCCAACCTCATTAAAAGTGCCAAAAAGGAAGCCGCTTCCATATTGAAAGACGCCAACTTAGAAGCAGAAAA
>VEQT01000065.1 GCA_018883065.1 Flavobacterium sp.
TTTTACTTGTTCGGCAGTATTTTGCTGGGACTTTTGGCTGTTGGCTTGGGACTTTTTCTAGTAAAGTAAATTGGTAAGAAGCTGTTAAAATCTTTACTTTTTACGAAAAAAATGTAACTTCGCGTCCGTATGAAAGCAGCCGATATTATAGCCATTCAAACTCTTTTGGAAATTCCAAAAAAGATTGTAATTATTCCACATCGCAATCCCGATGGAGACGCGATGGGTTCGACCTTGGCATTGTATCATTATTTACAAGTTTACCAACACGAAGTTGTGGTGATTTCACCCAATGAATTTCCCGATTTTTTAGCGTGGATGCCAGCGGCCAATGAAGTATTGGTGTATGAAAAAAACAAAGCCCAGTGTACTGCAATTATTCAAGATGCCGCACTTATTTTTACATTAGATTTTAATGCTTTACACCGTACAGGTGAGATGGAACAAGTTTTAAAAACGGCCAAAGCTCCATTTATCCTAATTGATCACCACGAAAAACCAGATACCTACGCCCAGTTTACATTCTCAGACACCTCGTATGGCTCAACCTGTGAGATGATATATGACTTTATTGAAGTTTTGGGTGACAAAGCCAAGCTAAATAAAAACATGGCTACTTGTATTTATACCGGAATACTAACCGATTCGGGCTCGTTTCGATTTCCAAAAACTACGGGTAGAACCCACCGAATTGTAGGCGAACTAATTGATTTGGGAGTAGAAAACAGTAAAATACCTGAGTTGTTGTTTGATAATAGCTCGTTTGATCGCTTGCAGCTCATGGGACGCGCGTTTCAAAACATGAAAGTTTTTCCGGCTCAAAAAGCTACGTATACATTCCTCACACAAGCCGATTTAGACGAGTTTCATTACCAAAAAGGCGATACCGAAGGCATAGTAAATTACGGCTTATCGATTCAAGGTGTTGTATTTACAGCTATTTTTATCGAACACCGTGATGAAAAACTGATTAAAATTTCATTCCGATCGCAAGGCGATTTTAATGTGAATGAATTTGCCCGAACACACTTTAGTGGTGGCGGACACATTAACGCAGCTGGAGGAAAATCGGAAGACAGTCTAGCCCATACACTTCAAAAATTTGAACAACTTCTTGCCCAACTCAATACCGCTTAATCCCATGCAATTCAACAAATCATTCGCGTTACTAGTTGCTGTGCTTTTACTTTCAGCCTGTTCTCAACAAAAAGCACGTAATCCCATCTCACAAAGCTCTGGTAGTTTTATGAAGGAATCGATTGACCGAAACAAAAAACTAGTAGCCGGCGAAGAACAAAAAATTGATGCCTTAATGAAACAAGATACCGCCAACACGTATATTGCATCAAGTAAGGGCTATTGGTACCGCTACGACCAGAAAAATAGCCGTGATACACTGCGACCAAAAAAAGGAGATGTAGCTCATTTTACCTACGAAATCAAAGATCTTGATGGAAATATAGTGTATTCAGAATTGGAATTACGCCCACAAACCTATCGGGTTGATAAAGAACAAAAAATGATCATTGGCTTGCGTCACGGTTTGAAATTGATGCGTAAAAATGAGAAAGTTACCTTTTTATTTCCTTCGCATCTAGCCTATGGTTACCATGGCGACAACCGACGCATTCGTCAAAATGTACCCCTAATCTACACGGTTAACCTAACTGATTTTTCACCCGAAAACACGGTGTCAACTAGCGAACAATAAACATGAAAAAAGTCTACTCAATTGGATTACTCTCCATTCTTTTGTTATGGAGTTGCCAGAAAAAAAACAGCAACCTGGCTGACGGTTTGTATGCCGATATTGAAACCAACAAAGGCAAGATACTTGTGCAACTCGACACCGAACATGCTCCCATTACGGTGGCCAATTTTGTATGTTTGGCCGAAGGCATACATCCATTTGTAACGGATGATAAATTAAAGAATAAACCTTTTTATGATGGCCTTACTTTTCACCGAGTTATTGCTGATTTTATGATCCAAGGTGGTGATCCAAACGGAGATGGATCGGGCGATGCGGGCTATCAATTTAAAGATGAAATTTCAGAATTACCCTTTGATAAAGGCGGAATTTTAGCCATGGCCAATTCAGGACCGGCTACCAACAGCTCACAATTTTTTATTACTCACACCGCAACTCCCTGGTTGCAGGGTAAGCATACCATTTTTGGTCATGTAATTGAAAAAGGGATGGATGTAGTGAATAAAATTGCGCAAGATGATGCCATTACAAAAATTTCCATCATTCGTGTAGGCAGTGAAGCTGAAAAATTTGATGCGACAAAAGTGTTCTCCAATTATTTTACAGCCGAATTGGATGAACAAAAAAGACTTGCGGCCATGGAAGCCGAAAACAAAAAAATATACGATGCCAAATACAAAATTGTAAAGGATCAAAAAGTGGCTTATCTATCTGAGTTGAAAAAGAAAGCTTCCGTGAGCCGTTCAGGTTTGGAATTTTATATCATTAAAAAAGGAAATGGCAGCAAACCAAAAGTAGGCGAACAATTACAAATTCACTATGCAGGTTTTTTAGAAAATGGAGATTTGTTTGATACGAGCATAGAAGAAGTAGCCCGCACCTTTGGAAAATTTGATCCACAACGAGCAGCAGCCAAACAATATACGCCGATTCCGTTTGAAGCCGGACGAAAAGACGGCATGATTCCCGGATTTATTGAAGGATTAGAAAAAATGAGCTACGGCGACAAAGCCATTTTATTTATCCCTGCTCATTTGGGTTACGGACCACAAGGAGCAGGGAATGTAATTCCACCCAATGCCAATATTATTTTTGAAGTTGAATTAATTAAATAAAACCCCAAGGGACTGAACCTGAAATCCCTGCCATTGCAAAATAAGTAAGGACTATTAATACTCGTAAAATGAAAACCAAATTAATTGTTTTATTGCTTCTCACCTTTTCGATTGGATTTGCGCAAAAAACAAAAAAACCAGTTGCCAAACCTGTTTCTAAATCAACTGCAAAACCAGTTATCAAATCACAAGACGGAATTTTTGTTGAATTTGAAACCGCCAAAGGAAAAATTGTGGTGCAATTGGAGTACCAAAAAACACCCATTACCGTTGCCAACTTTGTGGCATTGGTTGAAGGCAATCACCCCAATGTAAGTGACGAAAAGTTAAAAGGAAAACCATTCTACAATGGCCTTAAATTTCACCGCGTAATCAAAGATTTCATGATTCAAGGAGGAGATCCTGCCGGAAATGGATCTGGTGGTCCAGGCTATAATTTTAAAGACGAAATCGTTTCGGATTTTAAATTTGACAAAGCCGGTATTTTGGCTATGGCCAATTCAGGTCCAGCTACTAATGGGTCTCAGTTTTTTATTACGCATAAAGAAACTCCATGGCTTACCGGAAAACACACCATATTTGGCTATGTAACAACAGGACAAACTGTAGTTGATGCAATTGCACAAGACGACTTGATGACCAAAGTTACCATTGTTCGCAAAGGAGCAGCTGCCAAAGCATTTAATGCCGTAAAAGTATTCTCGGATTACTTTGCCAACAAAGCCGAAGACGACAAAAAAATGGCCGAAGAACAAGCGGCTGCCAAAGCCAAACAAGCTGAAGAACAAGCCACTGCTAAAAGACTTTACGATGAAAAAATAGCTCCAGTAAAAGCTAAAAAAGTAGCCTACTTAACTGAAATGCGCGCAGCAGCAACAGCCTCAGCTACTGGTTTAGCTTACAAAACTTTAATTCCTGGAACAGGTGTAAAACCAACCGACGGAACAACGGTGTATATTCATTATGCCGGTTATCTTGAAGACGGCAGTCTATTTGATAGTAGCATTACAGAGGTTGCGAGAGAATATGAACGCTACGACGAAAATCGCGCCAGCCAAAATGGATATCAACCTTTCCCATTTCAGTATGGTAAAAAAGATGGACTGATTCCTGGATTCCTAGAAGGCATTGGCAACATGACCTTTAACGAAAAAGCCATTTTCTTTATTCCTGCTAATTTAGGCTATGGAGAAAGAGGTGCTGGTGGTGTAATTCCGCCTAATGCCAACATTATTTTTGAGGTGCAATTATTTGAAGTAGCACCAGCCGGAAGCGGCCCAGCTAATCCAGATAAATAATTTCAATTGATTTCAAAAAAAGGGATTTTCTAGTTGTAGAAAATCCCTTTTTTTATTTGGGTCCAAATTTCCAATCAAAGGATTCGTCGTCCTTGATGATGGCGCCCAATTCGAGTCGAATGATGCGACCAAATTCAGCTTGTAATATGAGCCAATTTGATTCATTGAAATGGTTTTCAGTGGTGTCAAAATTTTCTTGTTCCCAGTTTTTAAAGGGCAAAGCAGCTTTAACTTCTTGTATGTTGTGCCCAATAACGCGATGTTTTAGTAGTTCGATAGCTGGATTAGACGTAATGATATACCCCAACCTTAGCTGTTCATCGGCATAAAAAGTGAGGCGAAATTGCAAGGTATTGTATACCCAAATACTGTTTTGCTCTTCGTCTAAAAAAACGTTGTCAGCTTTTCCATATAGCAAATTCACATCGGCTTGGCTCATGCCAAACAACAACTGATCGATTCCGTTCTTGGGATTTACTAGCATTGTTTTTAGTACTCAAATGTGCCGTACGGGCTTTGAATGGTGAGTTTTTTGGATGCACTTTCTTCTACTCTACCTACAATTTGCGCCGCAACACCAAACGATTCCGAAATGGCAATCAATTCGGCGGCGATGGTTTCGGGCACATACAATTCTAAGCGATGTCCACAATTGAACACCTGATACATCTCTTTCCAATCGGTATTGGATTGTGATTGAATCAGCTGAAATAAAGGGGGAACGGGAAATAAATTGTCTTTAATGATGTGGAGATTATCAATAAAATGCAAAATTTTAGTTTGGGCACCACCACTGCAGTGCACCATACCATGTATTTGTTGTGGTGTAAAGGTATCAACTATTTTTTTGACAATGGGTGCGTAGGTTCGTGTGGGCGACAAGACTAATTTCCCGGCATTGATTGTCACGTCTTTGATGTGATCGGTGAGACCAATCTGACCCGAATAAACCAAATTTGCTGGAACAGCTGCGTCATAGCTTTCGGGGTATTTGGTAGCTAAGTCGTGACTAAACACGTCGTGTCGTGCCGAAGTTAATCCGTTACTTCCCATCCCGCCATTGTATTCTTTTTCGTAATGCGCCTGTCCAAAGGAAGCAAAACCCACAATTACATCGCCGGCTTGTATGCGTGCGTTGTCAATTACTTTATCACGGCGCATGCGGGCTGTTACCGTAGAATCTACAATGATGGTGCGAACCAAATCGCCTACGTCGGCAGTTTCTCCTCCTGTGCTATGAATTTGCACACCATAGGTAGCTAATTCTTTTATTAATTCTTCTGTACCCGCAATAATCGCTGAAATTACTTCGCCTGGAATTACATTTTTATTGCGGCCAATGGTCGACGAAAGTAAAATAGAATCGGTGGCGCCTACACACAACAAATCGTCAATATTCATGATGAGTGCATCTTGGGCAATGCCTTTCCATACAGACAAATCGCCGGTTTCTTTCCAATACATATAAGCCAATGACGACTTCGTTCCGGCACCATCGGCATGCATAATGAGGCAATAATTGGGGTCTTGGGTGAGGTGATCTGGAATAATTTTGCAAAAAGCCTTGGGATACAAACCTTTATCTATTGATTTTATGGCGTTGTGCACCTCTTCTTTCGAAGCCGAGACTCCGCGTTGGGCGTATCTTTTTGAAGCGTCAGTACTCATGAGAAGTTGTGTTGATTGTGGCGCAAATATAACGAGAACTTGCCTTAGGTGCAGAGGCAAACGAATGCTTTTTTAGTAAAATAATCTACAATTAAGACTAATTATCTTTAATCAAAATTTCTACGCGGCGGTTTTCGTTTTCTTGTTGCTCGGATTGTTCAGGAATGGGATGAATGGGTCGCGTAGTACCATATCCAACAAACGAAAGTCGCTTACGGTTAATGCGTTGACTGACCAAAAAATTATAAATGGCACGCGCCCGAGAACCCGATAAATTAGCCACGTCCCCATTTATTTGGCAGCAAATGTGTCCCTGGATTTCTATTTTTAAATTGGGATTTTCCTGCAAAGCGCAAAGCAAATCATATAAAATGGGCTTGGATTTGGGCAACAAGCGCGGAGACATATTAAAAAAGTACAAATTATCGAGTAAAATCATGTCGCCTTTATTTGCACTTTTTATTTTTTGTTGCAAAGCCGACAGCGTTTCTTTTTTGATTTCGACTGGCTTTTCTCGGTATTCAATAATTACTTTTCGGTTCTCGGATTGCACTTTGGATTGTTCAAAATCTTCCCCAAAACCACGCACATCGTAGCCTGGATTTACTTTAATTTGATGTTCTTTCAAGAAAGCCACCACAGCATTGACCCGTTTAATTGATAGCGAATCATTGTATGAATTAGTTCCTTTCCAATCGCAAAACCCATAGACTTTGGTCACTTCTACTTGAGGTGATACTATTGTCCAATTATTCAACTTTTTGATTGCTATTTCATTAAGCTCATGGCGGTCAAAATCAAAAAAAACAGTGAGTTTATCTTGTGCTTTTCCAGGAAAAAAAACAGCGATTAGCGCGGTAAGAAGCAAAAGTTTTTTCATCTTTTTACAATTAATATCCTGTTATCAAGATTTCAACCCGGCGATTGGCTGCACGTTGGGCTTCATCTTTTTCTGGAATTGGAAATAATGGTTGTGAACTGCCAAATCCTTTATACGTTACACGGCTTTCCTCAATACCTTTTAAGAGTAAAAAGTTCTTAATTGCTTTGGCGCGTTGGGTTGACAAATCTTGTTTGTCGGAGGGCATACAACACAAATGGCCTTGAATTTCAATCTTCAATTCGGGATTTCGTTGCATTACCACTAACAATTCGTAGAGTTTTGCTTTGGATCGATTTTCGACCATAAAGGTGTTAATCACAAAGTTTAAATCCTTGAGTAAAATTTTATCGCCCAATTTGGCCGCGGTGACGGTTTGCATGAATTCTTGATTCAATTCAAACGTAGATTTGCTTCCATCCGGATTTTCAAACACCAGCTGAGTAGGATATGGAATTATGGGCTTGGGCTCAACCACTTTGGTCTCGGGCACTACAATTCCCACTAGTTCATTTTCACGGGACAAATCTTTTTGTTGCAAATAAAATAAGGTTACCCGACGGTTTTCGGCTTTGTTGGCACTCATTTTATGCAATTCGCCAAAGCTTCTGGAACTAAAATCGGCCCGAAACTGCACTTGATTTTGCAGGAATTGGTAAATGGTTTTAACTCGATTTTTAGCCAAGGTATCGTTCATGGCGCTGCTGCCGTCTTCGTCACAAAACCCATGAGCGCCTATCACTTTACTTCCTGAATTGGCCTTGGCCCACTCCGCTAATCGAGCGGATTCTTTTGCTGTTAAGGTAAACTTATTGGAATCAAAATAGACAGAAAACTGGTCTTGTGCCTCGACCGACATTGGCAACATACCAAAGAGCACAAAAAAAATTCCCAATTTCATAAGCCGCAAGGATAAAGTACGGAAAGTTACATTTTTTTTTGAATAAAAAAACACCTGTTGCTTGGGCGTGCAACAGGTGTTAATGAATGTTATATAAAAAATATTATTTGGTGAATAACAATTCTCTGTACTTGGTTAAGGTCCAAATTTCGTCGTCTACGATTAATTCTAATTTATCGCAGTGTTCGCGAATGACGTCAAAATACGGTTTTACTTTATCGCAATACATTTCGGCCATTTTTTGTGCATCAGTCAAGGCATTGGCTTTTTTACGAGCAAGTGTCATCTCTTCTACTTTTGAATTGATACCTTCAATGTGTGCCGAAATTTCTTTGATGATGTTAATTTGCTCTTTGGCGATTTTTTCGAAATCTTTTCCGAAAATTTCTTTCAGGCCTTTCACATTTTCAATCAAGGTATTTTGGTAACGAATAGCTGTTGGAATTACGTGATTTCTAGCAATATCACCTAATACTCTGCCTTCAATTTGGATTTTTTTGGTGTATTCTTCCAATTCAATTTCGTAACGGGCTTCTACCTCAACGTGGTTCATTACGTTCATTTCTTGGAACAAATCCAATGCAGCTTTAGAAACTTTAGCTTTTAATGCCTCTGGCGTAGTTTTAAAATTACTCAAACCGCGTTTTTTACCTTCCACTTGCCAAGCATCACTATACCCGTCGCCTTCAAACAAAATGTTTTTAGAAGTTTTGATGTATTCGCGCAACACGTTAAAAATGGCTTCGTCTTTTTTCAAGTCATTTTTTGCAATTAAAGCATCTACTTCTTGTTTAAAGTCTTTCAACTGTTTGGCCATAATGGTGTTTAACGTAGTCATGGCATTGGCGCAGTTGGCAGAAGATCCTACCGCTCTAAACTCAAATTTATTTCCGGTAAAAGCAAATGGCGAAGTTCTATTACGGTCGGTATTGTCTAATAATACATCTGGAATTTTACCAACAACGTTTAATTTCAAGTCGGTTTTTTCTTCTGGAGATAATTTTCCGGTTGATACCCCTTCTAACTCAGCCAATACTTTCGTCAATTGTTGTCCAATAAATACCGAAATGATTGCTGGTGGTGCTTCGTTAGCGCCCAAACGGTGGTCGTTACTTGCTGAGGCAATAGAGGCACGCATTAACGATTCATAATTATTAACCGCTTTAATGGTATTGATAAAGAAGGTCAAGAATTGCAAGTTGCTCATTGGAGTTTTGCCTGGGCTCAACAAGTTTACTCCTGTATCTGTAGCCATTGACCAATTGTTGTGTTTCCCTGATCCGTTTACTCCTTTAAATGGTTTCTCGTGGAAAAGCACTTTAAAATCGTGACGTTCGGCCACTTTTTGCATCACATCCATCAACAAAGAGTTGTGGTCTACCGCCAAGTTGGTTTCTTCAAAAATTGGAGCCAACTCAAATTGGTTTGGCGCCACCTCGTTGTGACGGGTTTTTACAGGAATACCCAACAACATACACTCTTGTTCTAATTCGCGCATGTACGACAACACTCTACTTGGTATAGACCCAAAATAGTGGTCGTCTAATTGTTGTCCTTTGGCAGAGGCATGCCCCAATAAGGTACGCCCAGTCATCAAAATATCAGGACGTGTATTGGCCAAAGCCGTATCAATCAAAAAGTATTCTTGCTCCCATCCAAGGGTAGCCGTTACTTTTTTTACGTTTTTATCAAAATATTTACACACATCGGTAGCCGCTTCATCAACCGCATTCAAGGCGCGCAATAAAGGTGTTTTGTAATCTAAAGCTTCTCCGGTGTACGAAATAAATACGGTAGGAATACATAAAGTAGTCCCAAAAATAAAGGCAGGTGAGGTTGGATCCCAAGCGGTATATCCACGAGCTTCGAATGTATTACGAATACCTCCATTTGGAAACGAAGAGGCATCTGGTTCTTGTTGTACCAATTGACCACCGCCAAATTTTTCTACCGGGTCGCTGCCGTCATACGAAGTTTCAAAAAAGGCATCGTGTTTCTCGGCTGTAGTTCCGGTTAAAGGTTGAAACCAGTGTGTATAGTGTGTAACTCCTTTTGCTAAGGCCCACTCTTTCATTCCCAAAGCAATATAATCGGCAATTTTACGGTCAATTTTGGTGCCGTGTTGCACGGCATCTTGT
>VEQT01000089.1 GCA_018883065.1 Flavobacterium sp.
GCCGCAAGGCCATTCTACTTCTGGCTCGCACGAACGGTACAAAAATGAAGCCCGTTTGGCATGGGAACAAGAGTTTGATTGTATAAAACAAATGCGGGATTGGATGATATCATTTAATATCGCAACAGATACCGAATTGGGAGTGCTTGAGGAAGCAGCTAAAAATGAGGTGATGCAAGGTAAAAAAGCTGCCTGGGAAGCATTTATCTCACCTATCAAAAAAGAGCGGGATGCCTTGGTTGCCTTACTCGAAAACAATAATGGACAGCATACTGCCTTGATTCAAAAGATGGCTACTGAGTTAAAATCGATCAAAGAACCAATTCGAAAAGATATTTTGGTTTGCGCCCGCAAAGCACTTCGATTATGTAAAGGCGAAACCAATCAAGCTGAATTGTCGCAGTGGATTACCAATTACCAAGCCCAAATACAACCCAAATTTTCTTCGCATTTATTTTCAAATTCAAACCAATCTATAGCTTCAGTTCATGAAGTTGCTCCTAACTATGACGAATTGGCTGAGGAAGTAGATGCCCGCATGGTGTTGCGAGACAACTTTGATGCGTTGTTTAGCAAACACCCAGAAGTTTTAATATTTGGAGAAGATGCCGGAACCATTGGTGACGTAAACCAAGGATTGGAAGGGATGCAAGAAAAATACGGCGAATTGCGCGTATCTGATGTGGGCATTCGCGAAGCCACAATTTTAGGACAAGGCATCGGAATGGCCATGCGTGGCTTGCGTCCGATTGCCGAAATTCAATACTTGGATTATTTGCTGTATGCCATTCAGATTATGAGTGACGATTTGGCTACGTTGCAGTACCGAACCAATGGACGTCAGAAAGCGCCGCTTATTGTGCGTACCAGAGGGCATCGCTTAGAAGGTGTTTGGCATTCGGGCTCTCCAATGGGTATGATTATCAATGCGGTGCGAGGCATGCATGTATTGGTTCCGCGCAACATGACCAAAGCCGCAGGTTTTTACAACAGTTTATTGGCTTGTGACGAACCTGCATTGGTGGTTGAATGCCTCAATGGGTATCGATTAAAGGAAAAAATGCCTACCAACTTGGGCGAATTTAGAACGCCTATTGGTGTGGTTGAAACTATAAAACAAGGAACAGATATCACGCTAGTATCTTACGGATCTACACTCCGATTGGTTGAACAAGCGGCCAATGAATTACAAGAAGTGGGCATTAGCTGCGAAATTATTGATATTCAATCGCTTTTGCCTTTTGATCTTACACACGATATCGTAAAAAGCGTACAAAAAACCAATCGTTTGTTGGTGATAGACGAAGACGTTCCTGGTGGTGCCTCGGCCTATATTTTGCAAGAAATTCTCGAAAACCAAAATGGGTATCAATACCTTGACAGCAAACCCGAAACACTCACGGCCAAAGCCCATCGACCTGCTTATGGAACCGATGGGGATTATTTTTCCAAGCCTTCAATTGAAGACATTTATGAAAAAATATATAGCATAATGAGCGAAGTCAAACCCGCTTTATTCCCAAGCTTATACTAATTTAATTGGATTCTGCGTTTTAGAAACCAAAAATACTTGTATGCGTCAAAAAGTGAGTTTTACCGTGGTCTTGATTTTGTGCATACTTAACTGGGTATATGCTCAAGCTCCACAGGCAAACCAAACAGCTGTTTGGCCGTTTATGTGTGAACAATATGCGTTTAGTGGAATTGTAGAAGTCCAAATTAGTATAACACCAAAGGGCGGAACTTTAAAATTAGCTGTTGAATCGGCTAGTTCATCTTCAATAATTGCCGGCACAACCTATTTGTTTTTGAAAAATAATACGGTAATCACTTGTTTAGACAAAAACAAACGCAGTATCGACGGTACAAAAATTGTAAGCTATTTTGATTTAAACGCTCAAGAAATGAAACAGTTGCAATTCAATCGAATTGACTTCATTCACTTTAACATCAAGGGAAATTCAAGAATTTTTTCGGGCCAATTGGGCAACTTTACTGCGCTAAACAAACGTTCATTTTTTGGAAAAGACACGCCTGAAAATCCGAATTACTTTGATACTGCCCTAGCAATCAAAGCGCTATATTAAATTTACTTCCCAGCTTACTGTAGGATCATAGTACAAAAACCCATGTTTGACTTGTAAAGGGCAATTAAAATTATTGCTATACAAGGATCCTGTTCCCAATCCTTGTGGCAACGCGTTAGTTAATGTAGCCG
>VEQT01000066.1 GCA_018883065.1 Flavobacterium sp.
ATCATGTGTCGCATCAATTATGGCTTTGTTGAATTCAAAAATTGGATCGGCGGTTTGCTTGAGGTGATCGGGAATTTTATTCCAATCGACATCCAAGCCGACACATAAAAAAGATTGTTTGCTTCGAATTTGGGAAATTAGTTGTTCGGTGGTCATGCGGATAATTTGGCGACAAAGTACGCTAATTTTTAGGTTTGAAAAAATGATTGAATTCGATTTTTTGAATTAAAAATTGCATTGAAAAGCACATGCTAACAAAAAAAATGCCGAACATTCTCGCTCGGCATTGTCTATATTCTCTTAGTCTAAAATCTTTCAGTCTCAATTAAAACACTTCACTTTCTTTTAGTTTCTCCATATTGTTGACCAATTGAAGTTCGTCAACAAATTTTTGAATTTTTCCATTCACTACACCATCCATATCAAAAACATCCAACCCAATTCGGTGATCGGTTACACGACCTTGCGAATAATTGTACGTTCTAATTTTAGCCGAACGGTCACCCGAACTTACTTGGGATGAACGCTTGGTTGCATCTTCCGCTTGCTTTTTGGCTAACTCTTGTTCGTATAAACGAGAGCGTAATACTTCTAATGCTTTATCTTTATTTTTGTGTTGTGATTTTTGGTCTTGGCATTGGGCCACCAAACCCGTTGGGATATGTGTTAATCGCACAGCCGATTTTGTTGTATTTACCGATTGTCCACCCGGGCCTGACGAACAAAAGAAATCGACACGAACATCATTCATATCAATCTGCACGTCAAATTCTTCGGCCTCAGGCAACACCATTACCGTGGCTGCTGATGTATGCACACGGCCTTGTGTCTCGGTTTGCGGAACCCGTTGCACGCGGTGTACACCGGCTTCAAATTTCAAAGTACCATATACATCTTCACCGGTTACTTCAAAAATTATCTCCTTAAATCCGCCCGAAGTTCCTTCGTTCATGTCTACAACTGAAGTTCTCCAACCACGCGCTTCACAATATTTAGTATACATTCTAAATAAATCACCTGCAAAAATCGACGCTTCATCACCACCCGTTCCTGCACGCACTTCGACCATTACATTTTTGGCGTCTTCTGGATCTTTGGGAATCAACATAAATTTGATTTCTTCTTCCAATTGAGGAAGTCGTTCTTTTGCTTCGTCCAACTGCATTTTAGCCATTTCTACCATTTCGGCATCCGAACCATCGGAAATAATTTCATTGGCCTCTTTTATATTCCCGTCAAGCACAACGTATTCATCGCGTTTTTCCATCAGGGCTTTCAATCCTTTGTATTCCTGATTTAGCTGTACATAACGCTTTTGATCGGCAATAATATCGGGTTGGATTATCAAATCCGAAATTTCATCAAAACGTTGTTTTACATATTGCAATCTTTCTAACATGTTGTATTCTTTAATTTGGCTGCGAATTTAGGGAAAAGAAAGCAGAATTGGATTTATGATTTTGGATTTTTTTGCAATCAAAAATTCCATTCCAATCAACTGATTTCGATGGCTTATCCTTTTTTTGATTATTATTGCAACACACAACACAAGCTCTATCAAGTATGAAAAAATTAGCTTTTATTGGACTTTTATTGGCTTTACTTTCTTGTAAAAACGAAGCTGTAAATCAAAAACTCAATCCAGCTCAATGGATTCTTGGAACATGGGAACTAAAAAACGAAAAAGGAATTCTAACTGAGACATGGGTTCGCCAAAACGATAGCACATTTGCTGGAACTTGTTACTTTATTAATGTTAAAGACACGTTGCATAAGGAAACAATTCGACTTGAACATCGAGCCGACAGTATTACGTATTTTGCCAAGGTAATTGGTCAAAACAACGATAAGTCCATTCCGTTTAAGCTCACAACCGCCTCGATCGATTCCTTGATTTTTGAAAATCCTGCACACGATTATCCACAAAAAATGGTATACCAAAAAAATAAAACCAACGGGATAATTATTACCCTTTCTGGCCAATTGCAAGGCAAACAACGTTCAGAAAAATACAAGCTAACTAAGCAATAATTTAAATCTGAGAAATTAGTGTAGTAAACATCCTTAATAAAAATGACATTGAATATGTGTTGGGAAGAAGTTGACGGAAAACTTGAAAAAAATTACACGTTTAAATCGCAAACTGCATTGGTTAATTTTATGCTGCAAATTGCTGTATATGCCGATCAATTAAATCACCATCCTGATTTTAGAATCCACAAGGCCTTCCAACTGGAAATCAAAATCTTTAGTCATGATGTAAACAAAATTACGGCACTCGATCATCAGTTGGCTGAATTTATTAACAGCCTGGAACTTCTTGAATAAAGTACATTTAAAAACAGATATACTGGCAAATTTTTAATTCTATTTCTCATACTTAGAAATCAAAAAAATATAACTAAACTGTTTTAAATGAATACATTATACAAAAAAAATCCCGAGTGCTCTCTCGGGATTTTTTAGTTATAGTAATTGAATTTCTTAGTTCTTCACAGGGATACTCGCCAAAATTTCAAGCAAAAAAGTCCAAAATTTCTGAGATGATTTAATTGATGCTCTTTCATCTGGGCTATGAGCTCCATGTATGGTTGGACCAAACGAAATCATGTCCATGTTGGGGTAATTGGTTCCCAAAATGCCGCATTCCAATCCGGCGTGACAAGCCACTACGTTGGGTTTTTGTCCATTTTGTTTTTCGTAGATAGACACCAAAACGTCTAAAATTTCCGAATTCACATTGGGCGTCCAACCGGGATAGCTTCCGCCAAATTCTACTTCACAACCAACTAATTCGTAAGCCGAACGCAAGCCATTGGCCAAATCCATTTTGGACGTTTCAACCGAGGAACGCGTGAGGTTTTGAATTGAAATGTTTCCGTCTTTTACCAACACGCGGGCAATATTGTTTGAAGTTTCAACCAAGTCAGCCATGTCGGCGCTCATGCGATACACACCATTGTGGGCCGCATAAATAGCACGCAACAAACCTTCTTGCACACCCAAATCCATCACCTGATTGGGCAATTCACTTTTGGTGATGCTAATCTGCAAATTGGGTTCGGTAGTTTTGTATTCTTTTTTGATGTCGTTAATTAATTCTTGCATATCAAACACGTAGGCTTCATCATACATTTTGGCGATGATTACCTGCGCCGTACTTTCCCGCGGAATCGCATTGCGCAAGCTACCGCCGTCAATCGAGGCAATTTGCATCCCAAAATTTTCAAAGCCATCAAACAACAAGCGGTTCATGATTTTGTTGGCATTGCCCAATCCTTTGTTGATATCCATGCCCGAATGACCTCCGTTTAATCCTTTCACGGTAATCGTGTAACCTACAGATCCTTCGGGAATCGATTCTTGTTTGTATGATCTTGTGGCTGTTACGTCAATTCCACCGGCGCAACCAATGTCAATTTCGTCATCTTCTTCGGTATCTAAATTCAACAAAATTTCACCTTGCAATAGGCCGCCTTTCAAATTTAAGGCGCCCGTCATTCCGGTTTCTTCATCAATCGTAAACAACGCCTCAATTGCCGGATGTGGGATATCGGTACTTTCTAATATGGCCATGATGGCTGCCACGCCCAAGCCGTTATCGGCACCCAACGTAGTTCCTTTGGCACGCACCCAGTCGCCGTCAACAAACATGTCGATGCCTTGCGTAAGGAAATCAAATGTGGTGTCGTTGTTTTTTTGGTGCACCATGTCCAAATGACCTTGCATTACAATCGCTTTGCGGTTTTCCATACCTGGGGTGGCCGGTTTACGAATAATGACGTTGCGAATCTCATCTTCAAACGTTTCCAATCCCAAGGAAGTTCCAAAGTCTTTCATGAATGCAATTACGCGCTCTTCTTTTTTGGAGGGACGAGGTACGGCATTCAAATCGGCAAATTTATTCCAGAGCGCTTTGGGCTCCAGTTGGCGTATTTCTTGACTCATATTTTTCATGTTTTAGAATGCCAAAAGTACAATTTGACAACCGATTTTTACGACTTCACACCAACTATTTTAAAGCGAATTTGTGTATTTTCGTTTCCTAATCCTGGTTAATGAAACACCGCAAATTTTACCTGTATTTTTTATTGTTTCAGCTGATTTTTTGGTCGGCACTCTCCTATTTTCCTTTGTACATAGAAACGTATTATAGCAATGGCATATATCCCATTTGGGCCAAAACAGTTCGAACTATTTTTGGCTGGATTCCCTTTTCGTTGGGCGATGTAGGTTACGGTTTAGTGCTTATTCTCGCAGCCAAATGGAGTTATCAAACCCTAAAAAACAGGAATTGGAATTTGGGATTTTGGCAGGTAATTCGTGTGTTTTCCATTGGCTATTTTGTGTTTTATGTGTGTTGGGGACTCAATTATTCGCGCGAACCCTTGTACAAAAAACTTGGACTCAAGCACGAATATACGCCGCAACAGCTGTATAACTTTACTTATTTTGTGCTCAATAAAACCAATGCACTTCAACAGCAAATTACCCAAAATCGAGATCAAAAAGTAAGTTTGCCATTTTCACAACACGAGGCCTTACAAAGTCCAATTGTGGGCTATTCGGCCTTGCCTTCATCTATTGTTTATGAGCAATATAAAATTGCCAGCATCAAACACTCCTTGTTTAGCACGCCGCTCTCCTATATGGGATTTGGCGGCTATTTGAATCCGTTTACACTCGAAGCACAAGTAAACACCAACGGGCCCGGTTATGTGTTACCCATGACGGCTGCACATGAAATGGCACATCAGTTGGGCTATGCCAGCGAAAGCGAGTGCAATTTTATTGGATTTTTGGCCGCCATCAAGCACCCCAATGCTGTGGTAAACTATTCGGGCTATACCTTGGCTTTGCGCTACTGTTTGCACGAATGGAGCGAACGAGATCCTAAGTTAGCCAAGCTTTTTATTGCCAAATTGAATCCGGGTGTGTTGAAAAATTTTCAAGAAAGTGAATTGTATTGGGCACAATATGAAACCCCTATCGAAACCGGTTTTAAATGGTTTTATGATAGCTATTTAAAGTACAATCAACAGCAAGATGGACTAAATAGTTACAGCAAGTTTATTGATCTACTAATCAATTACCAACTCCAATACAAAGAAGGTTTTTAAAGTACTACTTCCATTTCTTCAACTGGAGGCACCTTTAAAAAGGACGAATGTTGTTCAATGGCGTATTCTATTTTTTCGACAATTTGCTCAATGCTGTCGTTTTCGTAATCAATTTGCAAAGGCGGTTTGATTACAAAGGACTGCATCACGCCTTTCTTTTTGAGTCGAAGGCCTTTTTTATCAAATGAGCGTCGGAATCCGTCAATTACAATAGGAACCACTAACGGTCGGTGTTGTTTGATGATGTGCGCGGTACCCTTGCGAACCGGCTTAAATGATTTGGTAGTCCCTTGCGGAAAGGTAATTACCCAACCGTCATCCAAGGCTATTTTGATATTCTCGGTATCGTTTAAATTGACATCGCGTTGCACATCTTGGCCTTTGGCGCGCCAAGTGCGTTCAACCGTGATGGCTCCAGCATAAGCCAAAATTCTTGGCAATACTCCTTCTTGCATGGTTTCTTTGGCCGCCACATAATAGATGTTCAACTTCGGATTCCATAAATACAAAACATTTTTGATGGAATCTTTACGGCCACTCAAACTCGCATTGAGCACATGAAACATGGCCACTACATCGGCAAAATAGGTTTGGTGATTGGAGATAAACAATACATTGGTGTCGGGCAACTGCGTAATGATTTCAGAGCCTTCAATGTGCAATTGATTCAAACTTTTGTACCGTGGGTGTGTAAGAACACCAAAGATACGAATGAGCCATCTTTTGAGAAATAGGATATGTCCGAAAGGATTTCTTTTGAAAATTCCCATATTATTTTGATCAATGAGGGGCAAATTTAAAAAAACTTACCTACCGAACGAGTATTTTAAAGGTTTCTTTCAATTCACTCAACACCATGGCTGTTGCGCCCCACACCTCGTGGCCTTGGATGATAAAACAGGGCACCTCTATTTTAGGATTATAAGAGGTGGCACGGGTTTGTATCTGAATGGGACAAGTCGTAATAAAATCGTGCAAGTTTATTTCAATTACTTGCGAAACTTCTTTTGGATCGGGCAAAAACTGCAAGGGCTCGTTGGCAAATGCCAAAAACGGATAGACCATAAAGTTACTGGGCGGAATGTATAATTCGGTAAAGGCACGAACTACTTTTAGCTGGTGGGCAGCCACGCCAATTTCTTCTTCGGTCTCACGCAAGGCTGCTGCTGCTGGATTGACATCGCTTTCTTCGATTTTACCGCCGGGAAAGGCAATTTGTGCCGAATGTACGCCCGCGTATGTATTGCGCTGAATGAGCACCAAATGCATTTGCTCCTGTTTAGGATAAAGCAATATGGTAACGGCCGCTTTTTTGTAATTTAAACTTGAAAAATCAATGGCTTTTATCAATTCACTACGTTCGGGTGGAACCGCCAACAACTGTGCTTCTATACCCGGCAATTCAATGGTTTGTAGCTGGGGAAGCAAAGAAATAAATCGCGAATATTCCATATTTAACTTGTATTTTTGACCGCTGCGAACAGGAAAACGAAAGTAGCAATTTTAGTTCTGAAACTACCTAACTTATGTATTCAAAAGCCGAAAATCAACGCCTCAAACAAGAATTTTGGGTAGCCTTTGCTCAAAAATACCCCCGAAAATGGATGTTGTACGACACCAAAATAAAAGACCTTTCGCTCAAGTTTTTTGTAGATAATACTAAAGCACAAGTAAGCCTCGAAATTGAAGTTAAACCCAATGAAAAACGCTGGGCTTATTTTGAACAGTTGGAGGCGCTCAAAACGATCTTAATTGAAGAATACCTACCCGAAGTGGTATTTCAGCGCGATTTTAGTTTAGAAAACGGTAAAACCATCAGCCGCATTTGGGTTGAATTACATCCCATAGCCATAGGCAACCGAAACAATTGGGAAACGATATTTGATTTCTTTTATGCAAAAATGAATGCCCTCGAACTGTTTTTTATCGAGTACGAAGACGTTATCAAAACCATCGAATTTTAGGCCGGAATCTGCTGGCTCAAGCAATGTAGCGTACCGAATCCCCAAATTAAATCAATCGCCGATATGCCAATGACATCTCTATCTGGAAAACAATTAGCTAAAATCTGTAAGGCCTTGGTATCGTGAATGTCATTAAACGTGGGCACCAACACACAGCCATTTAAAATAATAAAATTGGCATAACTCGCTGGCAATCGTACGCCATCAAAATCTATCCGTTTGGGCATGGGTAAACACACGATGTTTGGCTTGTTTCCGTTTTCTAATTTGGCTTGTTGCAAGATGGCCAAATTGGCTTGTAAGGGTTTGTAATTCTCGTCGTTGGGATTGTCTTCCACTACTGTAACAATGGTATCTTCGTTAACAAATCGACACAAATCATCAATGTGCCCGTGTGTATCATCGCCGGCTATTCCATCGCCAACCCATATGACATTTGATACACCAAAATAGTCGTGAAAAATGGCTTCATAATCAGATTTTGTAAAGCCCGAGTTGCGCACCTGAATGTTTGGATGCAATAAACATTCCTCAGAGGTAATGAGGGTTCCTTTACCATTGACTTCCAGCGCTCCACCTTCTAACACTACTGGTTTCCCTTTATACATTACTTGCGTGAGCGGAATATTCAATAAATCACTTACCTGTTTGGGTACGTGTTTATCGAGTTGGTAATTGCTGTATTTGGCCCAACCGTTGAAATTGAAATTCAAAGCTTCTGATTTTTCGCCATTTTTAACCACAATCGGTCCCGAATCACGCATCCAAGATCGATTGGTTTTGTATTGTATAAATGAGATTTTTGATAAATTAACATGTGCCATTTGTAGCATGCTACTCACCTTGTCTTGTAATTTTGAATTGGCTACCACCACGATAACCGCTTGGTATAAAGATACTTTTTTGATGTATTCAATAAAAGCCCATTGAATGGCTTCGTATTTACCAGGCCAATCGTTGCCATTATGCGGAAAACACAACAACAAGGCAGCTTGTTTTTCAAACTCGGCGGGAAAACGGCGGGTATTGCTCATCTTAGTTGTCTATGGCGCGTTTGGTAATATCTCCATAGGCATCAATGCGGCGATCACGGAAAAAAGGCCAGTTTTGACGCACATTTTCTTGCAGGGTCAAATCCACTTCGGCCATCAAAATTTCTTCTTGGTCGTGCGACGCTTGGGCTAAAATTTCACCTTGTGGACCTGCTATAAATGAGGATCCCCAAAACTGAATGCCTGCTGTTCCGGGAATATAGTGTTCTAATCCTACTCGATTGGCTGCAGCCACATATACGCCATTGGCAACGGCATGGCCTTTCATTACATTCATCCAAGCACCGTGTTGGTTCTCGCCGTACTCCTCTTTTTCGAGCGGATGCCACCCAATCGCTGTGGGATAAAATAATACTTCGGCTCCTTGCAAAGCAGTAAGTCGGGCCGCTTCAGGATACCATTGGTCCCAACAAATGAGGGTGCCAATTTTGCCTTTTTGGGTTGGAAAGGTTTTGAATCCAATGTCGCCCGGTGTAAAATAGAATTTTTCGTAAAAATGTGGATCGTCTGGGATATGCATTTTGCGGTACAATCCGGCTTCGGTGCCATCGGCATCAATAATATAGGCACTGTTGTGGTAGATGCCAGCCATGCGTTTTTCAAAAAATGGCACGATAATCACCACGCCCAATTCCTTGGCTAATTCGCTAAATGCGATAAACGATGTGCTATATAAGGGTTCTGCCAACTCAAAATTAGCCACATCTTCACTTTGACAAAAGTAATGGCTGCTGTATAATTCGGGTAACGAAATTACTTCGGCCCCTTGTTGAGCAGCTTTGCGCACCCAAGTGATGCATTTGTTTAAGTTGTTGGCCGCCACATCATTTAGGTTGAGTTGCAGAACGGCTATGGTATACGTTGATTTTGACATTTGATGCAAATTTGACGCCAAAAATACTACTTTTTGGGGAATGCCAACCCGGCTGTTGCCGATAAAATGACTTGGCAAAGACTGGAATTAATTGGATAAAATTGTACATTGGCAGCACTAAACTTTTATTTCCATGAATTTTTCTGCAAAAATGTTGCGCGATGGCGCTCTCGCCGATAAAGTTATTGTAGTAACGGGCGGCGGAAGTGGCTTAGGGAAAGCCATGACTCGGTATTTTTTAGAACTCGGTGCCAAAGTAGCTATTAGTTCTAGAAACTTGGAAAAACTTGAAAAAACCGCTCACGAATTGGCTCAGGAAACCAAAGGAAATTGCTTGGCAGTTGCCTGTGATGTGCGGCATTATGATCAGGTAGAAGCCCTGTTGGAAACTGTACTTCAAACCTACGGACGAGTCGATGTATTGGTGAACAATGCTGCTGGAAATTTCATTTCACCAACCGAACGACTCTCAGCCTCGGCTTTTGATACAATTATAGATATCGTGCTAAAAGGCAGTAAAAACTGTACGTTGGCCTTTGGTAAATACTGGATTGACAACAAACAAACCAATTGTACCGTATTAAATATTGTAACCACCTACGCGTTTACCGGATCGGCATATGTGGTACCCAGTG
>VEQT01000023.1 GCA_018883065.1 Flavobacterium sp.
GTATATAAGCCATCACTATAGTACTTGATTAGATTTTTTTGAAAATCTTACTTTCTTATCTCCTTCTACTTTCATTCCAACGCGCGTAGGTTGTTTTGATTTTGGATCAATTAACGCAATGTTGGAAATATGCAATGGAGCTTCTTTCTTAACGATACCTCCTTGAGGGTTTTTGGCGCTAGGTTTTGTGTGTTTAGAAACCATATTTACCCCTTCAACTACCGCTTTGTTTTTCTCACGATACACACGTAAAACTTTACCTTCTGATCCTTTGTGATCTCCGGCAATTACTCTTACTGTATCTCCTGATTTTATCTTTAGCTTTATCATCAGTATAAATAATTAAAGCACTTCTGGTGCTAATGATACAATTTTCATGAATTGTTTTTCACGAAGTTCTCTTGCTACTGGACCAAAAACACGAGTTCCTCTCATTTCACCTGCCGCGTTTAACAACACACATGCGTTGTCGTCAAAACGAATATAAGATCCATCAGCTCTTCTCACTTCTTTTTTGGTTCGTACAACCACTGCAGTAGATACTGCTCCTTTTTTAACGTTTCCGTTTGGAGTGGCATCTTTAATAGATACTACAATCTTGTCGCCAACAGAGGCATACCTTCTTTTGGTACCTCCTAAAACACGGATAGTTAAAACTTCTTTAGCTCCTGTGTTATCTGCTACTTTTAGTCTTGATTCTTGTTGTACCATAATTATTTAGCTCTTTCAATGATTTCAACTAATCTCCAACATTTGGTTTTACTCAACGGACGCGTTTCGCTAATCTTTACAGTATCTCCAATGTTACAGTCGTTTTTCTCGTCGTGTGCAACGTATTTCTTTGTTTTTAACACGAACTTACCATACAAGGGGTGTTTTACTTTTCTAACTTCAGCAACCACAATAGATTTCTCCATTTTGTTGGAAGTAACAACCCCAATTCTCTCTTTTCTTAAATTTCTTTTTTCCATCTTTCAGCAGAATACAATTATTGTTGCTCTCTATTGGTTAACTCGGTAGCCAAACGCGCAACTGTTCTTCTAACCGCTCTAATTTGAAGCGGATTAGCAATTGGGGAAATAGCGTGAGCCATTTTTAGGTCGGCATAGGTTTTCTTAGTTTGACTAAGTTTCTCTTGCAACTCCGCTGCAGAAAGATATTTTATTTCTGATTGTTTCATCTGTTTTTACTATTTATTTTAAAGGTCAGATGTAATGTCACAAAAAAGTGACATTTCATAATAATTTAAATTATGCTTCGAAATCTCTAGCAACGATGAATTTTGTTTTAACTGGTAGCTTTTGAGCAGCAAGACGTAAAGCCTCTTTTGCAATAGACAAAGGAACTCCACCAACTTCAAACATAATTCTTCCTGGTTTTACAACTGCAGCCCAATATTCTACTGCACCTTTACCTTTACCCATACGTACTTCAAGTGGTTTCTTAGTGATTGGTTTGTCTGGGAAAATTTTAATCCATAATTGACCTTCTCTTTTCATATAACGAGTTGCAGCAATACGAGCTGCCTCTATTTGACGAGAAGTTAGGAACATACCATCTTCATGTACAGATTTAATTCCAAACATTCCATTAGAAAGTTCATGCCCTCTTTGTGCATTTCCTTTCATTCTACCTTTTTGTACCTTACGGTATTTTGTTCTTTTAGGCTGTAACATTTTTCTTTAATTTAAAAATTTACTTTCTTTTTCGAGCATCCGGTTTACCACCTTTGTTGAAGTTTGATTTTCCACGTGGTGCATCCCCACCTTTACCACCAGCAGCTTGTTTTTTGTCCATGCCTACTAATGGAGAAAGATCTCTCTTTCCGTAAACTTCTCCTTTCATGATCCACACTTTGATACCCATTCTACCGTAAGTAGTATGAGCCTCTGCCAAAGCATAATCAATATCAGCTCTAAAAGTTGATAGAGGAATTCTACCCTCTTTGAATCCTTCAGAACGGGCCATTTCAGCACCATTCAAACGTCCAGAGATTAAAACTTTGATGCCTTCAGCGTTCATACGCATTGTGGCAGCAATAGCCATTTTAATTGCTCTTCTGTAAGAAATACGGCTCTCGATTTGACGGGCAATGCTAGTTGCAACTAAGTAAGCATCTAATTCCGGTCTTTTGATTTCAAAGATGTTGATTTGAACCTCTTTGTCAGTAACTTTCTTAAGTTCTTCTTTCAACTTGTCTACCTCTTGTCCACCTTTCCCAATAATGATACCAGGGCGAGCAGTAGTGATAGTAACGGTTACAAGTTTCAAAGTTCTCTCGATGATTACTTTTGATACACTAGCTTTTGATAAACGAGCATGAATGTACTTTCTGATTTTATAGTCTTCAGCGATTTTATCACCGTAGTCATTTCCACCATACCAGTTTGAATCCCATCCTCTGATGATCCCAAGTCTATTTCCAATTGGATTTGTCTTTTGTCCCATCTTTATTAATTGCTTTGTGTGTTAGTAGTTGATCCTAATACGATTGTTACGTGATTAGAACGTTTTCTGATTCTGTGTGCGCGACCTTGTGGTGCAGGACGAAGTCTTTTCAACATCATTCCTCCATCAACACGGATTTCTTTTACGATTAAGCCTGCCTCTTCTAAACTAGCTTCGCTATTTTTTTGTTCCCAGTTATTGATTGCTGACAACAATAGTTTTTCTAATTTTCTAGAAGCTTCTTTAGAACTAAATCTTAATATATTTAAAGCTCTATCCACTTTCTGACCTCTTACCAAGTCTGCTACTAAGCGCATTTTTCTAGGTGAAGTAGGGCAGTTATTTAATTTTGCAAAAGCTATAGACTTATTAGCCTCTTTTCTTGCGTCTGCTGATTCTCTTTTACGAACTCCCATTGCTTCTTATTTTTTACCTTTATTTTTTGCTCCAGCATGACCTCTAAAAGATCTAGTTGGTGAAAACTCTCCTAATTTGTGTCCTACCATGTTTTCTGTTACGTAAACAGGTACAAATTGACGACCGTTATGAACTGCGATAGTTTGTCCAACAAAGTCTGGAGTAATCATAGAAGCTCTAGACCAAGTCTTAACTACTCCTTTATTACCTTTTTCAATGTTTTCTTGAACTTTCTTGTCTAACTTATAATGAACGAAAGGTCCTTTTTTTAATGAACGTGCCATATCTTACTTATTTCTTTCTACGTTCTACGATATACTTGTTACTCGGGTTTTGTTTAGAACGCGTTCTATAACCTTTAGCTGGTATTCCTTTTCTTGAACGTGGATGTCCACCAGAAGAACGTCCTTCACCACCACCCATTGGGTGATCGACAGGGTTCATTGCAACAGGTCTTGTTCTAGGTCTTCTTCCTAACCATCTTGTTCTACCGGCTTTACCAGAAACAATTAACTGATGATCAGAATTCGATACAGCTCCAATAGTAGCCGAACAAGTCAACAAGATTAATCGTGTTTCACCTGAAGGCATTTTAATTGTTGCGTATTTTCCATCTCTTGCCATTAACTGAGCAAAGGTTCCAGCCGAACGAGCAATTACAGCTCCTTGACCAGGACGCAACTCAATACAAGAGATTACAGTTCCTAATGGAATCTTACTTAATGGTAAGGTATTACCAATTTCCGGTTGAGCATCAGCACCAGAAACTAATTTCTGACCTACTTGCAAACCATTTTGAGCAATTACATATGTTTTCTCACCATCAGCATACACTAATAATGCGATAAAAGCAGTACGATTTGGATCGTATTCGATTGATTTCACGGTAGCTGGAATTCCCGCTTTAGATCGTTTGAAATCAATTATACGATAACGTTGCTTGTGACCACCACCCGTATAACGCATGGTCATCTTTCCTTGACTATTTCTACCTCCTGAGTTTTTTATCGGCGCTATCAAAGAGCGTTCCGGCTTATCAGTTGTAATAGCGTCAAAACTATTCACAACTCTAAATCGCTGACCCGGGGTAATAGGTTTTAATTTTCTTACTGACATTGTTATATCTTATTTTCTAGATATTGTTGTAAAAATCGATTGTTTCTCCTTCTTGTACTTGAACAATTGCTTTTTTGTAAGCATTTGTCTTTCCGCTGATCAAACCACTTTTCGTGTATTTTGTCGTTCTATCTGGTCTTACGTTCATGGTGTTTACGCTTAGAATAGTTACGCCATAAGCAGCTTCAACAGCTTTCTTAATTTGTACTTTATTCGCTTTACGATCAACCACAAAACCAAATTGATTCAAAACCTCGTTTTGTTTGGTTACTTTTTCAGTTACTATAGGTTTAATTATGATACTCATATCCTACTTATTTGCTTAAATTTTCTTCAATTCCTTCTAAAGACCCCTCTAAAAGAACTAAATTATTAGCGTTTAATATAGCGTAAGTGCTTAATTCTGAATTAGTTACAACGCTAGACGCCTTTAAATTGCGTGAGGACAAATATACATTTTTATTTAAATCACCCAACACGAATAGAGATTTTTTATTCTCAATTCCCAATGCTTTCAATACTGCGATGAAGTTTTTGGTGTTTGGCGTTTCAAAGTTGAAATCTTCTACTACTATAATATTAGACTCTTTTGCTTTGATTGAAAATGCTGATTTACGAGCCAAGCGTTTCAAGTTTTTATTCAATTTGAAAGAATAACTTCTTGGACGTGGACCGAAAACAGTACCTCCACCTTTAAATAATGGGCTCTTTTTGCTACCTGCACGAGCAGTACCAGTTCCTTTTTGCTTTTTAATCTTACGTGTACTTCCAGTAACTTCAGCTCTTTCTTTGGCTTTGTGTGTACCTTGTCTTTGATTGGCTAAATATTGTTTAACATCAAGATATACTGCGTGATTATTAGGCTCAATTGCGAAAACTGCATCAGAAAGTTGAACTTTTCTGCCAGTTTCTTTTCCGTTAATGTCTAAAACTTTTACTTCCATTACTTCTGAATGATTACATAAGAGTTATTGTGTCCTGGAACACATCCTTTAATTAAAAGTAAGTTCTTTTCAGCCATTACTTTCAACACTCTAAGATTTTGTACTTTCACGTTTTCTCCACCCATTCTTCCAGCCATACGCATTCCTTTGAATACACGTGATGGATAAGAGGATGCTCCAACAGATCCTGGCGCTCTCAATCGGTTGTGCTGTCCATGTGTTGCTTGTCCAACACCACCAAAACCGTGACGTTTTACAACACCTTGAAAACCTTTACCTTTAGAGACACCTTGTACATCTACAAATTCTCCTTCTTCAAAAATAGTAACATCAATAACGTCTCCTAATTTTTGCTCAGTTGCGAAACCTTGGAATTCAACGACTTTTTTCTTAGCGACAGTTCCTGCTTTTTTAAAGTGACCAACGGCCGCTTTTGTGGAATGTTTTTCGCCTTTGTCATCGAAACCAAGTTGCAACGCTTCGTACCCGTCAACACCTTTGGTTCTGACTTGGGTAACTACGCATGGTCCAGCTTCAATAACGGTACATGGAATATTTTTCCCATTCTCGTCGAAGATGCTAGTCATGCCGATTTTTCTACCAATTAACCCAGACATAAATAATAATTAATAATTAATAATTAACAGCTGACAAGTATTGCCAACCTATTTAAATTCTTGTTTTTAGATAACAAGGTGAGAATTGAAATATAAAACTTCAATTCTCAACCTGAAATTTAAACGTACTTATACTTTGATTTCAACTTCAACTCCACTTGGCAACTCTAATTTCATGAGTGCATCAATGGTTTTTGACGAAGAAGAGTATATATCAATCAAACGTTTGTATGACATTACTTCAAATTGCTCTCTTGCTTTTTTATTAACGTGTGGAGAACGCAACACGGTAAAAAGTTTTTTATGAGTAGGCAACGGGATAGGACCTGTTACTACTGCACCTGTACTCTTCACAGTTTTAACGATCTTTTCTGCAGATTTATCTACCAACATGTGATCGTAAGACTTTAATTTTATTCTGATTTTTTGACTCATCTTGATACGAATTAGGCGTTACCTTTAGCTTTTTTGATTACTTCTTCAGAGATATTTGAAGGAGTTTGTTCGTAATGTGAAAATTCCATTGTAGACGTTGCTCTACCTGAAGACAATGTTCTCAATGTAGTTACATATCCAAACATTTCAGACAAAGGCACATTGGCTTTGATTGTTTTGGCTCCATTTCTGTCACCCATATCATTTACCTGGCCTCTACGACGATTAATGTCACCTACGATATCTCCCATGTTTTCTTCTGGAGTAATTACCTCCATTTTCATGATTGGCTCAAGGATAACGGCACCAGCTGCTTTCGCTACTTCTTTGTACCCCATTCTTGCTGCCAATTCAAAAGAAAGCGCATCCGAATCTACTGGGTGGAACGATCCATCCAATAAAGTTACTTTTAAACTATCTACTTGGTAACCAGCTAAAGGACCTGTTTTCATTGCTTCTCTAAATCCTTTTTCTACTGACGGAATATATTCTTTCGGTACATTTCCTCCTTTTACTTCGTTCACAAATTGCAAACCAACAGGAACTTTTCCATCTACCTCATCAGCTGGCTCTAATCTAAATACGATATCACCGAATTTACCACGACCACCTGATTGTTTTTTATAGGTTTCTCTATGTTGAGCAGATTTGGTAAATGCCTCTTTGTACTCTACTTGTGGCTCACCTTGATTTACTTCTACTTTGAACTCACGTTTCATACGATCCACCAAAATGTCTAAGTGCAACTCACCCATTCCGGAGATAATCGTTTGACCAGAAGCTTCGTCAGTACGCACGGTAAATGTTGGATCTTCTTCAGCCAATTTAGCCAAAGCCATACCCATTTTATCTACGTCAGCTTTGGTTTTAGGCTCAATAGCGATACCAATTACCGGCGCAGGGAATTTCATAGACTCTAAAATGATTGGGTGTTTTTCATCACACATGGTGTCACCCGTTTTGATATCTTTAAATCCTACCGCTGCACCAATATCACCTGCCTCGATATAATCGATTGGGTTTTGTTTGTTGGCGTGCATTTGGTAAATACGAGAAATACGCTCCTTATTTCCAGAACGAGTATTCAAGATATAAGAACCCGCATCTAAACGACCAGAATAGGCACGGAAGAAAGCCAAACGACCCACATAAGGATCGGTTGCAATTTTAAATGCCAAAGCCGCAAATGGCTCTTTTACATCTGGACGACGTAAAATTTTGGTTTGATCTTCTTCTAATAAGTCAGCATCGTCAGGATGAATCCCTTGAATTCCTTCTTTATCTAAAGGAGATGGTAAATATTTACAAACGGCATCCAACATAAATTGAACTCCTTTGTTTTTAAATGATGATCCTGCAATCATTGGAATGATAGCCATATCAATAGTAGCTGCACGCAACGCCTTATTGATTTCTTCTTCTGTAATAGAATCTGGATCTTCCATGTATTTATCAAGCAAATTTTCGTCGTAATCAGCTACCGCTTCAATAAGAATATCGCGGTATTCTTTTACTTCAGCTACCATATCAGCAGGAATATCAACGATATCAAAAGTTGCGCCCTGTGTAGCATCGTGCCAAACAATTGCTTGATTTTTAACTAGATCAACAACTCCTTTAAAGTCATTTTCCTCACCAATGGGCAACGTAATTGCTACCGCATTTGATTTCAACATATCTCTTACTTGCTGACAAACTGCCAAAAAGTTAGATCCTTGACGGTCCATTTTGTTTACGAACCCCATACGTGGCACTCGGTATTGATCAGCTAATCTCCAGTTTGTTTCTGATTGTGGCTCAACACCATCAACAGCAGAAAATAAGAAAACCAATCCATCCAATACACGTAACGAACGATTTACCTCAACGGTAAAATCTACGTGTCCAGGGGTATCAATGATATTAAAGTGATACGGTTGTGATTCCGGTAAAACTTTACCTTGCTCTGTTGGAAAACTCCACTCACAGGTTGTTGCAGCAGAAGTGATGGTAATACCGCGCTCTTGCTCTTGTGCCATCCAGTCCATGGTAGCTGCACCATCGTGCACCTCACCAATTTTGTGTGATTTTCCAGTATAGAATAAAATACGCTCAGTAGTCGTGGTTTTTCCAGCGTCAATGTGAGCAGCAATTCCTATGTTTCTTGTGAATTTAAGATCTCTAGCCATTTCTTATCGTATTAAAATCTAAAATGTGAGAATGCTTTGTTTGCTTCAGCCATTTTGTGCGTATCCATTCTCTTTTTAACTGCCGCTCCTTCTTCTTTAGCCGCAGCTAAAACTTCAGAGGCCAATTTTTGAGCCATAGATTTTTCGTTTCTTCTTCTGGCGTAGAGGATTAACCATTTCATTGCCATCGAAATTTTACGGTCTGGTCTGATTTGCATTGGGATTTGGAAGGTTGCTCCACCAACTCTACGGCTACGTACTTCTACGTGCGGCATAACGTTGGTTAAAGCATCTTTCCAAATTTCTAAAGCTGATTTTTCAGCATCTTGCTTTTTAGTTTCTACAATGTCAATTGCATCATAAAAAACTTTGAAAGCAGTCGATTTTTTACCATCCCACATCAAGTTGTTCACGAAACGCGTAACCAACTGATCATTAAATCTTGGATCTGGTAAAAGAGGTCTTTTTTTGGCCTGTCTTTTTCTCATGTCTTTGTTTTTTAGTCTAATGTCTAAAGTCTAAAGTCTTAAAGTGTTTCCTTTTGACTTTGGGCTTTTGTTTTTTGACTGATTAAAAAATTACTTTTTTGCTTCTTTCGGGCGTTTAGCACCATACTTAGATCTTCTTTGTGTTCTTCCTGCTACACCTGATGTATCAAGCGCACCACGCACAATGTGGTATCTAACTCCTGGTAAATCTTTTACCCTTCCACCCCTAACTAATACTATCGAGTGCTCTTGTAGATTATGTCCTTCACCTGGGATATAGGCATTTACCTCGTTACCATTGGTCAAACGTACACGCGCTACTTTACGCATCGCTGAGTTTGGTTTTTTTGGTGTAGTAGTGTAAACACGCGTACAAACCCCTCTTCTTTGAGGACAAGAATCTAAAGCAACCGATTTACTCTTCTTAGTTATCTGAGTTCTTCCAGTTCTTACTAATTGTTGAATTGTTGGCATAATTAATACTAAAAATATATTATGGTTTTAAATTCCCGCTTTTTACGGGGTTGCAAATGTAAAAATAATTTTCTACCAAACAAATCTTAAATCATTAATTTTCATTCAACTAATTTTCCTTTTTGATTTACAAGTGTTCCTAAAAAGAAAATCTGTTTTTTTGCGTTTAAAATCGCACCAACTTGTCTATTTTGAAAAAACTATTTTTTTCTTGTCTTTTACAACTAGTCGTATTATCTGCTTATTCGCAATCCGTCAGCTTGCTTGTACGTTCTAGTTCGGTACACGAACAAAAAATTATTGACTCAATCGCAATTAAAAAACAACACAATTCTGTACCAGCTGCTCTTGCTGAAGCAAACGCATTGATCGATGCTCTGCAGAAAAAAGGCTATTTGGAGTCGTCATATATCAAACTAAATGAGGCCAACGATACACTTTTTGCCTTGCGTTTTGAATTAAAATCGCAAACCAAATTAGCGCGCATTTTTTGTGGAAAACAAAGTGAACTTTTTTCGAACACAGCATACAGTATAAAAGGAGACACACTAATTGTGCCTTATAACGCAATTGAAAACGCACTAGAAAGCGCATTAAAGAAACTGGAGAAAAACGGAGAGGTTTTAGCAAAACTTCAGCTGGTGTCAATTGAAAAACATGGCCATTACATAACTGCTGATTTAAAATACACAGCAGAACAAGCCCGGAAATTAAACGCGCTTGTGCTTCGCGGATTCACCAACTTTCCCTCTGGCCACATTAAAAGTCTAAACAAGCAGTATCAAAAAAACACATTCAATGCATCCTTGGCCAAGCGAATAAAAAAAGACTTCGACTCCTATCCTTTTTGCACACAAATTAAACCACCCGAAATTCAATTCACCAAAGACAGCACTTTCTTATATATATATGTACAAAAACGAAATGCAAATAGCTTTGATGGATTTATTGGATTTGCCAACAATGAATCCAACAAAGTTGTACTTTCAGGCTATGTTGACTTACAATTGTTAAACGTATTAAATCGCGGAGAATCCATTGAAATAAATTGGAAAAGCAATGGAAACCAACAAAAAAGCTTTTCAGGACAAGTTGAACTTCCTTATCTTTTTGGAAGCCCACTAGCATTGAAAACAAACTTGCAAATTTTCCAACAAGACAGCACGTTTCAACGCACAAAAACAGAAATGCAGTTGGGTTACTGGTTTCGATTCAACAAACGCATGTACATAGGCTATCAATCTACCGAATCGAGTGACATCCAAAATGTAAATCTACCCACTATATCTGATTTTAAAAATCAATTTACTACCGCAAACTACACCTACACCGATTATTCAAGCGAAGAGATATTATTTCCCGAACGAGCAAAAGTAAACGTAACCATCGGACTTGGAAATAGAAATACCTCAACCCAAAAAAACAGGCAACAATTCATTTCCTCCTTCTTGTTGAAAGATTGGAAAATCAATGCCAAAAACAATATTCTACTGCGAAACGAACTCTATTACTTGCAAAGCAAAACCTACTTAATAAATGAATTGTTTCGCTTTGGAGGAATTAACTCTATTGTGGGCTTCAACGAAAACAGCTTACAAGCAAATTTTCTGAACGCTACGCGAATTGAATACCGGAAAAATTTGAGTTCAACACTTTATTGGACAGCCATAATCGATTACGGAATTTATCAAGACAAAACAATAACTTCACAATATAACAGTCTAACAGGAATAGGCAGCGGACTCAAATTAGCTAACAAAAATGGCATGCTAAGCATCCTCTATTCTGTAGGATCAACAGCCAAGCAAAAGCTTGACACCCAAAACGCATTAATTCAAATTAGTTTTAAAACCAATTTTTAGTTATTAACAAAATGTTATGATTTTTAACAAAATATTTGGTACATTCAAAAAATAAAATCAAATTTGGAAGCTAATTTAAAATTTTAACAAATGAAATTAAAATGTAATGGATTACTGACACTTCTGTTAGTATGTGTAACGCAACTCATGTTTGCGCAAGACAATCCTGTGACAGGCATTGTTAATGACCAAGGAGGAATGCCAATTCCTGGTGTTAATGTGGCTGTTAAAGGGTCGTCAAAAGGGACTCAAACCGACATCGACGGTAATTTCAAAATTGCTGCCGAAAAAGGAAATGTACTCGTTTTTTCTTTTATTGGCATGAAAACACAAGAAGTTGTATTTTCAGGAGGTCCAATGAAAGTTGTGATGAAAGATGGCGCTGTAGAACTTGAAGGAGTTGTGGTTACTGCGCTTGGTGTTAAAAAATCTGAGAAAGCGGTAACTTATTCTGCTCAATCGGTTAAGGGAAATGCCCTTACTGAAGCACGTGAGCAAAATTTGGTTAATGCTTTGTCTGGTCGTGTGGCTGGGGTTCAGGTAACAAACTCATCAGGAGCTGTAGGATCTTCTTCTCGTATTGTGTTAAGAGGTGCTTCAACCATTACAGGAAATAACGAAGCTTTGTTTGTGATTGACGGTGTACCGTTTGACAATACAAGCTACGGAAACTCTGGATCAAGCGGTGGTAGAGACTTACCAAATGGTGCAGCCAGCATCAACCCGGATGACATTGAATCAGTAACTGTGTTAAAAGGACCAACTGCCGCTGCCTTGTATGGTATTCGCGCAAGTAAAGGGGTTATTTTAATCACAACTAAATCAGGAAAATCAAAAGAAAAATTTGAAGTTACATTCAACTCAAACACTACTTTTTCTAACCCACTTGTACTTCCAAATTACCAAAACTCATATGGTCAAGGTGCTACCTCTGACTATTTTGAATTTGTTGATGGTGCCGGAGGTGGATACAATGATGGTGTAGATGAAAGCTGGGGTCCAGCATTGGATAGAGGTTTGTCATTTGTACAATGGGATTCGTTTAAAAACGGAGGTCAACCTACTCCATGGGTTTCACAACCAAACAACGTAAAAGATTTCTTTGCAACTGGAGTTGCTCGAACCAACAATATTACCATTTTAAATGGTGGTGAAAATTCGAACTTCAGATTATCTATTGGAAACAGCGATGAAAAAGGAATGATTCCTTTTACTGAATTCAAAAAATTTAATGTTGGTTTCAATGGTAACATGAAACTTGGAAAAAAATTATCAGCTGGGATCAGCATGAATTACTTTAACAACAACAGTGGAAACTTGCCTAATGTAGGTTACTCTAGTCAAAATGTGGTTCAGCAATTTATTTGGTCTGCTCGTAACGTATATTTTCCTGCTTTAAAAGACTGGAGAAATTTCCCATTAGCAGGCGCAAATACTCCTGCAGCTGGAACTCCTGCAAACTGGAATACCAATTTCCAAAACAACCCGTATTGGCATCTTGAAACCAACAAAAATACCTTTGATCAAGACCGTATTACAGGAAACACATTTATCAACTACAAATTCACAGATAACTTATCAATCAATGGTAAGTTGATGATTGATCATTATTCTCAAAGAGAAACACTTCGCAACGAAAAAGGATCGAACGAGAATATTGATGGATACTATGCAGAAATTGGCAGAAGATATACAGAGCTTAACTCAGAAGCCATTTTAAATTACCAAAAAAATCTAAACGAAGATTGGACAATAAGCTTGAATGCTGGTGTTAACTCTATGTCACGCGTGAGCACTAGAATGTTAGGTGAATTAACAGGAGGATTAGAATTACCTGGTTTATTTACACTTTCAAATGTAAAAGCTGGTACTACACCTAATATTGATTCCGATTACACTGAGCAAAGAATTAACAGTGTGCTTACATTTGGACAAATTGGATACAAAGGATATGCATTTATTGACTTCTCAGGAAGAAATGACTGGGCGTCTGTATTGCCTTCTAAAAACAACTCCTTCTTCTATCCGGCTGTTTCTGGATCATTAGTTCTTTCTGAATTATTCGATTTTAAATCAACAAAATTAAGCTACGCTAAATTAAGAGGAGGTTGGTCTAAAGTTGGAGGTGTTGGCCCACTTGATCCATACAGCTTAAACCAAACATTTACACTTACAAACAACAATTTTGGAACCATTTCTTCTGTTCCAAATACGCAATGGAATCCAAACTTGAAACCTGAAAGTACAACCGGTATAGAGATTGGACTTGACTTAAATGCATTCAACAACAGATTGCGTTTTAGCTCAACCTACTACAATCAAACGAGCAATAATTTGATATTACCACTTCAAATTGATGCCGCATCTGGATTTACTTCATCATGGGAAAATGCAGGTGAAATGAACAACAAAGGAATCGAATTGCAATTGGGAGCTACTGTATTAAAGAAAACGGATTTTTCTTTTGACGTAGATTTAAACTTTGCAAAAAACACCAACGAAGTAGTGAGTCTTGGATTAACTGATGCATATGTATTAGGTGGTCAATGGGACATGGAACTGCAAGCCAGAACAGGCCAAGCCTATGGTTCTATTGTTGGATATCCTTTCTTGCGTAACGATGCTGGACAGATAATCTATGAAAACGGATTGCCTAAAGTTAACAACGAAGAAAAAGTAGTTTTGGGTAACATTACACCAGATTGGACTGGAGGTGCAAACTTTACGTTCAAATACAAAAACTTTGATTTAGGCACCTTGTTGGATGCTAAAATAGGTGGTGATATATTTTCCATGACGTATATGTGGGGTAGATATGCCGGAACACTTGAAGAATCTCTTATTGGTAGAGAAACTGGAGTGGTTGGTAATGGTGTAGTATCAGACGGAAACGGTGGATATGTTCCTAACAGTACTGTAGTTGACGCTAAAACATTCAATCAATTTGCTTATGACTACTCCAACTTTACTGAAAGTGGTGTTTTTGATGCAAGCTATGTGAAACTTAGACAAATTATTGTGGGTTACTCTTTGCCTAAAAAATGGTTGACAGGAACTTTCATTCAAGATTTTAGAGTTTCATTGGTAGGAAGAAATCTTGCAATTCTTTACAAAAACGTTCCACACATTGATCCAGAAACAGGATTTAGCAGTGCCAATGGTGAACAAGGTCAAGAATTTGGTCAGTTGCCTTCAGCACGCTCTTATGGATTTAACGTTAATATAAAATTCTAATCAGTCATGAAAAAAATAGTTTATTTATTGATTGCAGTTACTGCTTTTTGGAGCTGCGATAAAGGATTTGAAGAGGTGAACATCTCTCCAAATAGCTCACAAACTACAGACCCAAATTTGTTGCTTTCGTCAGCAATGATTGTTACCCAAAACACTTTATACAACGCACAAATAGGCGGAGATATGGGTTTATGTTGGGCACAACAATGGTCAAAAGTGCAGTACAATTCAGAAGAAAGATATACGCCAAGACGTGCGGTTATGAATTCTGTATGGACTAACTTATATGCCAGCTCAATTACAGAATGTAAAGCAGCTCGAGCGTTTGCTGTAGCTGAAGGCAACACTAATCTACAAGCCATTAGTTTGGTATTGGAAGCCAATAACTTTCAAATCTTGACTGACATATTTGGACCCGTTCCATTTAGTGAAGCATGTGTTCCAGGAAATACAAAACCTGTACACGATTCACAAGAAGCTGTATATGTTGGTATTCTAGGATTATTGGACCAAGCAGAAACACTTTTTGCAAGTGGTACTGGTGAATTTAAATCAAATGCTGATTTTATTTATGGTGGCAATGTAGCAAAATGGAGAAAATTTGCTGCTTCATTAAAACTAAAAGCCTTAATGCGTATTTCTGGCAAAAGAAATGTGTCAGCTGAAGTGACTGCATTGGTAAATTCAGGATTGTTGATGTCATCAAACAGTGATAGCGCACAATTGGCCTACACAGCTTCTCAACCAGATGCAAATCCAATTTATGAAACGATTGTATTTGGAAATCGCGCAGAATATAAAGTGAGTTCTGTATTAGTAGAAAAGTTAAATTTATTAAACGATCCAAGATTAGGTGTATTTGCACAAGTGAATAATGCAAATGCCTATGTTGGAAATGTACCAGGAGTTGAAAACCCAGGAAACTATGGTGGATTTTCTTCACCGGGAACCAGATACCTTTCTGCTACTTTACCAGGCGTTTTATTATCGTATGCTCAAGTTGAATTGTATTTAGCTGAAGCAGCATTAACTGGAATCATTTCAGGAGGCATTTCAGCAGCAGATACCCATTACAGAAACGGAATTACAGCAAACATGGAAGCTAATGGCCTTACTGGACCTGCGCTTGCAACCTACTTAGCTCAACCTTCTTTAGACTTCTCAACTGTTGACGGTGGGAAAGAGAAAATTGGTTTACAAATGTGGTTTGCCCTTTACGGACAAGGCATTGAGGCATGGACAGAATGGAGAAGAACAGGACAGCCTGGACTATCAATTGTTGTCGATGCACAAATTAATGCGATTCCAAAACGTTTTTACTATTCTACAGATTCAAACAATTTTAATCAAGCAAACTACCAAGCAGCTGTAGGAACTCTAGATAATGGAGATACTATGTTGTCAAAAGTTTGGTGGATGAATTAATTCAAAAACTATGAAAAAATATATTTATTTATTTTTGGCCATTGCCTCAATAGGGATAGTGTCCTGTGAAAAAGACAACGATGTACTTACCGGCAATAAAAACGAAGGTGGTTTATTGGATGTTAAAAATATTCTTGTTCCTTACGTTGTAGGAAATGGAAACGACTTTGAATACAAAGCATCAATTTCTGCTTTTCAGGGTGATGTAAAAGTTCAAACTGTTGATATCTACAAAACGTTCACAAACGTAGATGGAGTATCATCTAATACTGCACTACTTAAAACAGTAACTTTTCCTGTTGCAGCACAAGTTGAAAATTTGGATTTTACTGCTACCTACAACGAACTTATTGCTGGCCTACAAATTAATGGGGTAGCAATGTCATCTAATGATGCTACTTTAAACATCGGTGACTATTGGACATTAAAGTATGTGTCTAGAACATCATCGGGTGCATCTGCAGAAAATTTAAAAACAACTAAAGTTGCTGTTGGAACTCGTTTTGCGGGTCAATACAGCGTGGTACAATGTGAATACTGGAGAATTGGTGTAATTCGTCCTGATGTAACTGGTCCATTCCTTGGAACGGTTGTAACTATTGAATCTGTGAACTCAACTACCTATAGAAAATTAGAGTACTGTGGTCCATTTTCAGGCAATGAATTCTATTTCACAATTGATTCAGGCGACAATGTATTGGTACCAACTTTATACAATGGCGAAGCACAATTGCTTAATGCGTTACCGGCAATAAATTGTTCGGAAACTCCTGCTGACATGACAAATGCATGTAATTATGCTGGTATTCAAAACAAAGCAGTTCGTGATGATGTAAACGGCAAAGACAGAATTTACATGTCATATGGTTATCTTGCTGCTACAGGTTCGAGAGAGTTTTATGAAGTACTTGAAAAAGTTGTTGAATAATTAAAACAAATGAAAATGAAAAAAATATTTAATACAAAATTTAGTTTAGCGCTTGCTTTTGCCTCGTTACTTTTATCTTCATGTGACGACAAAGGAGATGCAACGGGCTATAGCAACCTGATTGTTGCTGAGGGCGTTGTGGGCACCATCAATTTAGATGCGCCATTAGCGGCTACTCAAACAGTAAGAGAAGGTGATCAAGGGGTTTATACCTACAACATCACTTTAAACAAAACACAACCGGTAGACATTCACATCAAAATTTCTCAAATTGATGGAAATGCTGATGATCATGATTTTGAATTTACCAGCGAAATTGTTATACCTGCTTACACTACAGTGGGAGTTGGTGAAATCAAAATTTTAAATGATGCAGATGACGAAGACAATGAAACTTTCAAATTGCGCATTGGTGATGTTAACACGTCTAATGCTCAAGTAACTTCACAAGAATTGTCTTTTACAATTATCGATTGTTATTCTGACTTGGCCGGTACGTATGATTATGTAACTACAAATTGTTATACACCAGGACCACCCTCAGCTACAGCTGCAGGGCCATTTTCTGGAACGGTAACATTTGCAGAAACTGCTGATGCTGGTGTATATGCCCTTTCTGACGCATCTTTTGGCGGATGGATTGGACTATATGGTCCTGGTAACGTGGCAACAGGAGTAAAATTTGTTGATTTATGTGGTGAAATTGCTTACAGCGGAGTTGATCAATACAACGAAGTTTTCACTTTTTCAAACTTAGTAATCAACGGCTCATCGATGTCATTTCACTGGGAAAACGATTACGGCGAATATGGTGATACTACGCTTACCAGACCCGACGGTTCAAACTGGCCAAATTTAACATTACAACAGCCATAATAAACGAATTAGTTTTTAAAAACCACCAGCCAACACTGGTGGTTTTTTTTATCTTTGCGCCATGGAAAAAGAAAATCTAATTTTTGGTATACGCGCGATAATTGAAGCCGTTCAGGCTGGAAAATCAGTAGATCGTGTGTTTTTACAAAGTGATGCCCAAGGCGAACTCATGAAAGACTTACTCAAAGTGCTCAAACGAGGCGATATCAATTTCACCTATGTGCCTGTAGAGAAACTAAACCGCCTGACACACAATAACCACCAGGGTGCAGTAGCTACCATCTCGCCTATTGGATTTCTTACCATTGAAGAATTAGTTACGGCTACGCTAGAATCTCAAGACAAACCTCTATTCTTAATCTTAGATCAAATTTCTGACGCTCGTAATTTTGGCGCCATTATCCGAACAGCCGAATGTACTGGCGTGCACGGCATTATTATTCAAAAATCAGGAGCCGCGCCCGTAAATGGTGATACAGTAAAAACCTCGGCTGGAGCTGTATTTAACATTCCCATTTGCAAAGTAGAGCACATCAAAGATGCCGTTTTTTATTTACAAGGCAGTGGCATTAAAACGGTAGCCGCAACCGAAAAAACAGATCAATCGCTTTATAATTTGAATCTTACCGAACCCCTTGCCATCATCATGGGCAGCGAAGAGCGAGGAATTAATCCATCGGTATTAAAATTGGTTGATGAAAAGGCTAAATTACCCATGTACGGATCAATCGGTTCTTTGAATGTATCAGTAGCTTGCGGGGCTTTTTTATATGAAGTAGTCCGACAACGCAATTAACTACTTTTCTTGTTCAGAGGAGGGCTTATAAAGATACACATACGGATTACTTGGTTGTAATTCGTGTGCCGGCAATTCAACTTCAGTATCAGGCGAATTGACAAAGTTGCCGTGCTCATCAAAATGCTTCATAAACGGATCTTCCTCAGGATTAAAATCGGGCTTTTCCCAGGGGTATTGCATATCGGCTATATAATCAGGTGTTTTATAGTGAATGGCCATCACCAAACCCACCAGTAATCCGGCTAAATGGCCTTCCCAGGAAATTTGCAATTCTCCAGTGGTAATTGGGCTTGGAAACACATACCACACCATTCCACCGTACACCAACACTACTGTGAGCGAGAGCGCCATGAGTCGGTAATATTGGGTATACAATCCTTTAAAAAAAATAAACGAAACCAACACATAGACCAAGCTACTGGCTCCTATGTGTATTGAATTTCGGCCAAAAATCCACGTGAGCAATCCCGAAAACAAAATGCCATACCACAAGACCTTTAGGGAAAGTTCTCTATAAAAATAAATGAGTGCAGTTCCCAAAACAAAAAGCGGAATCGAATTATTGGCCAAATGCTGCAAATTGGCGTGTAAAAAAGGACTAAACAACACACCTTGTAACCCAACAAAAGTTCTGGGGTTAATTCCATGCTTTGCCAAATCGATTCGATAAATGTTTTCTACGCCCCAAACCATCCACATGCAAACAAGCAACAAGCCCGGAACCAACCAGACCGAAGGCGTAAACGTAAAGTGTTGTTTGTCGTTCATATCAAAAATTTCTACATTAACCCATTCAAAAACACCGCCAAAGTAGTCGGTGTGCTATTTTGTCATACCAGTAGTTGAACGGAAGATAAATAGAAATTTCGTTCTAAATATGTTTAAATTTGTTTGCCCTAGTATTTTTCAAATCAAAAATCAAAAATCAAAAATCGTATATCAACAATCCTAAATCAATCATGCAAGCTCCCCTAGCCGAACGCATTCGACCTCAACACTTAACAGACTACATCAGTCAGCTGCATTTGGTGGGACCTACTGGTTCGCTTACCCAACAAATAGAAAAAGGCATAATTCCATCCCTCCTATTATGGGGACCTCCAGGCACGGGTAAAACCACCTTGGCGCAAATTATCGCCCAAGAATCCAAGCGACCGTTTTATGAACTAAGCGCAATCAATTCGGGAGTGGCTGCAGTACGTGAAGTAATTGACAAAGCCAAACAAAGTGGTGGACTCTTCACGGCAAAAAATCCCATATTATTTATTGACGAGATTCATCGCTTCAGTAAATCGCAGCAGGATTCCTTGTTGGCTGCTGTAGAAAAAGGGTGGATTACCTTAATTGGCGCCACCACCGAAAACCCGAGTTTTGAAGTCATTCCTGCCTTATTGTCGCGCTGTCAGGTGTATGTATTACATCCATTTTCAAAAACAGATTTAGAATCCCTACTTCATCGCGCGATAGCGGTAGATCGCTATTTGCAAACAAAAAATATTCAATTACTCGAAACTGAGGCTTTACTGCGACTTTCGGGCGGCGATGGCAGAAAACTATTAAATATTTTTGAATTGGTCGTAAATGCTTCTAATGAGAGTGATATTTTAATAACTAATGAGCTAGTGTTGCAGTTGGTACAACAAAACACCGTCTTGTATGATAAAACTGGCGAACAGCATTATGATATAGTATCGGCCTTTATCAAATCGATGCGAGGAAGCGACCCCAATGCAGCTGTGTATTGGCTGGCGCGTATGATAGAAGGCGGCGAAGATGTAAAATTTATTGCTAGACGAATGCTAATTTTAGCCAGTGAAGACATTGGAAATGCCAATCCAACTGCACTGATTATGGCCAACAATACCTTTCAAGCCGTATCCACAATTGGCTATCCCGAAAGTCGAATATTATTGAGCCAATGCGCCATCTATTTGGCAACTTCACCCAAAAGCAATGCTACATATATGGCTATTGGCAATGCACAAGCTTTAGTGAAACAAACCGGCGATTTACCTGTGCCTATTCACTTGCGCAACGCCCCGACCAAATTGATGAAAGAATTGGGGTATGGCGAAGAATACCAGTATTCGCACAATTATGCGAACAACTTTAGCGAACAAGAATTTTTACCCGATGCTATTCAAGAAACCAAATTGTATGAACCAGGCAGTAATTCACGAGAAAATGGCGTGCGGGAATTCTTGAAAAACAGATGGAAGGACAAATACAACTATTAATTTTAAAGATCTAAAAATGATGAAACAGCGACTCAGGTATTGGACACCGCGTATTTTAGGAATATGTAGCATTTTTTTCGTTGGTCTATTTGCACTTGATGCTTTTGATGGCAAACACCCTTTGAACGTTCAACTCCTTAATTTTGGCCTGCATATCATCCCTAGCATTTTAGTAGCAATTGCACTTTATGTGGCTTGGCGCTGGGAGAAAATAGGCGGACTTATTTTTCTTGGTATTGGCAGCATTTGCACTCCCTTACTTTTTATTTTGAATTACCAACGCAATCATTCTGTAGCTATAAGCGTTCAAATTGTTGGATTAATTACACTTCCGTTAATAATAATTGGCCTATTATTTTTAAGTAACTACTACAAACAAAAAAATTAGAATTTTACCATTAACTGCTCTGAATTCAACTGTCCATTGGTATAATACTCAAAAAACCAAGCCTCGTTCTTTTGGACCAAAACGCCTTGAAGCTCACCTTTAAAAGCGATAAAACAGACTGGATTTGATGTTGCAACCAATTTATACACCACTTTTGGCGTACTGTCTACCAATTGAAAGCCATTGGTAGTTGGCTGAGCATATACCATTTCTACTCCAGCATGGTTTGGTAAAGAAGTTTTAGAAGTTTCGATAACGGCTTGCGTTGAATTGGGTTGGTACTGATATCTCAATTCTCTAAAGGTTGTGAATGCATCTCGAAAAGCTTGACTATAGGAAATTTTAAAATCTTTTTCCTTGCTCTTTCCCTCTTTTGATCGCACAACAACATTGTTCTTACAATCTTTGAGTGTAATCACTAATTTGGTAGTGAGGAAATTCCCCGTGCTTTCTATGTCGGCAAACAACTTGTTGCAATTGTAATTCACCAGTGAATCAGGTAAGGTTTCGGAATCATAAAACACAACAAATCCCAGTTTTTCAAAATGAATCTTTACCAAACTGTTCAAATTGTATTGGTCTTTTTGCTTCAAAAAAGAAAACTTTTCGGGCATCAGTAAATAGCGATAACTATTTACATCCTGCTGGGCATAAGCCGATGAGAACATACTAAAAACGAGTACAAGTATACTTTTATTCATACTATTAAAATAATTGTGTTAAATCAGCCAATCGACTCACCTGAGGTATAGATAAAGAAACCGGTTCTTCAAACGGATTAAAATAGATGGCTTGCATACCAAAATCAATTGCGCCTCGTACATCAGCATCAAGTGAGTCACCAATCATTACGCTATTTGATTTGGCAGCTGAAGCCACTTGTAAGGCGTGTTCAAAAATTATGGGATTTGGTTTTTTGGCGCCAGCTAATTCAGAATTGGTAATGGTCTTGAAATAGGGCAATAAATTGGATTGGTGCATTTTGCGGTATTGCACCTCTGCAAATCCATTGGTAATAATATGCAACTGATACCTCATCTTTAAATACGTGAGCACCTCATGTGCGTCCTCAAATAAATGATTGAAATCCGGCAAATACGCAATGTAATCAATGGCAATTTGATTGATTTCGGCATCTGAAATTGACACATTCATGGCATCAAATGATTGCTTGAGTCGTTGGTAACGCAATTCATCGTGACTCATCTGATCTACTTGATACAAATCCCAACACGCTTTATTAATGGGAATATACACCGCAATAAAATCGTCTAGTTTCACCTGCGGGTAATTGGCCTCAAAAATACGAGCAAAAGCCAATTCTGAGTTTTTATCAAAATCCCAAAGCGTATGGTCTAAATCAAAAAAGATGTGCTGAATGTTGTTTTTCATAACCTATAATCGGAAGCAAATGTCGTAAAATAAACCATGCATTCACCCGATTTATAAAATACCTGCATCGGCAAAACTAAAGTAATGCACTTCTGTCACAATTAAATGATCAAGCACTTTAATATCCAATAAACTGCCCGCTTGTTTCAGTTTTTTAGTTAGTTGAATATCCGCATCGCTAGGCTTTAAAGTTCCCGATGGATGGTTGTGACACAAAATAACCTGCACAGCACCCAATTCAAGCGCCTTTTTGAATACCAAACGCACATCCACCACCGTACCGGTAATACCGCCTTTACTTAGTTGTGCTTTGTGGATTACTTTGTTGGAATTATTGAGGTAGATAATCCAAAATTCTTCGTGGGGCAAGACTCCCAAAAGTGGTTGCATCAAATCAAATGCGTGTTTGCTCGAACTAAGAGATTGAAAATCAGCTAATTCGCTCAATCGGCTGCGCCTACCAAGTTCGAAAGCGGCCACTAAAGTGAGTGCTTTGGCCGATCCAATACCTCTAAATTTTTGTAGTTGCATACTGTTGGCTTTGGCCAAGGTTTGCAAATTGTGGTTAAAATGCCCCAACAAGCGCCGGGACAAATCAAGCGCAGACTCCGATTTGGAACCCGTACCGATAAGTATCGCCATCAATTCGGAATCGCTGACAGCTTGACATCCTTGCAAAGCTAATTTTTCTCTAGGTCTGTCTGATTCGGCCCAATACCGAATGGGAAAAGAGGTGGGTTCTGACATAATATAAGGCGTGTATAAAGTGAATAGGCATAAAAAAAGTATAGATTTTAAGATTCAATCAAGTTTTTGAGTGCGTCAAAATTGAGTCCACCGTAGTTCCCTGAACTCATGAGCAACAAGGCCGAATTGGCAAAATCCAAGTTAAACAAATAATCTTGAAAAGCCTGTGGATTGGTATAAATTACTAAATCATTGCGCTGAAACGATTGGGCAATTTGCTCGTAACTAACCTCATCCAATTGTTTAATTTTTACCGCATCGGGCGAATAAAACACCACCGCTACATCGGCATAATCGAGTGCGCCTTGGTATTCTTTGAGAAACTCAGCATTCAAACTGCTATAGGTGTGCAATTCCAAACAAGCAATCACTTTACGATTTGGGTATTGCTCTTTAACGGCTTTTGTAGTAGCGGCAACTTTAGATGGCGAATGCGCAAAATCTTTGTAGGCTACTTTAGTAGGGCCTTCGGCAATTTTCTCTAATCGCTTTGATGCGCCTTTAAAGGTGGCAATCGCTTCGTAAAAATCAGCTTCATCTACGCCCATATTTTGGCAAATCCATTTGGCACCGGCCAAATTATTGAGATTGTGAGCCCCAAACACTTCAATGGGCATTAGGCCTTCAGGCGTTTCCAACAAAGTTACACCATCGGCCACCTGATAGGCTGGCGTTTCATACGGCATTTTTCGGATAGGATTGGTCGCTGACTCGGCTACGCGTTTTACTTCGGAATCTTCGGCATTGTAGACCAAAATGCCACCAGGTGTAATTTTGGCAATGAATTCCTCAAATTGCGCCACATAATTTTCAAACGTCGGAAACACATTGATGTGATCCCATGCTATACCCGAAATCAAGGCAATATTGGGTTGATACAAATGAAATTTAGGTCGGCGATCTATGGGAGACGACAAATATTCATCGCCTTCAAGCACGATGAAATCATTGGACTCGGTGAGGTGGACCATGGTGTCAAAGCCCTCCAATTGGGCGCCAACCATATAATCAACTTCAATGTTGTGGTAATGCATTACGTGCAATATCATGGACGTGATGGTCGTTTTTCCGTGCGAACCACCAATTACTACGCGGGTTTTATTTTTGGATTGTTCGTACAAAAATTCGGGATACGAATAAATTTTTAGACCCAATTCCTTGGCGCGTAATAATTCTGGATTATCGGCTTTGGCATGCATGCCTAAAATAATCGCCTGAATATCAGCAGTAATTTTTTCGGGAAACCAACCAAGTTGTTCGGGCAAAAGGCCTTGCTTTTGTAATCGCGATTTTGACGGTTCAAAAACCGCATCGTCACTCCCGGTAACCTGATATCCTTTGAAATGTAGGGCCAATGCCAAGTTGTGCATGGCTGCTCCGCCTATGGCTATAAAATGAGTTCGCATTTATGTTTTGTTACGTTTTTTATAATTTTCGAGCACTTGTAGCGCTTTGTCAGGATCGTGAAATTTTTCTTTGTACAATTGCGCCAATCGTTCGTACGTGAGCTTAGAACCTCCAACTTCGATGGCTTTGATATAGTGTTTCTCAGCATTCTTAAACCGTTTATAATGCTCATCAATATGGGCTTTAGCCAAATAGCCGTCAACTGGAGAAATTCGGCCCAATTCAGCTGCATATTTTTGTGCTTTGGTTTCGCTTCCACCCACAAATACAGGCAATTGTAAATAGTATTCGATGAGTGCCCAACGCGCTTCAATGTGATTGGGATTTAAATCCAATGCTTTATCTAGCGCATCTTTGCTATCGCCCACTACCCGAATGGCCACCCATTTTCCTTCGGTTTGTGCGCGCATACCCAAGGCGCCACCGTATTTAAAAAAGTAATTTGCATTTTTGGGATTTAAGACCGTGAGTTTTTTATAATAGGATGCTGCTGTTTCCCAACGATTGGTATGACTGGCAATATCACCCAAATATTCAATTACTTTCAAATTAGTAGGCGAAGTATTGAGTTCTTTGATAAAATAGCCTTTGGACAATTCATATTGCTCTTGCTCAAACAAGGATATGCCTTTTTCCATATTGGACTGTGCCAAAACTGTAATAGAACAAAAAAGAAAAATCAGGAATTTCATGTGGTGTACAAAAAACCAAATGTACTAATTCTGCTTTGTAAAACATATAGCCATTTTTACAAAAATTATCCATGAAATGCAGTTATCTTCGACGAACTGCATTTAATTTAACTTATTGATTTACATGTTTTTAATGTTAATTTTTATTCAAAAAACGCACTTCATCGAGTTTTTAAGTTGGTTGTCTATAAAATTTTATAGAATCGAATTGCGCACGTAGTTTTGCTTCGAAAATCAACCCAAAGGAAACCCCAAGTCTCCGATAAACAAAATCAAATTAACATGAATGCACCGGTACAATTTACCTACAAATTTTACTTTTCCATTGCTTTTTGCATACTTTTTTCGACTGCAACATTTGCCGCAATTGGTTTGCGCGGAACAACTACCGCTAACTCCAACAACGCTACTCTTACCATTGCTAAACCCGCTGGGGTAGTTGCTGGTGATTTATTATTGGTTACCATTGCTCAAAATGGAACGGGCGGTCTATCAAATCCTACAAGCGCTGGATGGACACTTATAGACGGTGCGAATTTAGGCGGTGGAAACAACCGTCGTGGTATTGTATTATACAAGCTTGCTGGAGCTGCAGAACCTGCCAATTATACCTTTGCACTTGATAATCAATCGGATCGAACGGTAGGAACAATAGCCGCTTTTAGTGGTGTAAATTTGGCCAATCCATTTGATGTAGCCTCTGGAAATTTATCGGTACAAAATAATATTGCAACTGTTCAAGCCACAAGTAAAACAACTGTAACTCCCAACGCTGCGGTAGTCATGTTGGGCATGGCCGCCAATTCATCCCCCACATTTTCGGGTTGGTCAGCCGCCAACATGGGCAACCTAACCGAATTTTTTGACAACAGAAATACAGGAAATGCTGCTGTTGGAGGCGCATGGGCAATAAAAGCCACTGCCGGTGCCACCGGTGCTGGAACTGCAACTTTATCGGCAGCCGAACGCAATGCTGGAATTATACTCGTATTACGACCTATTGTACCCACTGTTCCCACAATTACAAGTTTCACGCCAACCACTGCTTGTGTAGGCGGAACAGTTGTGATTACAGGAACCAATTTTACCACTGCAACTGCTGTTCGTTTTAATGGAATTGCTGCCACATTTACGGTAAATAGTGCAACTCAAATTACTACAACCGTTCCTGCAGGAGCTACTTCGGGTACCATTACTGTAACCAATCCTTTAGGTACTGCAACGAGTAGCACTGTGTTTACTGTAGCAACTTCAGCGCCTTCTGCTGCTGCAGCTATAAGTGGAAATACATCCGTTTGTCAAGGACAAAATTCGGTTACGTATACCCTTCCCGTTATTGCCAATGCAGCATCGTATGTTTGGAGTTATTCAGGAACTGGCGCTACCATAACCGGAAATACCAATACAATAACAGTAGCTTTTTCAGCAACAGCAACCCCCGGAAATTTGAGTGTATATGGGGTAAATTCTTGTGGAAATGGAACAACTAGTAGTTTACCAATAACCATAAATACGCTACCCAATGCAGCTGGACCAATTACAGGACCTGCTACTTTGTGTCGTGGAATTACTGCACAAACCTACAGTATTCCTGCTATTGCTAATGCTACTTCGTATGTATGGGCTTATTCGGGAACAGGCGCAACCATTACCGGAACAGGAAATTCAATTTCAATTTCTTTTTCAGGAACAGCTACTTCTGGTAATTTAACGGTGTATGCCGTAAATGCCTGCGGAAACGGAATTGTAGCGACACGTGCTATTACCTTAACCGCTAGTACAACCCCAATGCTCGAATTTACTTTGGGTCAAGATGATACTACCTATACCATTTTCAATATGTGCGGTACCATTGCAGGTGGTGGACAAAATGACATTGATATAGCTTCAGGAAATCCTGGAGGAGCAGCTACCTATCAGTGGCAAGTGAGTTACAACAATGGTGTTTCATGGACAAATGCACCTGGACCTACTGCACTGGCAACTTCATATGTTTTAAATCCTGCATATAGTACTTTTTTATCTATTGCGGGCGTATATAACTTTAGACTTATAATTACCAATAATGGTTGTGCTGCGATAAGCAACACCGCCACGTTAACTGTGGTAGTTAGTTCCAACTTAACATCAGGAACCATTACCGGAAATCAAAGCTATTGTGCGTTATCGGCTGATCCTACTGTGCTTACCCAAACAGTTGCTCCCGTAGGCGGAAATGGCGCCTTTACCTACCAATGGCAATCATCTGCCGATGGAGTAAGCTTTACAAACATCGCGGGAGCAACTGCAGCTACTTATAATCCTCCTGTTATTACACAAACAACCTATTACCGACGCGTAGTAATGACGGGCGGTTGTGGTGCGTATAGCAATGTTATTACAGTAGCAGTTGGCGCTCCTACCCTAACCACCTCTGCTATTGCGCCTTTGTGTGCTTCAACTGAAGCACAGACCGCAACTTTACCTTACACGGCAATTACTGGGGCAGCTACGACCTATAGCATCAGCTGGAATGCAAGCCCTGCCAATTCGTTTGCTGCTGTAACCAATGCTGCTATTCCAGCTAATGCATTTACAATTACTGTGCCTGCAAACACTCCTCCTGGAACGTACACTGGTAATTTAACCATCCGAAATGCTGGAAATTGTGTGAGTACTACAACCACGTTTACTATTACTATTCAACCCGTACTTGCCGCACCTGTTATTTCGGCCAGTGGTCCTCTTGCGCTATGTGCAGGAAATAGTGTTACGCTTACCTCTTCAGTTCCGAACGGAAACCTATGGTCAACGGGAGCTACTACGCAAAGCATAACTGTTTTTGGAGCTGGCACCTATGTAGCCTATGCAACTGCAGTAAATTCTTGTACGAGCTCGGCTTCCAATTCGATTACCGTAACTGTAGGTGATGTAGCAGCTGCTCCAGTGGTTGACGGCACAACTGAATTGTCGTGTTCATCTTCAAACGGAACAATATCGTTGAGCAATTTACCTGCAGGAAACTGGACATTAAATCAATCAGGACCTGTAAATGCTACAATTACCGGAAACACGACGGCTGAAACCATCATCATTACACAAGCTGGACAATATAGCTTTACAGTTACCAATGCCAGCGGATGTAGTTCGCCTGCAACAGCACTTATCGCTATTACAGGCAGAGCAACTACCGAATGGAATGGTACAAGTTGGTCAAATGGAATCCCTACAGATGAGATGCGTATCGTGTTTAGTGGACCCTATACTTCTGCTGGAAACCTTGAAGGTTGTTCCTGTTTGGTTACCGCCGGAGATGTGGTTTTTAGCAACGGAACAACACTAACGCTTACCAATGATTTAATTGTAGCTGGTGGATCAATGACATTTGAAAACAATGCCAGCTTGATTCAATTGAGTGATAACGCCTTGAACTCGGGTGAAATCAACTACAAACGTAACGCCTTTGTACGCAACTTAGACTATGTATATTGGTCGTCACCTGTAGCCAATTTTAACATCAACAATCTATCTACTGTAGTTGCCTCAGGACCTATTTACCAATGGAACCCAACTGTAGCCAACACCAACAACGGACAAGGAAATTGGGAAGGTGCAGCCGGGGCAATCATGACATCGGGTAAAGGATATATTGTGCGTGGACCCAGTGCTTTTGGTACTACCGCTCAAAATTTTGAAGCAACTTTTGTGGGTACACCCAACAATGGAGAAATTAATGTTACGATAGCAAGAGGCTACCATACTGGAGCGAGTTATTTTGGAAATAATGGAACTGAAATTACCAATATGTCTGACAACAACAATTTAATCGGAAATCCCTATCCGTCAGCAATCCGTGCCAGTCAATTTTTGGTAGACAACCAAGCGATTATAGAAGGTGCCGTTCGCTTGTGGACACATGGCACATTGCCTTCGGTAACAAATAATCCAAATTATGGTTCGTTTACCTATAACTACAGCCCAAATGATTACCTAACCTATAACTTTACTGGTTCAAACTGTTGTCCAGCTGCAGATGCCGATTTATTTATTGGTGCCGGACAAGGTTTCTTTGTTCAAATGAAAGACGGACCAGAAGGTACAGCCGATGTTCTATTTAACAATGGGCTTCGTGACACCAGTTACTCTAATGCTACTTTTTACAGAAATGGAGCGGCCGCACCTAATGTACAAACCATCGAACGCAACCGCATGTGGATAGATTTGGTAAATGCCGCAGGACAATCCGATCGCACGCTAATTGGGTATATAGAAGGTGCTACCAACGGATTAGATTCATTCTTTGATGCACAAATTCAGCAGCCAAATTCATTGGGTATTTATAGTTTGGTTGGTACAACAAAAACCAACATTCAAGGTCGTGCCTTGCCATTTGACCAAAATGATAGCGTATCGATTGGATTTAATGCAATAACAGCCGGAAATTACAGCATCGCGATTGGTGCAACCGATGGTTTATTTGATTCACAAAATATATACTTAGAAGACACCCTATTGGGAATCATCCACGACTTGAAACAAGCGCCATACCAATTTAGTACAGCCGCCGGAAACAACCCTACTCGTTTTGTGTTGCGTTACACCAACAGTGCATTGGCAGTGGGACAATTTACAGCAGATGAAGTTGCAGTTTCGGTACACAACCACTATTTACATGTGTTTGCTCCAAGTACAATAAGCCACATACAATTGATCGATTTAAGCGGAAAAATCATGATGGACGTTGCCGTAAACAATCTTGAATTCAACCACACACTACAAGCTGCTAGTGGCGTGTACATTGCCAAAGTTCAATTGGAAAATGGGCAAATCATCAGCAAAAAAGTGGTGAATTAATTTCTAATTCATCCAAAAATAGAATAAAGGCCTACTCGTGTGAGTGGGCTTTTTTTGTGTAGAAGATTGAATGATTTAAAAATTTAAAGATTTAAAGATTTGCCAAACTAGTGACCGTTGGGTAACGAAGAGTTAAAGAATTAGGAGTTATGAGTTGTGAGTTTTTTTCCTGAGGCAGACTTTGAGACTTTAGACTTTATGACTTTAAACTTTTGAACTCCCCTCTCGAGAGGGGTTGGGGGTGTGTTTTTTTTGGACTAGGATTGAGAATCTGGGAGTTTTTTTCTCGCGAAGCCGCGAAGCCGCAAAAACTTTGCGTGCCGATTTATCGGTATTGCGTACCGAACCATTGGGATTGCGAGCTATATTCAAAACACTGAATGTCAAAATTTGTATGATTTAAAAAATCTTTTTGATTACTTAGATTTTAGTAATCTGTGTTGCTAAAAGATTGCTTCGTCGTTCCTCCTCGCAATGACGTTCTTAGTATAACTCTACCCTTTTGACTTTATGACTTTGGACTTTAAGACTTTTGACTTTAAGACTTTACGACTTTTGGCTTGTAAACTAATTATCCCTACATTCGTAACGAATTCGTATTGAATTCTTTTAATCGGTTTAAATAATAGCGTTTGCTATAATTCCTGTACCTGAAAAGTCGAAATTCAAAATGCACAGGGAAGTATATGTAAATGCTCACGTCAAGGCGTGGGCGTTGCGTTACTTTGTGCATTGGGCTTCGACTCCCACAGGTACGAGTTATGCAAGTGTCCCACGCTCTTATTTTATTTTTAATTCTGTAATTGGGGCGTTACAGGTTATTATAATAAAATATGAAAAAAAACAAATTACTTCTGATTGCGATGGGTATAGCATTAACTACCCAAACACTTGTTGCACAAGTTCCGTCTTACGTGCCAACCAATGGGCTTGTAGTTTATTATCCATTTAGTGGGAATGCTAATGAACAATTGGGTAACTCAAACAATGGAATAATTAATGGTGCAACACTAACATCTGATAGAAATGGTAATGCAAATTGTGCATATAATTTTAATGGTGTTAATAATTTTATTGATTTACCACAGAACTTCTATGGTGGACAATCAACTTCAACTATAAGTTTTGGATTACGATTTAAAGTAGATACAAATGGTGATTTTTTTATCTGGAATAAAGATGGAAGTTGGTTGGAAGTAGGAATTTATACCCGGTCAAATGGTAAATTTGGCATTTTTTGGGCCTATCCAAATCAATATAATGGCATTGAGACTAATATTGGAGCAATTTCACCCAATATTTGGTATGACGCAGTAATCATAATAAATGGTTTAAATTCTAAAATTTATTTAAATAATATTGAACAAACAGGACTTACAATTAATATACCGAGTAATATGATAGGTTTTGGTGACGATGGTACCTGTGGAGTTGGAATTAATAGATTTGGATTCAAGAAAACTAGTTGTTCTCCCGGCGAATATTTTAAAGGTGTCTTAGATGAATTTTACATGTATGATAGAATTTTAACGCAACAAGAAATAACAAACTTATATAATAGTGTTGAAGTTCCAACATATTCAGATACTTGCAATAACGTAAGTGGATCTCTTACACAAGGACTTGTGGGTTATTGGCCATTCTGTGGCAACGCCAATGATGATAGTGGAAATGGAAATAATGGTGTTGTGAATGGAGCTACACTAACAACAGATAGATTTGGGAATGCGAATAGTGCGTATAATTATGATGGAAATAATTATATTACTATACCTTCATTAAATCAAAATAATGATTGGTCAATATCTTTTTGGTTTAACTCTTTAAATCAATCAAATTTTGGATTGCAATATCCTCTAGGTTTAGGATGCTCTTCAATATCTACCTTTTCTACACCAGGGTTTGGTATAAATGGTGGGGTCCAACAAAGCCCATGCAATGCACTACTTTTGAATAAAATGTTATTAACAGACGCGGCAACTGAATGTACTTCAAATATTTGGACTTCAAGCACTTTTCAACAACAAGCATGGTACAATGTCGTAATTAACAAGACTGGGAATACTTATACTATTTTTATTAACGGACAAAATTCAGCCTCTGGAAACTTATCTGACATTAATTTAGACAATATTACATTAGGAAGTCGTTGTAATTATAATTGGCTAAAGTTTGTTGGAAAAATTGATGATTTAGGTGTTTGGAATCGTGCTCTTACCCCAAATGAAGTGACACAATTGTATAACCAAAATCAATGCATCACCAACATCACAGTAACCGATACTCTTGTTATTAACGTGGGTCAGTTGTCGTTTACCAATCCTGTGGCTTATGCCAACAACATCACAATTTCACCTAATCCGGCCAGTACGCAAATCAATATCAGTTTCAATAACATTACTAATTTAACAGGAGGTTCGATAAAAGTAATCAACTCTTTGGGACAACAAGTAGCCACAGCTCCTATCACGGCAACGGGAACCCAAACCAACATGCAATTAAATACATGGGGCGGTTCGGGATTGTATTTTGTTCAAATCCTAAATGCGCAAGGACAAATTTTAGATATTAAAAAAATTATTTTGCAATAAGTTAAGTTGTCATTTGAGCCACAGGAAGCTGTGGCTTTTTTGTTAGCAGCATATATGCGTAGTGCAATCGTTTTAAATCTTGTATAAAATGATTTGACAACTTAATAGTAAAGGGTATAAAAAAGCTCTTCTTTCGAAGAGCTTTTTTATTTTCTCTCAAAGACGCAATCCCGATGGCTCGGGAAGCAAAAATTTATTTTTTGCGACTTCGCGACTTGGCGAGACACTAAAATCCTTTTGCGTGGTTATATAAAAATCTGTATAGAAACGAATTTTATATTTTTTTTGTAGGCACGGAATTTATAGATTGGAATTTCAAAGAGCTGTCTCTCATCTAACCTCTTATAGTCTGTCATCTAAAAAAACATTCGTGCATTCGTGGCCAAAAGCTAACAGCTGACGCTAACAGCCATCAGCCGTTCTTAGTATACTTCGTAAAACTCCCCTCTCGAGAGGGGTTGGGGGTGTGTTTTTTGAGTTATGGGTTGACAATTGTCGGTTCTCTGTTTAGGACGTCATTGCGAGGAAGAATGACGAAGCAATCTTCAATCGTTAATCTCTTTCTTTTTCCTTGATGAAAAAGAAACAAAAAATCAAGACCTCTGATTTTCGGCGATCAAAATAGGCTCACTTTCTAAAACTCAAAAACTCCCCCGTTCGCGCACTCACAGGCTCAAACACTTTGAGTTTCTTCACGGTCCCGACGCTTCGGGATTGCGAGCTATTTTCAAAACACTGATTTTCAAAATTTGTATGATTTAAAAAATCTTTTTGATTACTTAGATTTTAGTAATCTGTGTTGCTAAAAGATTGCTTCGTCGTTCCTCCTCGCAATGACGTTCTTAGTATAACTCTACCTTTAGACTTTACAACTTTAGACTTTATGACTCATAAAAAACGGCAGCAAGCGCATTGCCCACTGCCGTTCTTATTCATTTTTAATTTCTTTGTTTCGCAATCGTCAACTTTTGACTTTCGACTTTCGACTTAACTACTTCACCAACGTCATTTCATCTACAATGTGTTTGGCGCCCGAGTAGTTCTCAATAACCCACAACACAAATCGAATATCTACGTTGATGGTGCGTTGCAATTTGTTGTCAAAAATTACGTCACCGGCCATGGCTTCGATGTTTCCGTCAAAAGCCAAACCAATTAATTCACCTTTTCCGTTCAATACTGGCGATCCCGAATTTCCTCCCGTAATGTCGTTATCGGTCAAGAAATTTACGTGCAAGCTTCCATCTTTATCGGCAAAACGGCCATAGTCTTTGGCGTTGTACATATCAATAATGCGCTGTGGCAAATCAAATTCTTCGTCGCCTTTTTTGTATTTCTTAACTAAACCTTCCATAGTGGTGTAGTTGTTAATTTTAGCATCGTTGCGTTTATCAGCTGGCAAAGCTTTTACTTTTCCGTAGGTGAGACGTAAAGTTGAGTTGGCATCTGGGTATTTGATTGAGCCAATTTTCGATTCGCGCAAACCTTCTACCAATAAGCGGTAAGCCGCTCCAAAATCATTTTGGGCTTTGGCAATTGCATCTGATTTAGAAGCCAAGTGAGCTAACAAATCTGCTGACAACACTTGCAAAGGATCGTTATCCAACACCCCTTGTGCAGGCGCATCCAAGAATGCTTTTACTTTGTCTAGCGATGAATACAAACTCAAATCAATACAAGCGTGTGCATATTTGGTAAAATCTCCGCCGTTTTCTTTGCCTACTTTTTCAACCAATGGCGAAACAGCATAGCCCGTTGATTTGGCAGCATATACATTTAATTGTGCAGCCAATAAATCTTTCTCGGCAGGCAAGTACATTTCTTTATACATTTCACTGGCCATTTCTAAAATTCCCGGAGCCATTTGTGCACGTTTGGCCGCATCGGCTTTTACATAGCCATCCAACTGACGACCCATGGTTCGGCTAATGGTACCAAAAAAGGTAGTACGCAACAACTGTTGCAAGTAGTTGTCGTGGCGCGCTTTTTCATTGGTTAACGCATAATACGCATTGATGTTTTTTACCACGGTACCGTATTTGGCTTTGTTGGCTGGTTTTTGCGCCCATTTGTCAAATTTGGCTTCTTGAGCAGCTTTGGATTTGGCTGTTTCAAATTTGGTTAAGGCATCAATCATTCCTTGACGGTTTTTCCAATAGTTGGCTGTGCCTGCAAATTTTGACGCATAGACCAAACGCAAGGCAGCGCTCTGATCCATGTATTTTTTCATATTATCCATGCCTGTTTTGGCTCCTTCTACCCAAGCAGGATAAGCAAATTTCACATTTTGCTCGATTCCTCCTGCAGGCAACCAACGGTTGGTTCTTCCGGGGTAGCCTAAAATCATAGCGTAATCATTTTCTTTTACGCCGCTCATATTTACAGGTAAGTAGTGTTTGGGTTGTAAGGGTACATTGTTGGCTGAGTAATCGGCTGGGTTTCCGTCTTTGTCTGCATACACGCGAAACATCGAGAAATCGGCAGTATGACGTGGCCATTCCCAGTTATCGGTGTCGCCTCCATATTTTCCAAGACTTTCTGGTGGAGTACCCACCAATCGTACGTCTTTGTAATCTTGGTAAACAAAATAGTAGAATTCGTTACCTTGAAAAAACGGACGAACCGAAACGGTATATTTCCCACCTTCGTTGTTTTCTTTTTCAATTAGGGCCATCTCGGCAGCAATTGCTTTTTCGCGCTCGGCCTCAGACATTTGGTTGTTCACTTTGGCCAGAATACGTTTGGTGCAATCGTCCATACGTACAAAGAAACGCACGAATAAACTAGATGGTTTCATTTCGGCGGCTCGGTTTTCGGCCCAGTAGCCATCTTTTAGGTAATTTTTTTCGGCCGATGATAATTCGGCAATAGCATCATAGCCGCAATGGTGGTTGGTGAGTACCAAGCCGTCTTTTGAAATAATCTCGGCGGTACACCCTCCGTTAAATTGCACTATGGCATCTTTTAAAGAATGGTTGTTAATGCTGTAAATTTCTTCAGCAGTGAGTTGCAATCCCATTTTTTGCATGTCGCGGTGGTTGAGACGTTCGATGAACATCAAAAACCACATACCCTCGTCGGCTTTGACGCTCATGGGCAACAAAAGAATTCCTACTAAAAAGGAAACAATAATTTTTTTCATGTGATGATTTAAAAGTTAATACTGAACAAAGTGCCACTACAATGGCTCACTTTTGCGTTGCGAATATACTTTATTTATCAAAATACAATTCGCTACTAGATAATGAAATATTGATTTAACCAACATTTAACTTTTTGGTATAAATAAATATGAAGTATAAAAAAACACCTCATAAGAGGTGTTAAAAAAACAATGTATTTTTTCTAATCGTTGAGCATCGCCCACAATTTGTCTTTGAGTTCGATGAGGCCTTGTTGGGCCACCGACGAAATAAACAAATACGGTACTCCTTTGAATTCTTTGTCCAATTGAATTTTTAACTCGGCTTTGAGTTCATCATCAAGCATGTCGCATTTGGAAATCACGAGCAGTCGCTCTTTTTGCAGCATTTCGGGATTGTATTTGGTTAATTCATTGACCAAAATATCGTATTCTGCTTTGATGTTTTCGGTATCAACCGGCACCAAAAACAGTAAAGTTGAGTTGCGTTCGATGTGACGCAAAAAGTAGTGCCCCAGGCCTTTTCCTTCGGCAGCGCCTTCTATAATGCCCGGAATATCGGCAATTACAAACGATTGATAGTCGCGGTAGGCCACAATGCCCAAATTGGGTTTGAGTGTAGTAAAGGGGTAATCGGCAATTTTGGGTTTGGCCGAGGTAAGCACCGACAATAAGGTTGATTTTCCTGCATTGGGAAACCCCACTAATCCCACATCGGCGAGTACTTTTAATTCTAATACGATATCCATCTCTAAACCAGGCAAACCCGGCTGTGCATAACGTGGCGTTTGGTTGGTAGAAGATCTAAAGTGCCAATTGCCCAATCCGCCTTTTCCGCCTTGAGCCACGATGCGTTTTTCGCCGTCTTCGGTAATTTCAAATAGTATTTCGTTGGATTCTTTATCACGCACAACGGTTCCCAACGGTACTTCAATGTATTTGTCTTCACCGTCGTGTCCGGTACTTCGGTCACTTCCGCCATCGCCGCCGTGACCTGCTTTAATGTGTCGGGCAAACTTGAGGTGAAACAAAGTCCAAAGCCCTTTGTTGCCAACCAAATATACGTGTCCGCCGCGTCCGCCATCGCCGCCATCGGGACCACCTTTTTCGATAAATTTTTCGCGGTGCAAATGGGTAGATCCTTTCCCTCCTTTGCCAGAAGAAACAAATATTTTTACGTAGTCTACAAAGTTGCCTTCGGTCATAGTATTGAGTTTAGGATATAGGTGTTAGGTTGTAGGGTGTAGGATTTAGGTTGTAGGTGTTAGGTGATAGGTTGTAGGTGTAATGAAATTCTTAAAAAGAAAATAGGAAACTATTCTTTTAGTGTTTTAATAAGGACCTTATCAATTTTGGCGCCATCCATTTTTTGGGCTTCCAACTCGAGTTTATTCCAAATAATTTTTTCGCCTTCTTTGGGAATTGTGCCCATTTCGGTGATAAAAAAACCACTTACTGTAGTTACTTCATACTCGTTGATGAGTTCATCCATTTCAAATGAAGTAAGAAAATCATGTAAAGAATATTGTCCGTCTACCAACCAGCTGCCATCTTCATTGTCTATTAATTTGTATTCGTCGTCATCAAAATCAGCAGCATCGCCCACCAAAGCTTCTAAAATATCATTAAGCGTAATAATACCCTGAAAAACGGCATGTTCATCGACAATAAATGCATAATGAACCTTGGTTTTTTTGAAGTGCTCTAAGGC
>VEQT01000067.1 GCA_018883065.1 Flavobacterium sp.
CTCCCGATCACGGAACGGCCTACGACATTGCTGGAAAAGGATTGGCTGATTTTAACTCGTTTAAAGAAGCGGTATATTTAGCAATAGATGTGTTTCACTCCCGGAACCAGCACCTGGAAATAAGTGCTAATCCGATGAAAATCAGAGAAATAAAAGAAGAGAAAAATATTCGCTAAAAAAATGCGCGCCACATTTTTGATTGTACAATAAATTTATATCTTTGCGCTCCCGATTCGTTCGGTAAATTGGTGTTAAAATGAAACAGTTAAATGAATTTTTAATTCCTTTTTTAGGGTTAAAGGTAGGCAAACACCAATTTGAATATCAGATTAACAATACGTTCTTTGATCGCTTTGATTACCACGAATTTGAAAGTTCCGACATCAAAGCAAAAATAGTACTAGAAAAGAAGCCAAATTTTTTAGAGCTCAGTTTCAAACACAACGGAACCATTCACGTTCCTTGTGATGTAACGGGCGAAGAATTTGATTTGCCTATTAAAGGAAAAATCAATTTGGTGGTTCAATTTGGAGAGCAATTCAATAACGACAATGAGGAGTTATTAATTCTGCCCCACGGAGAACACCAACTTGATGTGGCTCATTATTTGTATGAAATGATTGTTCTTTCAATCCCATACAGAAAAGAGCATCCAGGTATTAAAGCGGGTACATTACAAACGCCTGCGTTGGATGCATTAAAAGCACTTTCGGTTTCAGATATCGGTACACAAGAACAAGAAACAATAGACCCACGTTGGGATAAATTAAAGCAACTATTAACGGATAAATAATACAGTAAAATGGCACATCCTAAGAGAAAAGTCTCCAAGACAAGAAGAGATAAGAGAAGAACACATTACAAAGCAACAGTTGCTCAAATCGCAACTTGTCCAATTACAGGAGAAGCTCATTTATACCACAGAGCCTACTGGCATGAAGGGAAAATGTACTACAGAGGACAAGTGGTTATTGATAAATCACCTGTAGCGCTTGCTTAATAAGCTGATATAATATACTAAAACTCTCACCAAAGTGGGAGTTTTTGTTGTTTATATTGGGTCTTAAATTACGCATTCTAATATCAAATTTCATTTCAATTTTTTTTGTAATTTCAACCCCTTTATCAAGGGAAACCTTGAAAAGAAATAGCAATCACCTATGAGTACAATTACTGCCGCCATTACTGCTGTAGGTTCTTATGTTCCTGATTTTGTACTAACCAATAAATTATTGGAGACCTTAGTAGAAACCAATGACGAATGGATTACTTCCCGAACAGGAATTCGCGAACGAAGAATATTAAAAGGAGATAAATTAGGGACGTCTTATATGGCTATTAAAGCGGCCGAAGATTTAATCCAAAAAAGCGGAGTAAATCCTGCTGAAATTGATGCCGTTATTGTAGCTACTACCACTCCCGATATGCCAGTTGCTGCCACAGCTGTTTATGTTGCCACTCAAATTGGCGCTGTGAATGCTTTTGCCTACGATTTACAAGCGGCTTGCTCCGGATTTTTATACGGTATGTCTACTTGTGCGGCCTACGTTCAATCAGGAAGATATAAAAAAGTGCTTCTCATTGGGGCAGACAAAATGTCTTCAATAATTGACTATACCGATCGCGCTACTTGCATCATTTTTGGTGATGGTGCTGGCGCTGTATTGTTTGAGCCCAATCATGAAGGATTAGGATTGCAAGACGAGTTTTTACGCAGCGATGGAATTGGCCGTGAATACTTAAAGATTGATGCGGGTGGATCTATTTTGCCTTCTTCGGCAGAAACGGTAGAAAATCGTCAGCATTACGTATTCCAAGACGGAAAAACTGTATTTAAATATGCCGTTACAGGCATGGCAGATGTGAGCGAAAAAATCATGCAACGCAACAATCTAACCCACGATGAAGTGGATTGGTTACTTGCTCACCAAGCAAACAGAAGAATTATCGATGCAACGGCTTCTCGCATGGGCCTTGATGACAGTAAAGTATTAATCAATATTGAAAAATACGGCAATACTACATCGGCAACATTACCCCTATTATTAAGTGATTTTGAACATAAATTTAAAAAAGGAGATAACCTTATTTTTGCTGCTTTTGGTGGCGGATTTACTTGGGGCTCTATCTTTTTAAAATGGGCTTACGATAAAAAATAAACTAAACTTAAATCAACGCATTATGGATTTAAAAGAAATTCAAAACCTGATCAAATTTGTATCCAATTCAGGTGTTGCCGAAGTAAAACTAGAAACAGGAGACATCAAAATTACCATCAGAACTACACTTGAAGGCAATACTCCGGAAATTACGTATGTGCAACAAGCACCTATGGCACAAGCTTTGCCAGCCGCTGCTCCTGTAGCCGCACTGCCACAAGCACCTTCTGCTCCTGTAGCGGCAGCCCCCGCGGCAGAAAATGCAAACTACATTACGGTAAAATCACCCATGATTGGAACATTCTACAGAAAACCATCACCAGACAAACCCATGTTTGTTGAGGTGGGTAGTTCAATCGGAAAAGGCGATGTACTTTGTGTAATTGAAGCCATGAAATTATTCAACGAAATCGAATCCGAAGTTTCGGGTAAAATCGTTAAAATTTTAGTGGACGATATGTCACCAGTAGAATTTGATCAACCTTTATTCTTAGTTGATCCATCTTAATTGTTTTGAAACTCCAATAATCAAAATACAAATTCCACGATTGAATTTTGGTTCCGAAATAGCGGAATGGGATTTGTAATTTTAAAATTTATAAGCGATGTTTAAAAAAATACTAATTGCCAACAGAGGAGAGATTGCCTTGCGTATCATCCGTACTTGTCGTGAAATGGGCATCAAAACTGTGGCAGTATATTCTACAGCTGATGCAGATAGTTTACACGTAAAGTTTGCCGATGAAGCGGTTTGTATAGGACCTGCTCCCAGTAATTTGTCCTATTTAAAAATGTCCAACATCATTGCTGCAGCTGAGATTACCAACGCTGATGCTATACATCCGGGGTACGGTTTTTTATCTGAAAACGCTAAATTTTCTAAAATTTGTTCAGAACACGGCATCAAATTTATTGGGGCTTCTCCCGAGATGATTGATCGAATGGGCGATAAGGCTTCGGCCAAAGCAACCATGAAAGCGGCTGGTGTTCCATGTGTTCCCGGTTCAGACGGGATTTTAGAATCTTACGAACAAGCTGAAAAATTATCTAAAGAGATGGGGTATCCCGTCATGCTCAAAGCAACTGCTGGGGGTGGTGGAAAAGGAATGCGAGCGGTTTGGAAAGAAGAAGATTTATTGAAAGCGTGGGAAAGTGCTCGTCAAGAAGCTGGAGCCGCTTTTGGAAATGACGGCATGTACCTAGAAAAATTAATCGAAGAACCACGACATATTGAGATTCAAGTAGTAGGGGATGCCTATGGTAAAGCCTGTCATTTATCTGAGCGCGATTGCTCCGTACAACGTCGTCACCAAAAATTGACCGAGGAAACGCCTTCTCCATTTATGACTGATGAATTGCGAAATAAAATGGGAGAAGCAGCAGTAAAAGCAGCTGAGTTCATTAAATACGAAGGGGCTGGAACGGTAGAATTTTTGGTTGATAAACACCGCAATTTCTATTTCATGGAAATGAATACCCGTATTCAGGTAGAGCACCCAATTACCGAACAAGTAATTGATTACGATTTAATTCGCGAGCAAATTTTAGTAGCTGCGGGTGTGCCAATTTCTGGAAAAAATTATTTCCCTAATTTGCATGCCATTGAATGCCGAATTAACGCTGAAGATCCATATAATGATTTCCGTCCATCACCCGGAAAAATTACCACCTTGCATGCGCCAGGAGGACATGGCGTTCGATTGGATACCCACGTATATGCCGGATACACTATTCCGCCGAATTACGATTCGATGATTGCCAAACTTATTACTACCGCTCAAACTCGCGAAGAGGCGATTAGTAAAATGAAGCGTGCATTGGATGAATTTGTGATTGAAGGAATTAAAACCACTATTCCGTTTCACCGTCAATTAATGGATGAACCCGATTATGTGGCAGGAAATTATACTACAAAATTCATGGAGAGTTTTAAAATGAACGATCCTGACTAATACAAAAGGCCTCTATTTAGAGGCCTTTTTCTTTGCTGTATTACAACGTTTCTTTCAACCATTTGTAGAATTCGCGTTGCCAAACTTGTGCATTTTGCGGTTTGAGCACCCAATGATTTTCTTCTGGGAAATACAAAAATCTACTTTTGATTCCGCGCAGTTGTGCCGCTTGAAATGCTTCTTGCGCTTGCCCAATGGGCACTCTAAAATCGTTTCCACCTTGAATAATTAGGATAGGTGTGTTCCATTGGTCCACATAATTTATAGGATTAAATGTGCTGTAGGTTTTTTGTGCTACCGCATTGTTTTTCTCCCAATAAGCGCCACCAAAATCCCAGTTATTGAAAAATACTTCCTCGGTTGTGCCAAACATACTTTGGGTATTAAACACCCCGTCATGTGCAATAAATGACTTGAATCTATTTTGGTGAATACCCGCCAAATAAAATACCGAATAGCCACCATAACTTGCGCCTACACATCCCAATCGGTCTTTGTCCACGTAGGATTCTTTGGCTACATCATCAATAGCCGATAGGTAATCTTGCATGACTTGTCCGCCCCAATCTCCACTAATTTGCTCGTTCCATGCTACGCCGTGTCCAGGCATACCACGTCTATTTGGTGCTACTAAAATGTAGCCATTGGCTGCCATCAATTGAAAATTCCAACGAAACGAATAAAACTGCGTCAAGGCCGATTGTGGTCCGCCTTGGCAATACAAGAGCGTAGGGTATTTTTTGCTGGCATCAAAGTTGGGTGGTAAAATTACCCAGACCAACATTTTTTTGCCGTCGGTGGTCGTCACATAGCGTTTTTCGGTTTTACTCATCGCCAAGCTTTCGTATATTTTGTCGTTTTCATGGGTAAGTTGGTTCCACGTTTTCTTTTTTAGCTCATAGCTATAAATCTCGGTAGCGTGATTCATGTCGGTGCGGGTGAGTAGAATGTTGTTTCCAGAAAATCCGACAATGTCGTGCACATCAAAAAAACCATCCGTGAGTTGTTTTACACGGGGTGCCATTTTGGTTAATCCTGGATAATTCACTTCAAACAATTGAATGGTTCCGTCAACGGGTGCGGTGAAATAGACCTTTTTACCGTCGGGTGCCCACATAAAATTATTTACAGTGCCATCCCAATTGGCGGTAAGATTAAGCTGCATTTTCTCATTTATGCGAACCACCAAATCATTTTTATCGGCTTCGTAGCCGTCGCGTTTCATTTGCAACCAGCTCAAATTGCCTTGAGGCGAAAAACTCGGATTGGTGTCGTAGCCCAAATTGCTTTCAGTAAGATTTACGGTTGCTCCTGTGGCTAAATCGTACTGATACAAATTGGTATTGGTCGATATGGCATAGGCTGTACCTTCTTTTTTCTTGCACACGTAAATGATGCTTTTGCCATCGGGCGACCAGATAAAATCTTCGTCGCCACCAAAGGGTTTTTGCGGGCTGTCAAAGCGTTCGTCTTTCAAAATGTCAATTCCAGTTTGCTCCCCAGCGGCTGTGCTTTTGTAGAATACGTGGTTGTATTTTCCCTCGTTCCAGGTATCCCAGTGGCGGTAATCCAAGCCATTGTATACTTGTGCATTTGATTTATCCAGTTCCGGATAAAAATCTTTGCCATGAATGGATTGTAGTTTTACTTCCTCACTATACAAGATGTACTTCCCGTCGGGAGACACATTGCGATCTGCAATAAAGTTTTTCGTGTCTTTGATTTCAGTTGCTTTTCCACCTTCGATTGGAATCATGAAGATCTTGGAAGTCGATTTGTTTTCAGTAACAGAAGGGTAAGAAACCTTGTAAAGTAATGCTGACCCATCTTTTGAAATACCCACCGGACTTACTCGTCCCAATTTCCATAATAATTCGGGTGACATAACTTGTTGTGCGTGCAGTGCAGCCATACTAAATACCATTGCGATTAGGAATTCAATTTTTTTCATAGTGTACATTTTGAAGGGTTAAATGTACCCTTTTTTACAAAAAAAAAGCCACCGAATTTCGGTGGCTTTATAAAAGGAGTAGGTCCTAAATTATTTTTTGATTACGCGCTTAACGACAGTTTGATCGTTCATCACAAATTCAATCAAGTAGGTTCCAGCCGTAATGTCACCTACATATACTTCATTGTTTTCTACTTTACCTATAGCAACTACCTGACCCAATACAGTATAAATTCGGTAATCGGCTGTGGCTGCTGATTCAGAAACGGTTAAGAAATTGCCTTCAACGGGATTAGGATACACAAGTACGTCAACTGCGGAGTTGTCTTCTTGACGAGCAGTGGCCGTAATATTTACCGTGTAATCTTCTACTTGTCCGCTAGCAAATAGCTCGCAAGAGGTAGGAGAGGCGTTGTATTTCATTGAGATACGCATTCTTTTTGTTCCTAAAGTTGTGGCAGCAGGCACAGTGAAAGACCCCGAAACTGAAGTAGCTGATATTGCTGCTTGTGTATACACTTGTTCACCTGTATCTAGGAAATCTCCATCGTTATTGAAATCAATCCAAATACGGTAGGCCTCTTTACGCGTTGAAGTAGATCTAAATGGCGTTATCGTAAATGCATTGGATACCCCACGAACTAAATTTGTAGAAATGGCCGTAAAGTTCTCGTACCCTGTAGTTGCTGTTGAGGTGTTATTAATAGTGCCCAATACAACTTTACTTATGCGGTCATTTGCAGCACTTGTTCCTTGCGAGGTACAGTATGTAACCGTTGGAGTGAGGGTAGTTACCGAAACAGTATTACTTGTAGATGAATTTCCGGCAGCATCTTTTGCTTTTACACTAAAGGTATAAGCAGTAGAAGCAGTAAGACCAGTCACAGCATAGGTTAAAGTAGTAACGGTAGCTTTCAAAGTAGCACCTTGATATACTTCGTATCCTGTTACAGCCACATTATCAGTAGCAGCAGTCCAGCTTAAGTTGGTAGTAGTAGCAGTTGTGCCCGAAGCACTCAATACTACTGCTGTTGGCGCAGAGGTATCTGGAGTTGAAGTAGTCACATTCACCACATTACTACTTGTTGTATTTCCAGCGGCGTCTTTTGCAAAAACTGTAAATGCATATGTTGTTCCCGCGCTCAATCCTGAAACAGCATAGGTTAATCCGGTTACCGAAGCTTTTAATACGCTATTTTGGTATACGTCATATCCGGTTACGGCTAGATTGTCTGTTGCAGCTGTCCAGCTCAAGTTGGTTGAAGTGTTAGTTGTTCCAGCAGCACTCAAGACAGGCGCACTTGGCGCACTTGTATCAGCCAAAGTAGTTACGTCCACTACATTACTCGCTGCCGAAACATTACTATTGGCATCTTTTGCTTTTACGCTAAAACTATAAAGTGTAGACGGAGTTAATCCAGTTACGGTATACGTTGTAGTGGCTACCGTTGCTTTTAAGGTTGCTCCCTGATACACCTCATATCCAGTTACGGCTACGTTATCGGTTGCAGCTGTCCAGCTCAATTGTGTGCTTGTGCTAGTTGTGCCAGCGGCAGCCAAATTGGTAGGTTCGGTCGGCGCAGTAAAATCAGTTGATCCTTCTGTAATGGTAAAGTTGGCATTTGAAATGTCAAAGAAAATATGGTTACTTCCTTTAATCATGATGCGGTTGGTTGTGCCTGGAGTATTAGGAATAACTACGGCTTCAGTTCCGTCATTTGGTGTTCCCGCTATTAAAGTAGTGAAGGTAGTTCCACCATTGGTTGACAATAAGATATCAACATTGGCACAGTTTACGTTGTTGGCTGTAGTTCCCGCTACATTCCATGTGATGGTTTGGGTGCTTCCGCCTACATATGAAACCGCAGTGTTAGGGGCAGTTACAGCAAATGGTCCCGCCGTAGCATTTACCGTTACAATCATGTCGTCGCTGTTGTTGGCCGGTGCACCAGCGTGATTGTCACGTACGGTAACTCTAAAGTTTAAAGTTCTAGCTACCGAAGGCAATGCCTCAACGGTGAGTTCGGTGCCAGCTGTGGTGGTGGCACCTGTTAAGATAGATGATAATTTAGGAAAGTATCGGGTTGGATTGGTTGATGAATTGTATGATCTAAAATTCACTCCACTAGTTTTAGTAGCCGATGGTGCAGTTGTGTTGGTTTGATTGTCCATTTGCTCCCAGTTGTACGTTAATACATCGCCGTTGGCATCTGTTCCGCTAGCGGTGAGCATAAACGGAGTGCTTTTTGGCACAGTGTAATCTAAACCTGCATTGGCAGTAGGCACTGCATTACCTGAAGCCGTGTTTACAGAACAGGTTTTGGCTTTAATGTTATTGGTTACTTGTTGAATACTAATCGCATGAAAATAAGGATCCGAGTGCGGCTGCACATCTGCAGAAGTAATTCCCGCATATCCCATTATCGTTGAACCCGATCCAGGCTCCATGTGAACACCTGTTCCTTCGTTGCTAATCGTGAACGTGTGGTTTGCACCAAATTGATGACCCAATTCATGGGCAACGTAATCAATATCAAAGTTATCTCCCATAGGAATTCCATCTGCTGGAGAGGTAATTCCACTTCCTTTGGATCCGTTCACACATACACACCCAATGCATCCTGCATTTCCACCACCACCAGACGCACCAAATAAATGGCCTACATCGTAGTTGGCTTCACCAATTACAGAAGTTAAGGTAGATTGCAATTGGGAATTCCAACTGGACATTGAGGATGCTGCAGAATACGGATCAGTTGACGCGCTTGTATAAATTACCAAATCAGTGTTGGCAATCAAAACCATGCGTGCGCCAAAATCCAATTCAAACACTCCATTTACACGGGTCATGGTGTTGTTAATAGCAGCCAAGGCAAGGGCTTTAGTTCCACCAAAATAGGCGGTATATTCTCCTGTACAAGACATGGCCAAACGGAAGGTACGCAGTAGAGCATCGTCTGCATTGGGACGGGCAGTGCTGTTGGTAATATCGGATGGTGCGTCGGCAATCATTTTACACTCAAATGGAGTCAATGAAGCCGCTTTGTCTTGACGACGGTACACCACGTACGAAGATAAATCGGTAGTGTAAGGCTCAATAAATTCAGCCGATTTGTCTGGATTGATGAGCATGGTTTGCACACCCAATGGGGA
>VEQT01000024.1 GCA_018883065.1 Flavobacterium sp.
ATACTATTTCTGTTGAATTACAGAGAGCGGGTATTTGGTTGGGTTACTACGGATCTGCTTGTGATGTTTCTTCACCAGCTATCTTATCACCAACAGGAGCGTTACAAGTTAACCCTTCACAGTGTGGAGCTACTTTGCCAAGCATTGGAACTGTTATTGCTACTACACCAGTTAGCGGAGCTACCGGGTATCGTTTTAGAGTAACCGACATCACGCCAGGAGCTACAGGAGCTAATTTAGTTCAAGTTAGAGACCGTTCGTACCACTGGTTTACTTTGCCTATGTTAAGCCGTTTCAACTATGGTTCTACCTATTTGGTTGAAGTAGCGGTAAAAACAACAGCAGGTTATTCAGGATATGGTTCAGCTTGTATGGTTTACACTCCAGCGGCGCCAACCTTGGTTAACTGTGGAGCAGTAATTCCAACAGCTAGTTCATTGGTATACACAAGTTCAATGAATTCGGTTTCACAATACCGTTTCCAAGTGACTAAAGTGTCTGACCAATCGGCAGTTACTTTTGATACGAATAAATTCTGGTTCTCTTTCCGTGTAAATGTACCGGGTTATACGCCTGCAACAGCTTACTCAGTTCGAGTTGCAGTTATGACAGCCGGAACATGGTCTCCATTTGGAGATGCTTGTGAAATAGTTTCGCCTGCGGCTGCCGCAAGAGGAGAAGAAGTTGGTTCGTTAGTATTTGAAGTACAAGCATTCCCGAATCCATTCTCAACTGAATTCAAATTGAATGTAGCTACTTCAACAGAAGGAGCAGTAGAATTAAAAGTGTATGATATGCTAGGAAAATTAATTGAGACGCGCTCAATTAACACGATCGACTACATCTCAGAAGACCTTGGATCTGCTTATCCAGCTGGTGTATACAATGTAATTGTAACCCAAGGAGAAAACGCGAAAACACTTCGAATGATTAAACGATAAATTTCGAGTTAACACATTAAGTCAAAAGCCCCTTCGGAAACGATGGGGCTTTTTGATTTAAGATTTAAGATTTTTGATTTAAGATTTATTTAAGTATACTAAGTAAGTCTTTGCAAGGAGGAACTATGAAGTAAGATTTTTGCCGCAGATTCACGGATTTTAAAATTTGGAAATGATTCAGTTTGTGTTAAATTTTCAAATGGATAGTACTCCTTAAAATCACTAACAAAGTTTGCTCTAGGTGATGTTGAAAATAATGCGGTAGTAGAAAATGATTTTGAATTGGTTGTTAATCGATGAGATGATACCGTTTATCGATTGGCTTATTTTTCTTATATTTTTTTTGTGTGGTTCATCGAATTTATTTGCATTTCAACAATTAAATTTATGTTTTGGATATTCGGGTTTTAACTTTGTTGACGAATTTAAACCCCAAATCAGATGAAAAATACGCTAAACATCTCGTACAACAGCAGTCACTTTAAGTGCTTGCTTGTTCTACTTTTCTTGGTTTTTACAGCTGGACTATCAGCTCAAGTAACAACCTTATCGAACTGGTCCAATGCCTACAATGGAACAGCTGATGCCTCAGCAACTGTGAGCATTCCTACCGGATCCAATTCTAATCGAATGTTTGTTGTAGCCATAGCCAGTTCACAGACTGCTGTTGGAGCCCGTACGGCAACCGTAACCTACGGTGGACAAAGTCTAACGCTTGCTGCAGGCGACATGTCACAAGTAACTACAAGGCAGCATACCGCATTGTATTACCTAAATGAAGCGGGTATTGACGCGGCAACGTCTACATCATTGAGCGTTACCTTCAGCGGGGGTACTACTCGTGTAAACACAGTGTGGACTGCCGTTTACGATTATGTCGATCAAACCACTCCACTTACCAATTCGCAAGTCTTTAATTCGGTAACCAATACAAACAATGCTTTTGCCTTTGGGACCCCGCTAACCGTGAATGCCAATGACCTTGCGATTGAAGTAATCAGTACAATCCGAAATGGAAATACAACGCCAAGAACCATTACAGCTGCAACCAATTGGACTTCATCCAACGAGCAAACGTTTACCACAACCGATGGGGTTCGTAATGGTGTTTTTACTAGAAGTATTCCAACTACTAATACCACCGATGATTCCGCTTTTAGTACCAGTGGAAATGTGTTGGCATCTATGACAGCAGTAAGTTTGAAAGGTGTTTTAAACGCCTTGATTTCATCGTATGCTACTTGGTCTAATGTGTACCATAACACATCAAACTTTACTACACTCGTTCGTTTTTCAACGGCAGCTTCAACAAAAAAAAGTATTTGTGGTAGCAATTGCTACTTCACAAACGGCTGTTGGGGCGCGAACTGCAACTGTTACCTATGGAGGTCAAGCCATGACCTTGGCAACAGGTGATTTAGCTGATGCAACAATTCGTCAACATACGGCCTTGTATTATTTGGATAATGTGGGATTAACTGCAGCTAATTCCAATGAATTAAGTATAGCTCTTACCGGTGGAACTACACGTGTGAACGATGTATGGGTTGCTTTATATGATAATATTGATCAATGTGCACCCATTTCGAGTAGCAGAAATTACAACGGAGGAACAACTGCAGTAAGTACTTTTGCATTTGCTTCTGGTTTGACAGTTAATCCTGCCGATAGAGCCATTCAAGTAATTAGCACTGTTCGAAATGGAAATACTACTCCTCGTACACTAACTCCAGCTACCAACTGGACATCAAATAATGAACAAACCTTTACCACAACTGACGGTGTGCGTAATGCTGTTTTAAGTCGATCTATTCCAACCGTATTGGCTACAGATGTTTCATCAACCACATTAAGCGGAACGGCCTTGTCATCTATGTCGGCCATCAGTTTAAAAGCAGCGCAAACAACCTTAACCATTACTGGTGGTGGAACAGTTTGTGCTACAACAACCTTAAATGTAACCAATTCTGGATCTGGAACAGTCTATTTTCAAGGCACAACTTCAGGTGGAACCTCAACAGCAACGCCTTCTACTTCAGAAGTAATTACTGCTTCTGGGACCTACTATTTTAGAGCGCAAAACTCTGCTGGATGTTGGGGAGAAGAAGCCAGTGTTTCTGTGGTAGTTAATCCGAGTGTAACTGCTGCTGTATCAATTGCCTCTTCTGATCCCGATAATACAATTTGTGAAGGAAGCTCAATTACTTTTACTGCAACGCCAACTAATGGAAGTACGCCAACTTACCAATGGATAAAAAATGGGGTAGATATTGTAGGTGCTACAGGAGCAACTTACAACACTACAACATTGGCCAATACCGATAGCATTCAGGTGCGTATGGTTTCAACTGCGACTTGTGTTTCTAATTCACCTGTCACTTCATCAAGTATTCAAACTACAGTGGTTTCTACAACAGCTCCAGTAGCCCAAGCTCAAACTTTTTGTGCCGGATCAACAGTTGCTAATTTAGTAGCAACCGGATCTAGTATAGCTTGGTATGCAGCTGCCACAGGTGGTAATGCACTTGCAAGTTCAGCCGTGTTAACCAATGCAAATTATTTTGCAACTCAGTTGCTTAATGGTTGTGAAAGTACTACTAGAACACAAGTAGCTGTGGTGGTTAATCCATCTACCTCTAGCGTTGTTATCGTTTCAGATGATGCGGATAATAGCGTATGTTCGGGAACCTCCGTAACATTTACTGCAACTCCAACCAATGGAGGAACATCGCCAGCTTACCAATGGAAAAAGAACGGAATTGACATACCTAGCGCAACCAATGCATCATTAAATGTTAGCAATTTGATAAACGGAGATCAAATTACGGTGCAGATGACATCCAATGCTGTATGTGTAGTCACTCCAGCCACATCAAATGGTATCTCAACCACGGTAATTGCTTTACCCGAAGTTTCGGCTGTGTCTATTTGCGCAGGTTCAACTGCGTCTTTTACTGCATCTGGAACTTGTAATTCAATTACAGGATTAAATTCTGGAGCCAAAGACTCAGGAGCAGCAGTAAATGCTACCGGAGTTGGAACGGTCGCTTGGGGGACTCCAGGAAATATTACAGCTGCGGGTACTCCTTATGCAACCATGAGTGTTGCTGCCAGTGCCACCACCAACTATTTAAGAGCAACCAATTATGGCTTTACCATCCCGGCTAATGCAACAATACAGGGAATATTAGTAAGTATAAATAAATCTTCAAGTGGTACAACTACACCTTTTTTAAGAGACAATGTGGTAAGTTTGGTTAAAGCTGGAACTATACAAACAACCAATAAAGCCCTCACGGGTACCAATTGGTCAAACAACAATGCCTTTGCGGTAGTAAACTATGGCGGCGCTGCTGATTTATGGGCTACCACATGGACTCCTTCGGATATCAATGATGTGAATTTTGGAGTCGTTTTGTCGGCATCTAATTCTAGTACATTTAGTAGAACAGCAACCGTAGATTATATGCGGATTACGGTTCATTATAGCATTGAAGGAAGTCTAGATTGGTACACCGTATCTTCAGGAGGTAGCGTAATTGCATCAGGATCAACGCTCAACCCAGTGGGTATTGCCGGATCGGGATTAACCAACACCAATACTTCAGGGGTTACACCATACTATGTAGCTTGTAGAACTACAGGTTGTCGTGCTCAAGCTAATTTTGAAATAAAAGCTACACCCAATGCACCCGTTGGAACCAACATGTCACGTTGTGGAGAAGGGGTAGTAACTTTAGAAGCCACTGTGGGCAATGATGAAACGATCGATTGGTATGATGCAGCAGTTGGAGGTAATTTACTTGCGAGCTCAACGACTACATTTACTACGTCTTCACTCAGTGCTTCAACAACATTTTATGCAGAAGCTAGAAATAGCATTACGGGCTGTGTTTCCAATACCAGAACGGCAATCGAAGCTACTATTGTTACACCACAAACGCCTGAGGTTTCTATCGTTTCATCTTTAGAAAACACAACAGTTTGTGCGGGCGAATCGATTTCCTTTACAGCTACTCCAGTTTTTGGCGGTCTAACTCCTGCTTACATCTGGAAAGTAAATGGAATTGACGTTTCTGAAACGTCAGCTGTGTTTACCTCAACGAGCTTGCAAAATAATGACCTCGTTTCAGTAGTAATGACTTCATCTAGCACAGTCTGTTTAGCAACTACTGTTGCCAATTCAAATCAATTAACAGTGGTGGTTACCCCTTTATCAAATGCCGGAACTGCCTCAGCTGCACAGTTTATTTGTTCGGGTACTTCAACCACTGTTTCTATCAGCGGTAGCCAAGGCAATATCCAATGGCAACAAGCCGATCCAATAGCTCAAATTTGGAACAATGTTACTGGTGGCTTGGGTGCTACATCGGCTACCTATATTACGGGTAATATAACCGAACCAGTACTATATAGAGCATTGGTAACCAATGGAAATTGCGCTACCGGGACTTCATCCGAAATCGCGATTTCACTTTTGGGTACGTACTCCTTTTATGTAGATGCGGATGGTGATGGAGTAGGTTCCAGTTCGTCAAGCTTAGTTTGTTCAACTTCTTCTACAAATGCACCTGCGGGCTATTCATTAACTAATACCGATTGCAATGATAATGATGCTTCTGTTTGGCGTTCGGCTACTCTATATGTCGACACAGATAATGATGGCTATGCCGCTACCGAAGAAGCAACTACTACAATCTGTTATGGAGCTAGTATACCGCAAGGTTATGTGGCTACAAGTTTAGGTTTGGATTGTAACGATGCCGTAGCAGCAATAAATCCGGGTCTTGTTGAGGTGTTGTACAACGGCATTGACGACAACTGTGACGGTCAATTAGACGAAGGCAACCAATTAACAACTGCTTTGCAAAGCGTTTCATGTGGACAAACTTTGAATACTATGGGTTCATTAATTTACGCCAACATCAATTTAAACGCAACAGCTTATCGCTTCAAAGTGGTTAACAATACCACAGGCGATATTCAATATATAGACAACACGCACTACTGGTTTGCATTAAACGGGTTGCCATCTTATGATTATGCCACTGCCTATACTGTTTCAGTACAATTGCAAATCGCAGGTGTATGGTTGGGTTATTATGGAACTTCTTGTGTGGTAAATTCACCAGATATTACCAGTTCTACAGGGTCTTTACAATTAGTTTCAACTCAGTGTGGAGTTACTTTACCAAGCATTGGAACAGTTATATACACTACAGCTCAAGCTGGCGCTACTGGCTACCGTTTCCGCATCACCGATGTTACGCCAAATGTAACAGGAGATAACTTGGTGCAAGTAAAAGATCGATCATACCACTGGTTTACCTTGCCTATGTTCACACGATACAACTACGGTTCAACCTATATGGTAGAAGTTGCTGTAAAAACAACAGGTGGGTACACCGGATACGGAAGCCCATGCTATGTGTACACGCCTGCATCACCTATGTTAAACAATTGTGGTGCGGTAATCCCAACCAGTCGTACGTTGATATACACAGCAATAACCAAATCGGTTACACAATACCGTTTCCAAGTAACGAGGGTGAGTGATCAATCGTCAAGAACCTTTGACACCGGACGATTCTGGTTTAGCTTTAAAGTGAATATGCCTGGGTATACCCCTTCGGTTGCCTACTCGGTACGCGTGGCAGTAATGACGGCAGGAACCTGGTCTCCGTTTGGAGATGCCTGCGAGATTATTTCGCCCGCAATTCCAAGAATAGACGGCGATGCCGAAATCGAATTTACGGCCAATACATTCCCGAATCCGTACACAGACCAGTTTAATTTATTAGTTAATACCGATTCAGACGAACGAATCTCTTACAAAGTGTATGATATGTTGGGTAAACTCATTGAAGCAGATGAATTTGATTACACGGCTTTAGAATACAAAGAATTTGGTCGTAACTATCCTGCCGGTGTATACAACATAATAATATCACAAGGCGAGGAACGTAAAACACTGCGCATCATCAAGCGATAAACAACGTTTTTATAAAAATGCAAAAGCCCTTTCGGAAACGAAGGGGCTTTTTGATTTAAGATTGCTTCGCCAGTTCGAGCAAAGCTCTCGAGTGCTGATTTTTGATTTAAGATTTGTTCAAGTATACTATGAATGGCTGTTTAGTGATAGCTTTTAGCTCTTAGCCACGAATGCACGAATTAAATTTGTGGTTAGGTATTTAGAGTGAAGTGAACTTCGCGGCTTTGCGTCTTTGCGAGAAGTTGTTTTAGTTTATAAAACGACAAGTCGTTTTATCGGGGATTAACTACGTTGATCCTATAGGGGGGAGCCTTCACAAAAAGTCACAACTTGTTGCCAAGTTGTTTTTTTTTATACCCCAGCCGCTTACGAAAATGAATTTTCGACGCGTTGTGTCATAAAAAAAGTCGAAACTCTCGTTTCGACTTTTTGTGGGCGATGAGATTTGATAATAAGAGGAGGAAGCCCAGTGGGCTTCAGGTATATTGAGCTTTAGCTCATAAGTTAAGCTCGGGATTAACTGCGTTGATCCCGTAATGGGGAGCCCGAAACAAAGAAAATCAAAACTTGTTTTCAACAAGTTTATTTTTTTATGAATAAAGCTTTACGAAAGTAAACTTTCGACACCTTTAACCATAAAAAAACCGAAACTATAGTTTCGGTTTTCTTTGTGGGCGATGAGGGATTCGAACCCCCGACCCTCTGGGTGTAAACCAGATGCTCTGAACCAACTGAGCTAATCGCCCTTTTGCAATCCGTACAAAATAGTACGTGTTTCTGATTGCGAGTGCAAATATAAGCGAGTTTTCGATTTGTGCAAACAAAAGGGTAAAAAAATTATAAAATTTCTGCTACCACAAATGTACTGCCGCCCACGTAAATGAAGTCAGTAATGGCAGCGTTTTTGCATGCCGCAGCATAAGCCGCTGAAACCGAATTATATACTTCTCCCTTTAAATTAAATTCGACAGCTATTGTCGCTAAAATTTCGGCGTCAAGCCCGCGAGGTAAATTGGGTTTACAAAAATAATATTTGGCATTTTTTGGAAACAAGGGCAAAATTCCGTCAAGGTCTTTGTCATTCACCATACCAATGACCAGGTGCAACTGAGCGAATTTTTCTTTTTGTATTTGATTCATCACTTCAGCCAATCCATCAAAATTGTGCGCGGTGTCGGCTATAATTTTAGGATTGGCTCCCAATTGCTGCCATCGGCCTTGCAATCCTGTATTGGTTACCACATTCAGAAATCCTTCAGAAATGGCTCTTTCGGGAATGGTAAAATAATCGTGCTCTTGCAGCACACGAATAGCAGTCAAGGCTGTTTGGGTATTGTATTTCTGATAATGTCCCAATAATGCACAAGCAGCTGGTGTTTCTGTTGATTCATCTGCAAAATATAGTAGTGCGTTTTGGCTCGCGGCTTTTTCTAGAAAAATGGCTCGGGTTTCAGCAGTGTGTTGGCCAATAATTACTGGGACATTCGCTTTGATAATGCCCGCTTTTTCGCCTGCAATTGCCGTCAACGTATTGCCCAAAAACGCGGTATGGTCTAGTCCAATATTGGTAATTACTGATAGTAGTGGAGTAATAATATTCGTGGCATCCAATCGACCGCCCATGCCTACCTCCATTATAGCCACATCAACTTTACAGTCTGCAAAATACTGCAAGGCCAAGCCCACTGTCATTTCAAAAAAACTCAGGTCGTGTTGCAAAAAAAAGGATTGGTGTTGGGATACAAACGCAGTTACATAGTTTTCTTCTATGCAGTTTCCGTTGATCTTTATTCGCTCTCGAAAATCCTTTAGGTGCGGTGAGGTGTACAAACCCACTATATAACCCGCTTCTTGCAATACTGAGGCCAAAAGATGCGAAGTTGATCCTTTGCCATTGGTGCCCGCTACATGAATGCAACGCAATTTTTTTTCGGGATTTCCTAAGTATTCAGCCAAAAGCAAGGTGTTGTGCAGGTCGGCTTTGTAAGCTATGGCGCCCTGTTGCTGGTACATGGGCAATTGCGCAAACAACCAGTGTACCGTTTCTTGGTAATTCATGGGCGTGTGCTATTCGGTAAGGTTAAAGCTATAAATAATTTTACCTACTTGTTTAGATGGAGCTGCAGGATCAGCTTGCCATTTGGTATTCATGGCGGCTATTTTAGCTTGTTCTAATAAACATTTTGCAGCATTGGTAGTGCCACGCACGCCCGGATTGGCTGCAATAACAGTTCCGTTTTGGTCGACTGAAATTTGCACTACCACAACACCTTGTTCGTTACAGGTGTAATTGGGTTTGGGTTTGTTGAGTGCTTTGCGGTTGCCCAATTGGTAGTTGCCGTTCCCGTTTCCGCTACCACTTCCTGATCCACTGCCGTAGCCACTTCCACTTCCGATTCCTTGACCGCTGCCGTTTCCGCCACCACTGCCGGTGCCTGATCCACCTCCACCATTGTAACCCGTTGCATTTTTATCTCCGTTGTTTTTGCCTTTATTGCCTGCTGTTTTATCGTTTCCATCGCCCGAATTAGCCCCATTGAGCATACTCGATAAGGCATCGGCAGTCGATTTGGAAGGTTTGGGCTCAGATTTCACTACCGGTTTGGGCTCGGTTGTTTTTTTGGGTTTGTCGGCCGTTTTAGCTTCTGGAATAATTGCCGTTTCAGCTGTATTTTCTTGGGTTAAAATTTCGTCTTCGGTTACTTCTTCGGGAGTTGCTTGCGCGGGTGTAACGGCTTCAGTCGAAGTAAAATTGTCGCCTGAACCAAACTCGCTATCGCCAAAATTCACGGCTACTTCACCACCTCCGCCACCGCCTTCCAAAAGAGAAATTGGGGTGTTGTTGGAGAATTTTAACCAATAAAAAAGCACAAATAAGAGCGCAAACAACAAAGAGGTAAGCACTACAGATTTTTTTTTATTTGATAATTCAGGAAGCACAGGCATTTGGGTTGTTTATTTGAAAACGAAAGTAACCAAAAAAAATTGTTTTCTCTAGACTATAACAGACATTAGTTCTTTACAAAATCTATCATCTTTTCGTATCTCATCCAAACACATATCCCGCACAATGGTCTTTACTCGCGCCCGTCACCGAATGCAACACATTGATTTCGTTGCGCAGACGTAGCACGCCCAATAGCCCAAAAATTAAAGCTTCTTTGAATTCGATGGTTTTTTTATTGGGAATCACAACATCTATGTTGGGTAAATAATGTTGGATGCGCGCCACCAAAAAATCATTGTAGGCTCCGCCACCTGTGATTAATAAACTTCCTGTTTTTACTGGAAGAGCCAATGCTATTTGATGGGCCACATGTTCGGTAAAACTGTGCATTTTACTGGCTGTATCAATTGAAAAAGAATCAATCAAAGGCAAAAGGGTGGTTTTTACATACTCAAATCCCAACGATTTGGGTGGCGCAAGTTCAAAATAAGGAAGCGCATTCAAGGCGTTAAAGAGCGACTCGTTTAATTTACCTGATTTTGCAAAGGCACCTCGATCATCAAAATCCCAACCGTGCTGCTGGGCATAAAAGTTTAGTACGGTGTTTACAGCCGAGATGTCAAAAGCCAGTCGTTGGCCATTTTGTTCATACGAAACATTCGAAAATCCACCCAAGTTTAAGCAATAGGTATAGTCGCTAAATAAAATTCGATCACCAAAGGGTACAAGCGGTGCGCCCTGTCCGCCAAGCGCTACATCTTGCACTCTGAAATCACAAACCACTTTTTGTTGGCAATACTCGGCGAGTTCGGGCAAGTTGCCAATTTGTAGCGTAAAGCCATTTTGGGGTTGATGCAAAATAGTATGGCCGTGCGAACAAACAGCATCGATAGAGGTGAGTTGGTGTTGGGCAATAAAATCAAATATGGTTTGGCCTAGCAATTTGGTGTAATCTACGTTTAGTTCAACTAATTCCTCGGAAGAAAAATCAACGGCTTTTTTCAATCGACCAATCCAGGCTGAAGTATAGGGAAAGGTTGCCGTAACACCAATTTCATAGGCCCATTTTCCGCCTGAAAAATGAAAGGACAATTGAGCCAAATCAATTCCATCTAGAGAAGTTCCTGACATTAGTCCGATAACGTTATAGTTTTGTGCAGTCATGGGAAAATTTGTCTTTTCTGAAATTGATTTTTTGGTAATTATTAGCTACTTTTGGATGCCAAATTTAAAAAAAGTACAACCAATATCTCCTTTTATTATGGATTTTAATCTTACCGAAGAGCACCTCATGATTCAACAAGCAGCCCGCGATTTTGCACAAAACGAATTGCTGCCTGGTGTAATTGAACGCGATGAATTTTCAAAATTTCCAACCGAGCAAGTACAAAAAATGGCTGAGTTGGGATTTATGGGCATGATGGTGGATCCTCAGTACGGAGGTTCGGGATTAGACAGTGTCTCTTATGTGTTGGCTATAACCGAAATTGCCAAGGTTGATGCCTCGGCAGCAGTAATTATGTCGGTAAATAATTCCTTGGTTTGTGCTGGAATTGAAAAATATTGCAACGAAGAACAAAAACAAAAATACTTAGTGCCCCTGGCTACTGGAGAAGTAATTGGCGCTTTTTGCTTGTCTGAGCCCGAAGCTGGATCAGATGCCACTTCTCAAAAAACAACTGCCATTGATAAAGGCGATCATTACCTTTTAAACGGAACCAAAAACTGGATTACCAATGGTTCCTCGGCTTCAACTTATATTGTAATCGCTCAAACCGATGTAGAAAAAGGCCACAAAGGAATCAATGCGTTTATCGTTGAAAAAGGTTGGGCTGGTTTTGAAATTGGATTGAAAGAAAAGAAAATGGGAATCCGCGGTTCAGACACGCATTCTTTGATGTTTACCGATGTAAAAGTGCCCAAAGAAAACCGAATTGGTGCCGATGGATTTGGCTTTAATTTTGCCATGTCCGTTCTAAATGGTGGACGAATCGGAATTGCTTCCCAAGCATTAGGAATTGCTACAGGTGCTTATGAATTGGCACTGCAATATGCCCAAGAGCGCAAAGCCTTTGGTAAAGAAATTTTTAAACACCAAGCCATCGCCTTCAAATTAGCCGACATGGCTACTTCAATTACCGCTGCGCGTATGCTTTGTTTAAAAGCCGCCGCCGAGAAAGACCAAGGCAAAGACATTTCGCAATCGGGTGCCATGGCCAAGTTATTTGCCTCGCAAACCGCTATGGACGTTACCATCGAAGCTGTTCAAATTCATGGTGGAAATGGCTATGTAGCCGAATACCATGTGGAGCGTATGATGCGGGATGCCAAAATCACTCAGATTTACGAAGGCACTTCTGAAATTCAAAAAATTGTAATTTCACGTTCCTTACTTAACTAATTTCAACATGAAAAAGACCATTATTTTTGCGCTATTCCTAGTGCCACTATATCTATGGGCCCAAGATAATGCGTCGCTTACTCCATCAGATTACCTAAAAGTCTACCAACAATTGCACGCCCATCCTGAACTGAGTGGGCAAGAAAAAAACACTGCCGATTTTCTAAAAAAACAGCTTCAATCCTGGGGCTATACCCTACAAGACTCCTTGGGGTTTTATAGTTTTGCCGCTGTACTCAAAAATGGCAAAGGCCCCACGGTGCTCTACCGCACCGACATGGATGCTTTGCCTGTTGAAGAACAAACCGGATTGCCTTTTGCCAGTTCGGTAAAAGCATTAAAAGATGGGATTGAAACGCCTGTAATGCATGCCTGCGGGCACGATGCGCATATGGTTACATGGCTTGCTGTTGCCGAATACATGACAAAGCATCCAAAAAGTTGGAAAGGCACTTTGGTTTTACTAGCGCAATCAGCTGAAGAGATTGGACAAGGAGCCCGCATGGCGATTGCCCAACCCAATTTTAAAAAATTACCTACTCCCAATTACCAAATTGCCATGCACAACAACGCCGACTTGGCTGTTGGGCAAGTGGGTTTTTGCGACGGCTATGCCATGGCGGCTGTCGATATGATGAACATTACCATACACGGAATAGGCGGACATGGCGCCGTTCCTCAAAATGCCATTGATCCCATTGTATTATCAGCCCAATACATCACCGAAATACAAACCATTGTAAGTCGTAATTTGCCGCCTACAGAATCAGCAGTGATTACCGTTGGGGCTATTCAGGGTGGAACCATTGGCAATGTAATCCCCAGTCAGGTAGAACTTAAACTTACTATCCGTAGTTTTTCACCACAAGCGCGCCAGTTGATACTTGATCGACTCAAAGCCATTGGTGACGGTTTGGCTGCATCAGCTGGGCTTCCTCCATCGCTTTGGCCCGAATATCACCTGCTCGATATGTCTATTGGGCCAGTATACAATGACAGCGCAATGGGAAAATTAGTCGCCGAATCCATTCAAAAAAAATTAGGCAAACAAGCAATAGTGCCAGTTGAGCCCATAATGATTGGCGAAGATTTTGGCATGTACCGAGGCAATCCCGCTATTCCATCGTATTTGGTTTGGATGGGTACACTTACATCCGAAACACAAGAAAAATACAAGTCACAAAAACAAAAAAATCCGTCCTTGCATTCGGCACAATTTGCACCCGATTATCAAGCCTCTTTGCCAGTATCGATTCAAGCCATGACTTTGGCTTTGCATGGGTTGTTTGCTGCCAAATAATTCAAAATACAGTTACTTATGCAGACCTTTGATTTTCGAAAATTAACCTTAGACCAAGTTCGCGAGCTCGTTTCTTGGGCTGAAAAAGAAGGTTGGAATCCTGGACCGCAGGATGCGGACTTGTTTTATTTAGCCGATCCCGACGGATTCTACGGTTATTTTTTGGAAGATGAACTAATAGGTGGTGGATCTCTTGTTTCTTATTCGGGGGAATACGGTTTTATGGGTTTGTATATCATGAAGCCCGAATACCGTAGCCAAGGAATTGGTCGTACACTTTGGAACCTGCGCAAAAACACCCTGTTAAATCGATTAAAGCCCAATGCAACTATTGGTATGGATGGGGTAGTGGCCATGCAGTCGTTTTATCAAAAAGGCGGCTTTGCTTTGGCATTTCGAGATGTTCGCCATGAAAAGATTGGAGAATCGTTTCCTCTCGCCCCAGAAATCGCAGTAATTACACCAACTGATTTTCCTGTTGTGTTAGAATTTGACAAGCACTGCTTTGGATTTCATCGAGCGGAGTTTATGAAAGCTTGGTTGATGCAGCCGGGAGGACAGTCTTTTAAATATGAAAAAGAAGGCCAGCTCTTGGGGTTTGCAACCCTTAGAAAAGTAGAAGTGGGATATAAAATTGGTCCTTTGTTTGCCCAAACTTATTCAGCCGCAACAGCCTTGTATGAAGCCTGCTTGACAGCAGCCGAGGGCGAGAAAGTCTATCTTGATATTCCGCTCAGTAATCCCCACGCTGTGGCACTAACTACACAGTACCAAACCCAAGCTATGTTTGAGTGTGGACGAATGTACCACGGTGCTGCACCAGAAATTCCACTTGATCTAGTATACGGCATCACTACATTTGAACTTGGCTAATAGATATGATCAGCGAAATCAATTTTTGGCATTTACAAAATCATCAATTATTCAAGCAGCTTTCCTCGGCGCAGCTCGAGCAACTGCAAATTATCGTGGGATTTAAAAAAGCGCGTAAAGGCGAGGTGATTGATTTTAGTCCCGCGTTGACTTCACGAATTTATTTTCTCAAAAAAGGACACCTCAAACTAATAAGTATAGATGCAGCTGGCAATGAAGTGGTAAACGACATTATTCAACAGGGGGATATATTTGGAGAATTGGGAGTGGCAACACCGGATCAAACCCATGAATTGGCAGTGGCCTTAACAGATGAAGTGGTGTTGTGTAGTTTTTTGCAGTCCGATTTTGAACAACTTCTCTTGCAACATCCAAATTTGGCCGTGAGTTACACCAAATGGGTGGGATGGCAGCTCAAACGGGTACAAAATAAATACGCCAATTTAGTTTCAAAAAATGCCAAATCGCGTCTACTTACTTTTTTGAACGAGTGGGCCGAACGAGAAGGCAAAATAGAAGGAAATGAAGTGTATCTCATGAATTACCTCACGCAATCCGACATTGCCAATCTCATTTGTACCTCGCGTCAAACCGCTACGCAGTTGATACATGAACTTGAAACTGCAGGTTTATTGCAGTACCATAGAAAGTTCATTACCATTTTTGATAAAAGCAAATTGCAATAAGGCATTATCTCTGTTTTTGTGCTTAATTAATTCCTAAGAATTCTTATTTTTGGCCCGTAACTTTATTTTTTAAGATAAGTTTATGAAACGTTCAACACGCAAAGCTGCAACTTTTATTTTTTAATGCCTTTTTCAACAACACCTTTAAATCCTGGAACAAAGACGAAGCAGCATTAAAACAAGCTGCTGATCGCAATTGGAATAAAATTTTAAAATCAAATTAAACCATCAATACATTTAAACCACCAACTCGTATGAAAACCATTTTTACCTGGATAATCAAATTAACAGCAGTAGTTATTTTAGTTCAAACGCTCTTTTTTAAATTTACTGCTGCACCCGAAAGCGTATATATTTTTTCAAGCTTAGGTATTGAGCCGTATGGACGAATTGGATCTGGTGTAGGTGAACTTATCGCTTCAATTTTTATTTTGATTCCCCGCACCACTTTATTGGGCGCCTTAATGGGATTGGGAACCATGTTGGGTGCTATTGCTTCTCATTTATTGGTTTTGGGTGTGGTGATTCAATACGACGGATTTAGCGATGGTGGATTGTTGTTTAGCATGGCACTCATCACTTTTGCTTGTTGTGCCATTTTAGTTTACCAAAACAAAGCAGGCATTCCCGATCTGTTGAAATTTAAACTTTAATTTTCAACACTTTCATGCTCACAACATCCATTCATACAACCTTAAACGAACTCATTGATCTGTTAGAGCAATTGACAGATGAAAACTACACAGTACCCTGCCGAGAATTGTCTAATGCCACCATTGGTGAACACACTCGGCATTGTATTGAGCTATTTCAGTGTTTGTTGACTCAGTATGAATCGGGCGTGATCAATTATGACAAACGCCAACGCGATTTGGCCATTCAATCGCACACCGATGTGGCAAAATATGCCATACAAGCTATACTAAATCAGTTAGAAAAACCAAATGTAGAGCTGGTTTTAGAACAAGATTATGACGGGAATCACCTACAAATTAGTACCACCTACCAACGCGAATTACTGTACAATTTAGATCATTGTGTGCACCACCAGGCCCTGATTAAGGTTGCCTTGCTTGGTAGCTCGGTGCAAGTGGATCCAAATTTTGGAGTAGCGCGTTCCACCATTGCTTACCGACAACAATGTGCACAGTAAGTTTTGTTCAAACTGCTTTAGGAATTGTAATTACTTCCAATCGGGATGAGCAAGTACTGCGTTCGGCCGAATTTCCTCAAACCTATATCCGTAACAACAAAAAAATTACGTATCCCAAAGACCCCAAGGCAGGAGGTACTTGGTTTGCGCTAGCCCATGAAGCGGGCAGGGTAGTGGTATTGCTCAATGGGGCCGAACACAAACACGCGCGTGTATCCAGCTATCGAAAAAGCCGCGGCATGGTTTTACTTGATTTGATTAGTGCCGACGAAACAATTAGTACCAATTGGCAAACCCATGCCCTTCATGACATTGAGCCATTTACAGTAGTGGTTTTTGAAAACCATGCGCTGTACCAACTGCGCTGGGATGGCAGTCAAAAATCAGTAGTACCTTTGCCTACATCACAACCCTATATTTGGTCATCGGCTACTTTATATTCGCCTGAAGTGCGTGACCAACGTCAAGCTTGGTTTACCGAATTTTTAAACCAAAATAATATACCTACTGCCGAAGATCTGATCCAGTTTCACCGTTCATCGCCCACAACTGATAAACAGTCCAATTTTATGATGGAACGATCAGACGAATTAAAAACCATCAGCATTACACAAGCCATTATTACGGCCAATCAATTTCAGTTGAAACACTGCGATTTGCTCTTGGAACAAACAGAAACCTATTTGTTTGATTCGTTTAATCCTAACCTATGAAATTAGCGTTCCATAAACTCACGCATTGGGAATACTGGCCTTTTGAGTTGTTGTATTTTCCCGTATTTTTTTTGTGGGCCTATTATGCGCTTCGGGCACGCAGTTTGTTTTTCTTTAATGCGGCAAACCCCAGCATGAAAAACGGCGGATTTTTTATGGTTTCTAAAGCCGAAATTTATCAACTCATACCCTCACAGTATTATCCGAAAACCAATTTGGTTTCACCCAACATGTCGGTTGCTGAGGTGTTGGATTTGGTACAAAAGCAAGCGTATACTTTTCCGATAATTGCCAAGCCCGACATGGGATTGCGTGGATCGGCTGTGCAAATTATAGCCGATGAAGCTGCTTTGCAACACTATCACAAGAAAGCCCAATTTGATTACTTGCTGCAAGCGCTAATTCCCTATGCCAATGAAGTGGGTATTTTTTATGTGCGTTATCCACACGAGAGCCAGGGCCGAATTACCGGTATTGTTTCCAAAGAATTTTTACAAATTACAGGCGATGGAACCAGTACGCGGGAACAATTGCTGCAAAAAGATCCCCGAGCTGCGATGCAATTGCCTGCCTTGCACAAAGAACTGGGCAACAACTTGCAAACCGTTTTGCCGCTGGGCGAAGTAGAGAAAGTAGTGCCTTATGGCAATCACATTCGCGGGACCAAGTTTATCGATGCCAGCCAATGGATTACGCCCGAACTTACAGCAGTTATAGAAAATTTGTGCAGTCAAATTGATGGTTTTTATTACGGCCGATTGGATGTGATGTACCACAGCATCGAGGATTTAGCCCAAGGCAAAAACTTTTCTGTTGTTGAACTCAACGGCGCCATGAGTGAGCCCACCCACATGTATGATCCGTCGCATTCCATATGGTTTGCTTGGCGCGAATTGTTTCGACACATTACCTATTTGTTCGAAATTAGTCAAGCAAATCACGCGCTTGGCCATCCGTATCTGCCGCATAAAGTTGGAATGCAGCAATACCGTTTGCACCAAAAACACAACCAAAAGATCTTGGATTTTTAATACCTTTGGTGCTCAACATCAAGCTATGAAACACATCATTGTTACGGGAACGTCAAGGGGAATCGGTCACGAATTGGCCTTGCAATTTGCCCAAGCAGGAAATCAAGTTTTGGCACTTTCTCGAACCATTTCGCCCAGTTTGTTGGGTCATGATCGCATTACCAATTTGGCTGTCGATATAACCCAACCCGCTGATCTGGATTTGGTTGCTCAATTTTTAAAGACTTCCTGGACTCAGGTAGACGCGCTCATTCACAATGCGGGTGCGATACTGGTTGAACCTTTTGCCACAACTGCCCCAGCTGATTTTGAATCGATCTATCGCGTAAACGTATTTGCTGTGGCCCAACTTACGCAATGTGTGTTGCCCTATTTAACAAAAGGCAGTCACGTAGTAACCATCAGTTCAATGGGTGGCATACAAGGCAGTATGAAATTTGCCGGTTTAGCGGCTTATACGTCAAGTAAAGCGGCCGTAATAGGCTTGTCGGAGTTGTTGGCCGAAGAATACAAAGAAGCGGGAATTGCCTTCAACGTGTTGGCCATAGGCGCCGTGCAAACTGAAATGTTGGCCACTGCCTTCCCGGGCTATCAAGCACCCTTACAACCCCAGCAAATGGCCGAATACATTGCGCAATTTGCCTTAACCGGACACACGTTTTACAACGGAAAGGTGTTGCAAGTTTCGTCAACCACGCCCTAGTTTTCTCTAGATGAGCGAAACCCTCCAAAAATATTTACCCGAACACGCTGTCAATTCGGTATTTGAGTTGATTGTGGCCAATGGTGTGCATTTAAAAATCGTAAACGAACGCGTGACTCGGCATGGCGATTACCGCAAAGGCGCCAGCGGAAAACACGAAATAACCGTCAATGCGAATCTCAACAAATACCGTTTTTTAATTACACTCATACATGAAATTGCCCATTTGGTCGCTTTCGAGAAATACGGCCGTTTCATCAAACCGCATGGCGATGAGTGGAAAATGGTTTTTCAGCGGTTGATGATTCCCTACATTCGTCCTGAAATTTTTCCGCATAGCATTTTGCCTTTGGTGGCCAATCATTTTAAAAATCCAACAGCCAGTAGCGATACCGACGCCCGATTGGCTTTTGCCTTGAAGCAATTTGACGAACGCAAAGCCGACATGCATTTTATGCACGAAGTGCCCAGCGGTAGTTTTTTTCGCCTCACCAACGGCCGCATTTTTCAAAAAAAAGGGCTTCGGGTTAAACGCTATGAATGCCTCGAAGTAAAAACCGGGAAATTGTACTTGTTTAATGCCAACGCCGAGGTAGAAGTGATTCCAGGCTAATGGTAATTTAAAGTGAAATTCCCGTCTAAAGCGATTTAATAAATATATTTGCAAAGCGATTTACCGCTGATTTACCTCACTATACTATGAACAAAAATTATTATGCCGTGTTAATGGCAGGCGGAGTAGGATCACGATTTTGGCCTGTGAGCACCACCGAATTTCCGAAACAATTTCACGACATGTTGGGCTGCGGCTCAACCTTGTTGCAAAAAACGTTTTCTCGTTTGGCACAACTTATCCCGGCTGAGAACATTTTGATTTTAACCAACGAAAAATACAACGACATCGTTTTGGCACAATTGCCCGAAGTGAGCCAAGAGCAAGTGTTACTTGAACCGGCCATGCGCAACACGGCACCTTGTATTTTGTATGCCGCCTTGAAAATTAAAAAACAAAACCCCAATGCAGTTATGGTGGTGGCACCCAGCGATCATTGGATAGAAGATGAACGCGCTTTTACTCAAAACTTGCAACAGTGTTTTGATTTTTGCGCCCAAGAAAATGCCTTACTCACTTTGGGGATTCAACCCACTTTTCCTAATACTGGTTTTGGTTACATCGAATTTGATAAACAAGACAGCAATCCCATTAAAAAAGTAAATCAATTTCGAGAAAAACCCGATTACGAAACCGCCAAGTCGTTTTTGGCCAGCGGAAACTTTTTGTGGAATGGTGGCATTTTTATTTGGAGTGTAGCATCAATTACTATGGCTTTTGAATCGTTTCAGCCAGCGCTATATCAGCTATTTTTGCAAGGCTGGGATTCTTATAATACGCAAGCAGAACAGGCATTTATTGCCCTGCATTATGCACAAGCCGATAATGTTTCAATTGATTATGCAGTAATGGAATCGGCACCAAATGTGTATGTATTGCCTGTCACTTTTGATTGGAATGACCTGGGGACCTGGGGGTCTTTGCACGAAAAATTAGATAAAGATGCACACAACAATGCAGTTGTAAATGCAACGGTCTTGTTGCAAAATACATCGAGTAACATCATCAGTACCGCCAAAGATAAAATTGTTGTGATTGACGGCTTACACGATTTTATTGTTGTGGATAAAGACAATGTGTTGCTCATATATCCCAAAGGCAAAGAACAAGAAATTAAAGGGATTGTGGCGCAGTTGCCCAAGTAATCAAAAGGATGAATAGACTCTGTTTTGTTTGGTTGAGTATTGTTGGATTGCAATCCGCATTAGCCCAAACCAATACTTCAGGCACTTGGAATAGTGTAAATATCAAGTACAATTATTCGGACACACTCAGTTTTTTTGCTGAGGCACAGCTCCGTTCGTTGGCCTTTTATGATCAGTTTCACTACTACGAATACAAAGCAGCGGTTAATTATAAACTACACAAAGCCGTTCGCCTTACCCTGGGAGCAGGAAGCTACCAAACCTACAAAACAGGCGGTAACTTTAGTACGCCAAAAAACAACAACGAATTTAGGTTGTGGCCTCAATTGAGTTTGTTGCAATCGATAGGTCAATTTAAAATAGAACAGCGTTATCGTTCTGAATTTCGATGGACCAGCGCTGGATTTCGCAATAGATTTCGCTACCGGTTGGGAGTTAATTATCCATTTGGAAAAGAAACTAATGGCTATAAGCCGTTTCAGTTGAATTTGTCGAATGAACTTTTTTTTACCGATACCCAGCCGTATTTTGAACGCAATAGATTTCAATTTACAGGCAGTTATTTCTTTTCTAAAGAAGCATCCGTTCAATTGGGTTTTTTGCGTCAGTTTGATTACAAAATCAACGACGAGACGGGAAAAGATTTTTTTGTAATTGGGTATTACTTTGAGATTTTTCGAAACAATTCAACCAAAACAGTCGAGGTGGATCAAAACATGAAAGACAATTAGCCTTTTAGATAGGCCTCGCGTACTTTTTTGAACAAATTTGACGAATACACAAAATCAACAACGGCTTGATTATCGGTATGAAAGATGTCATCTTTGGTGCCTTGCCAAGCTTTGAGTCCGTCTTTTAGGAATACAATGTTTTCGCCAATCTCCATCACCGAATTCATGTCGTGCGAATTGATTACTGTGGTAATGTTGTATTCTTCGGTAATTTCTTTGATTAAGTTATCAATTACAATCGAGGTTTTGGGATCCAAGCCCGAATTGGGTTCGTCACAAAATAAATACTTGGGATTATTCACGATGGCGCGCGCAATGGCTACCCTTTTTTGCATTCCACCTGATATTTCAGATGGAAGTTTGTTGTGGGCATCAACCAGATTTACCCGATTGAGTACAAAATTTACCCGTTCCTGTATTTCGGCTTTGGTTTTAGTGGTAAACATTTTGAGTGGGAATCCTACATTTTCGGCCACAGTCATCGAATCAAATAAAGCGCTTCCTTGAAATACCATGCCAATTTCGGTACGCAATTCCCGTTTTTCATCGGCCGATAGGGAAGAGTAAATGCGGCCATCAAACGATATGCTGCCTTTTTCTGGTGTGTGAATGCCCAATAAGCTTTTGAGTAATACCGTTTTACCCGAGCCACTTTGGCCTATTATTAAATTGGTCTTTCCCGTCTCAAAAATGGTTGATATCCCTTTCAATACTTTGGAATTGCCAAACGATTTCTCTACATTTTTTACTTCGATCATGTGGTTAAGAGCATTTGGGTGAGAATGTAGTTCATTAAAATAATGGTTACAGAAGTCCATACAAACGATACGGTACTAGCCTTACCAACTTCGAGTGCACCACCTTTCATGTAATATCCGTGAAAGGAGGGAATGGTAGCCAACAGCAATCCAAACACAAAAGTTTTAATAAAGGCATACGCAATATGAAAAGGAATAAATTGCTGTTGAAGTCCCGATGCAAAGTCTGAGCTTGAGGCAAATCCGCCATAAACAGCTGCTACCCAACCGCCAAAAATACCCAAAAACATACTGATACTAATCAAGAACGGATACAGTAGCAAGGCCATTAATTTTGGAAATATCAAGTAATTTATCGAATTCACTCCCATTACTTCCAGGGCATCTATTTGCTCGGTTACCCGCATGGTGCCTATGCTGGATGTGATAAACGATCCCATTTTACCAGCCATAATGATGGAGATAAAGGTAGGCGCAAATTCTAAAATCATAGACTGACGTGTGGCAAAGCCAATGAGGTATTTGGGAATTAAGGGATTGGTTAGGTTAAGGGCTGTTTGAATTGAAACTACGCCGCCCACGAAAAAGGAAATAAAGGCTACAATGCCTAATGACCCCATGATTAAGTCGTCTATTTCTTTTAAGATTAAAATTTTCATGACCGACCATTTAGTTGGTTTTTTGAATATCTCAACCCACATCAAAGCGTACTTTCCAATTTGCGATAAATAGCGAAGAAGCATCATAGCGATTAGTTGGTTTTACTGAGTTTTTGTTTCATTTTTTGCCATCGGTATTTGCGAATAAATTGGGCTTGATCAGCTGTAACCAATAAGGGTTTACGCTGCCACAGCGCACGAAAATAGCCCAACATATAATCCAAAAACAGAAGTGGTTTCTTTTTCATGAAGGCCAATTTGGCCGACGAAATTCCGGTAATTAAAAATCCGTATCCCAAGCTATAAAAAGCTTCGCCTTGTTTGTAGCGTGCTTTGTTGTTGTAGTTTGCACCGGTTGGCTTGAGGTGTTTTACCTGTAATCGGGCATCAGTTATTACTTTCCATCCGTAATAATGGCAGAGTAATTCGTCAACCGTATCCCAGCCCATGGCCGGTTTTAATCCGCCAATTTCCTCTAAACAGGCACGTCGGTAGGCTTTGAATGCGCCGCGAATGTGGTCTTTATCGGTTAGATTTTCTAAAATCCATTCGCCTTTGTTATTTTCAATGTAAGCAAATCCACCGGCCATTCCCACCGCCATGTCGTCGTCAAAATAGCTTACAATGGTTTCAAAGTAGTCGCTCGGTAGAATTAAATCGGCATCTAGTTTTACTACAATTTCAAAGTCCTTTCCCAAGGTATCAAATCCGGTTTGAAAAGCGCGGATCACTTTGCTTCCGGGCAAATGAGCGGCATTAGAAACATTTTTGATTACATGAATATAGGGGTGTTTTTTAGCGAATTCTCGTGCAACTGATTCAGTAGTGTCGGTAGAATTATCGTCCACAACCACCACTTTGTAGGGAGGCGCAGTTTGCTCTACTACTGATTGCAGTGTGAGACCAATGTATTGGGCTTCATTGTGGGCGGGGATTACAACAACATATTTGGGCTTCATGAGTCAATTTTTTCGGCGTAAATGATGTAATAGCGGTTGGTAAAATAACGGAGAAGTGGACGTAATCCTATTTTTTTTACCGGATGGGTAAATTGCTCACGCGCCATAATTTTCCATCCTGTTTTTTCGAGTAGCCAATCCAATTGCCAATCTTCAAATTCGTGGTAGTGTCGATCCCATTTGTCGGTTTTGCTGCGATAGGCTGACGAAAACCACAAACGCATCGGAATTGAAATGAGTATTTTTTTTGCCTCTATGGATTGCAATATGGTAAACGGATTGAGCAAATGTTCAAAAATTTCAAAGGCAGTCACTACCTCGGCCTTGCTCTGTTGTAAAGCAGTTTGATCAAAATCTAGGTCTTCACCCGAGGTGTTTTGTACGGTATATCCTTCGTTGCGCATTATTTTTGAAAACGGATTATCTACACCCAAATCCAAAATGGTTTCGTTTTGTGAAATGTGCTGTTTTAAAAAGGTTAAGGTGCGTTGAAAGCGCTTGCTGGGATAGGTGTTTTCGTACATGAGTTAGGCGGTTGAATCGAGCGGTAAATATACAAAGAAAACTAGTTTCGCTTTTAGAAAATCAAAACCTTAATGTTTGTATACAAAGGCGTTGATGTTCATCCCAGCACCAACCGAGGCAAAGAGTAAAATGTCGCCTTTGTGTATCGATTGACCTTCAATTTTTCCCTGTAATAACAAATCATACAGCGTAGGAATGGTAGCCACACTGCTGTTGCCCAAAAACGAAATACTCATGGGCATAATGCCATCGGGCGTAGCTTCGTTGTATAATTTATAAAAGCGATTCACAATGGCTTCATCCATTTTTTCGTTGGCCTGGTGAATCAGTATTTTTTTGATGTCTTTGATATCAATTCCCGATTTGTCTACACATTCTTTCATGGCTTGCGGCACTCTACTCAAGGCAAATTCATAAATTTTTCGACCGTGCATTTTAATGTAGCGTACATTGGGGTCTAAGTTCATGTTGAATGAGTTGCCAAAATACAAATAATTGGCTTCATCACTCGCATAGGTTGCGCTCTCGTATGACAATAAACCATCTTGATCTAGACAGCATTCAAGCACAGCAGCGCCTGCGCCGTCGGCATAAATCATGCTGTCGCGGTCGTGAATGTCAACTACTCGTGAAAGCGTTTCGGCGCCAATTACCAAACATTTTTTAGCCATTCCCGATTTAATGAGAGCATTGGCTTGCAATACCCCTTCAATCCAACCCGGACAACCAAACAAGATGTCATAGGCAACACATTTGGGATTCTGAATTTTTAAATTGTGTTTTACGCGTGTGGCTAAGCTGGGTAAAATATCCGATTGAATGGCGTGTGGTTTTACGTCCCCAAAATTGTGGGCCACAATAATGTAATCTAACGTTTCTGGATCAATTTTGGCGTTTTCTATTGCCTTTTGGGCAGCAAAAAAAGCCAAATCAGAGGAACATAAATCAGCAGCAGCATAACGGCGTTCGCCAATACCGGTGATGTTTTTAAATTTCCCAATCACCACTTCGTTAGAATAGGCAAAAGTAGAGCCGTCTTCATTAAAAAAAGTGTGATGATTGAAATCGGTATTTTTTACTACTTGGGTGGGAATATAACTTCCGATGCCGGTTATCTTGATGTTCATTTGTAAGGCGAATGTTAACCGAATTTAGCAATTAAATTGTAAAGCAGTTATAGAAAAGAAGATTTTTGATTTATTATTGCGAATTGCGTTATAATCAATCCAACTTGCTGCGTATTATGTAATTATTTGTTGTTTTCCTGCTTAATTTTTATTTGCATTACCGTAGATAAATTTAAAGCTTGCGTTTTCATCCGTTCGCAGTTAAATCCAGCAAAATGAGCATCGATGGCCGCATTAAAATGGCCTAACCAAATCTGAAACAATTCGGGTGTCAAGGCCGACTTGTGGTGTATATCCAAATGAATTTGGGTAAGGTTGTTATAATAAACGCCAGTGCCCAAAAGCGCTTGCGACCAAAACGTAACCAAAATGGGCAAATGTTCCTCCAATTGAATTTTTACAACTTCGGTAAATATGTAACTGATGCTCGAATCAGCTAGTAAGTAGTCATAAAAAGTGGATACAATTTTATGAATGTCTTCAGTGGTTTCAAGGTCTTTCATGGGTTGAAAATAAAAGCCCTCTAGATTACTAAAGGGCTTTCTTTATTAGATATAGGCTTCAATTGGCGCACAAGAGCAAACCAAGTTTCGGTCGCCATAGGCATCGTCAGCACGGCGTACTGTTGGCCAAAATTTGTTTAATTTAATGTAATCCAACGGAAATGCAGCTGTTTCTCTGGAGTACGGAAAATCCCAGGTTTCAGCGGTCAACATGCCTAAAGTGTGTGGCGCATTTTTGAGCACATTGTTCGGGTTTTCGGCAGTTGCGGCTTCAATTTCTTTTCGTATAGAAATCATGGCATCACAAAAACGATCTAATTCGGCCAAGTCCTCACTTTCGGTGGGCTCAATCATCAAGGTTCCAGCAACTGGGAATGAAACTGTTGGGGCATGAAAACCATAATCCATCAAACGTTTGGCAATGTCGGTTACTTCGATTCCTTTTTGTTTAAACGGACGGCACTCCAAAATCATTTCGTGTGCGGCACGTCCCATTTCGCCAGAATACAAGGTGTCGTAATGGCCTTTCAACCGTTCTTTGATGTAATTGGCATTTAAGATGGCATAACGGGTCGCGTCGGTAAGTCCTTCGGCGCCTAGCATACTAATGTAGCCATACGAAATTAAACAAGCCAAAGCCGATCCCCAAGGTGCAGCTGATATAGCTGTAATTGCAGCCGTTCCTCCAGTAGGAATTATTGGATTTGAAGGCAAAAAAGGAACCAGTTGTGGCGCCACACAAATTGGGCCTACGCCAGGTCCGCCGCCGCCGTGTGGAATAGCGAAGGTTTTATGTAAATTGAGGTGACACACATCAGCTCCAATTGTTGCCGGATTGGTTAATCCGACCTGGGCATTCATGTTGGCGCCATCCATATAGACTTGGCCCCCGTTGTCGTGAATAATTTGAGTGATTTCGCGAATGGCACTTTCGAAAACTCCATGAGTAGAAGGATAGGTTACCATTAAGCAGGATAAGTTGTCTTTGTGCAAAATAGCTTTCTCCCGCAAATCTTCTACATCAATATTTCCGTTTTCAAGTGTTTTGGTTACCACTACTTGCATACCTGCCATAGCCGCTGAAGCCGGATTGGTTCCGTGTGCCGACGAAGGGATTAAAGCAATATTTCTATGGTGATCTCCGCGTGATTGGTGGTAGGCACGAATCACCATAAGTCCGGCATATTCGCCTTGTGCACCCGAATTGGGTTGCAAGGTTGTACCGGCAAAACCAGTTACGGTATTGAGTTGCATTTCTAATTTACGCAACATTTTTTGATAGCCTTGTGCCTGATCAATTGGGGCAAAGGGATGAATGTTGTTCCAATTGGGGCTACTCAACGGAATCATTTCGGCTGCAGCATTCAGTTTCATGGTGCACGAACCAAGTGAGATCATCGAGTGGTTCAAAGCCAAATCTTTGCGCTCGAGCATTTTAATGTAACGCATCAAGGCCGATTCCGAGTGATAGGAATTGAATACCTCATGTTGTAAAAAGGCCGATTTTCTTTTAAGATTAGCAGGAATTGCAATTGAATCTTCCAATTCTTTTATTTCAACAAAGCTGCTCGAAGTGGCTTGAGCAAATACGGCACAAATGGCATTCAAATCAGCTAGGTTGGTTGTCTCATTAAGAGAAATAGAAATGGTATTGTCGTTGATGTAATAGAGGTTGATTTGTTGGGCTTCGGCAATTGCTTTTACTTTTGAAGCATTGGCAGAAACTATAAGTGTGTCAAAGTAGTGGGTATTATGTTGTTTGATGCCCATTTGTTGTAAGGCTTTGGCCAAACTCACTGCCGAGGCGTGTACTTTTTGGGCAATGTATCGTAAACCATTTGGGCCATGGTATACGGCATACATTCCGGCCATTACTGACAATAAAACTTGTGCAGTACAGATATTCGATGTCGCTTTGTCGCGTTTGATGTGTTGCTCGCGCGTTTGCAAAGCCATACGCAACGCACGGTTACCATCGGTGTCAACGGTTACGCCAATAATACGTCCGGGCATGCTGCGTTTGTATTCGTCTTTCGATGCAAAATAAGCGGCATGTGGTCCACCGTAACCCAAGGGAATTCCAAAACGTTGGGTAGTTCCGTATACCACATCTGCACCCATTTCGCCGGGAGGCGTAAGGGAAACCAAACTTAAAATATCGGCGCCTACGGCCACTTTAATTTCATTGGCGTGGGCTTTGGTAATAAAATCAGTGAAGTCAGTGATTTGCCCGTGTTTTCCCGGATATTGTAAAATGGCGGCATAATAATCAGCCGAGAAATCAAAAGTTTCGTGACTGCCAATAACCAATTCTACCCCGATTGGTGTAGATCGTGTTTGCAAAACCGAGAGTGTTTGTGGTAAAATATCATCCGATACAAATAATTTGCAGACGTTGTTTTTCTTTTGATCGCGTGAGCGCACATCATATAACAAAGCCATGGCTTCGGCAGCTGCAGTAGCTTCATCCAAAAGAGAGGCATTGGCAATTTCCATGCCTGTTAATTCAATTACCATGGTTTGAAAGTTCAAAATGGCTTCCAAACGCCCTTGGGCAATTTCGGCTTGATAAGGCGTATAGGCGGTATACCAACCTGGATTTTCTAGGATATTTCGTTGAATTACGGCAGGAACAATGGCTTGATTGTAGCCCAATCCAATATAAGATTTGAATAGTTTATTTTCTAGCCCCAACTGGTGAATGTGTTGACTAAACGCATATTCAGTCATCGGTTCGTCCAGATCTAATGCTGATTTGAGTCGAATGTCATCAGGAATAGTTTCGGTAATCAGTTGATCTAAAGAAGCCGCGCCAATGGTTTGTAACATGGGTTGTAAATCAGCTTCTCTTGGGCCGATGTGGCGTAAAGCAAATGCATCTGTTTTCATATTTGCAAAAAAAATTGGGATGTTTTTATAAGGTTGCACAAAAATAGGGTTTATTCTCAAAGCCGGTCGCCGATTTGGGCCTGATTTTTAGGAATTTTTCAACTAAAACAGCATTTTATTAACAGGTTGATTACTTTTGGTGCATGCGTATTTTTCGGTATCTTTTTGATTTTTATATCCAATCCTCCTTTCATGTCGGACTAGCCGTTTTGGCTTTGTTGCATTGCAGCGTGTTACAGCTCCAAATCAATGTTCAGTTTCCGGTTTCATTGGCTGTTTTTTGCGGTACAGTCTTGGGCTATAATTTTCTAAAATATGCAGAGCTAGTTTATTTGGGTAAAGCGAATTCGACCTGGCATTGGGCTATTGGATTTTGCACTGCCTTGGCCGCACTTTGTTTTGTGATCGCCTTATTTCAGTTGACTGCCTCACAACAATTGGTTTTTTTGAGTTCGGGATTGTTTGTTGTGGGATATCCACTGTTGCGTCGCTTCGGTTGGTTTAAGCTGTTTTTTGTGAGTGCAGCAGTAACCCATATTACGGTGTTTATTCCGCTAGTTTTAGAAATGCAGGTAGATAATACACTGATTAATATACTTATTCAACGCTTTTTCTTGTTGAGCAGTTTACTCATTCCCTTTGAGATTTGGGATAGCCAATTTGACGGAGCACATATGCAAACCTTACCCCAACGATTAGGCATTCAAAAAACCAAATATCTGGGATACAGTTTGTTGATTCCTGTTATTGCCTTAATGGGGCGGCAAGCTGATTATCAATTGGCCACATTAGTGGTTGTTGCCTTGGCGGCGCTCTCGATTTATTTTACTTCACTACAGCGCTCTAACTATTACACGTCCTTTTGGGTAGAGAGTGTGCCAATTGTGTGGTGGTTGGTTTTGTACTTTTGTTGATTTAGTTTTAAGTTTCACGTTTACAATTAGTCCGCTTCCGCTATAGTTCTTGACTTACAACTTATCATAGTTTACTAATTCAAACAACCTGAAACCTGAAACCTGACTCGAGTCCCGGCGCTTCGGGACGAACAGATGGAGCACAGCGGAATAAACCTGAAACAAACCTAAACCAACCCCGCTCTTCTCAACAAGGCCTCCGGCTGAGGTTCTTGCCCGCGGAAGCGTTTGTATAAAGTCATCGGGGCTTCGGTGCCACCTTTTGACAAAACATGTTCCTTAAATTTTGAAGCTACTTCGGTATTAAAAATTCCTTTTTCCTGAAAATAAGCAAAGGCATCGGCGTCTAACACTTCGGCCCATTTGTAGCTGTAATATCCCGATGAGTAGCCGCCTTGAAATATATGCGAAAATGACACGCTCATGCAATTTTCGGCCACGTCAGGAAACAAAGCCGTTTCGTCCATGGCTGCTTTTTCAAACGCTTTTACATCAGTGATTTCCTGGGCTTTGGCGTGATAAGCCATATCCAATAAGCCAAAGCTCAGTTGGCGTAAGGTGGCCATGCCTTCCATAAAACTGGCACTTTCTTTTATTTTATTGACATACTCTTGCGGAATTATTTCGCCAGTTTTGTAATGTTTGGCAAATAAGGCCAATGCTTCTGGTTCATAACACCAGTTTTCCATGACTTGGCTAGGCAATTCTACAAAATCCCAAAATACCGAAGTGCCGGATAGGCTTGGGTAGGTGGTGTTTGCCAACATGCCATGTAGGGCGTGGCCAAATTCGTGAAATAGTGTAGTTACCTCATTAAAAGTGAGTAAGGACGGTTTGGTTTCAGTGGGCGGTGTAAAGTTGCACACAATCGAAACATGTGGACGTTCATGTTTACCTTTAAATTGGTATTGCGGTTTGTAGGAGGTCATCCATGCTCCATTGCGTTTGCCTTTACGCGGAAAAAAATCAGTATAAAAAAGGGCAACCAAATTTTGATCTGCATCAACAACTTCAAAGGTTTGCACATCGGCGTGGTATTTATCTACCGTATGAATTTCGCGAAACGTGATTCCAAATAATTTTTCGGCAATGGTAAATGCACCGTGCAACACATTGTCCAATTTGAAATAAGGCTTTAGTACTTCGTCGTCAACCGAAAATAATTTTTGTTTCAATTTTTCGCTGTAATAGGCGCTGTCCCATTTTTCAAATGTCGTGATGCCGTCCAATTCTTGGGCAAAAGCGTATAATTGCGTAAAATCGCGTTGGGCAGCCGGTTTGGCTTTGGCCAATAAATCCTGTAAAAAAGTTTGCACTTTCTCGGGTGATTGCGCCATGCGCTCTTCGAGTACAAATTGCGCATGCGAGTTGTATCCCAATAATTGTGCTCGTTGGTGTCTAAGGGATACAATTCGTTTCACCAATTCCTGGTTGTCAAATTCATTGCCTTGAAACGCTTTTTTACCGGCGGCAATTGCCAACTCTTTGCGCAGTTCACGGTTTTCTACATAAGTAACAAAAGGTAAATAACTTGGAAAATCTAAGGTAAAAATATAGCCATCTACACCTTTTGATTTAGCCAAAGCACTTGCCATTTCTTTGGCATCTTCTGGCAGTCCTTGCAAGTCTTCTTCGTTACTAATGTGCAGTTGGTAGTTGTTGGTTTCGGCCAACACATGTTCGCCAAAAGTCAATTTGCATTTGGCCAATTCGGTGTCAATTTCACGCAATTTGGCTTTGTCAGCCTCAGATAATAAAGCGCCATTTCTAGCAAATCCTTTGAATTTTTTTTCAAGCAAAGTAGCTTGTTCGGCATTTAAATTCAGCTGATCACGTTGTTCGTAAACCACTTTTACACGCGCAAACAACTCCTCATTTAAGCTGATGTCGTTACTAAAAGCAGTGAGTAAGGGCGAAACCTCCTGCGCAATTTTTTGCATTTCGTCATTGGTTTCAGCCGAGTTCAAGTTGAAAAAAATACTCGACAAGCGATCCAAGGCTTGTCCCGAAAATTCAAGCGCTTCAATCGTGTTTTCAAAAGTTGGTGCGTCAGGATTTTGTGTAATGGTGTCAATCTCAGCGCGGGCTTTTTCGATGTTGATTTCGAAGGCCGGTTGGTAATCTTCATTTTTTATTTTCGAAAAAGGCGCTGAATTATAGGGGGTTTGAAAAACCTGAGTAAGTATGTTCATAGCAAAATTGGGCCCAAATGGACTTTAGATTATAAAGATGTAAATTGAAATTAGCGTTTTAATTCGGCCGAGGCTTGTAGTACAGCTGTTTTGAGGCCTTCTTTGTACAATACGATTTTGTCGAGCACACAAGTGTCATGGCAACCAATAATTTGTGCAGCCAAGATACCCGCATTTTTGGCGCCGTTAAGGGCTACCGTAGCAACTGGTACACCGCCTGGCATTTGCAAGATAGATAAGATCGAATCCCAGCCGTCAATCGAGTTGCTCGATTTTACAGGAACGCCAATTACAGGCAAGGGCGACATGGCGGCCACCATTCCGGGTAAATGAGCAGCGCCACCGGCTCCAGCGATAATTACCGAGATGCCTCGTAGGTGTGCATTTTGGCTAAACTCCACCAACTTTTCTGGTGTACGGTGCGCCGACACAATATCTACTTCGGTTTCAATATCAAACCCATCCAACATATCGATGGCTTCTTGCATTACGGGCAGGTCGCTTTTGCTTCCCATTACGATGGCTACTTTCATAAATAATTAATAATTAAAAATTAATAATGAATATTTTTTGGCGTGTCCCTTTGGGTCGGGCTATCCGCTGTATCTTTTGTGCCAGAAAATTTTTTTTCAATCGTTTCCGGTTTGCACAAAAGGATGCCGCTGCTATCCCTCACGCAGTATAGGGTGAAAATCAAATACTAGGTTGTTAAAATCAATACCTAAGATTTCAATCCTTTAATCTTTCAATCTTTCAATCTTAAATCAACTAATCACCCGAATCTTCTGCTTCACTTCTTCTGCCAATGTGCGGGCAATAACTAGGTCTTCATGCACAATGGTCACGTGGCCCATTTTGCGAAACGGACGGGTTTCTTTTTTGCCATACAAATGCGGTGTAACGCCTTTTATCTGCATAATTTGTTCAATATTTTCATATACCACCGGTCCCGAAAAACCCTCGGCACCTACCAAATTCACCATAATTCCCGCTACCTTGCTGCTGGTATCGCCCAAAGGCAAATCCAAGATGGCGCGAATGTGGTTTTCAAATTGGGAGGTATAACTGGCTTCAATGCTGTAATGTCCAGAATTGTGTGGACGTGGCGCCACTTCATTCACCAAAATCTGTTTGTCTGCCGTTAGAAAAAGTTCTACCGCCAAAATACCCACATGAGCAAAGGCAGCCGAAACCTGTAAGGCAATCTCGGTTGCTTTTTTCGCCAATTCGGGTGCAATTCGAGCAGGGCACAATACGTATTCTACTTGGTTGGCTTCGGGGTGAAATTCCATTTCAACCACCGGATAGGTTTTAATCTCGCCCGAAACTGATCGAGCTACAATCACAGCCAATTCATGGGTAAACGGAATTAATTCTTCGGCAATGCATTCGCCAGTGGGTAACTCGTGCAAGTCAGTAATTGAACGCACAATTTTTACGCCTTTTCCATCATAGCCAAATTGGCCCAACTTCCAAACAAAAGGCAAGTTAATCTCTTGGTTGGCCACAGCAGTTTGTAATTCACTCAATTGGTTAAATCGTCTGTGCGGCGAGGAGGGAATATTGTGGGTTTTGTAATAGTCTTTCTGAACGCCTTTGTTTTGTATCAATCGCAGGGTTTGGGCACTCGGATACACTGATTTGCCTTCGGCTTCGAGTTGTTCAAGCGCATCCAAATTTACATTTTCTATTTCGAGGGTGAGCACATCAACTTGTTTCCCAAAGTTGTAGACCGTCTGAAAATCTAATAAATCGCCTTGTTCAAAATAGTGTGCGCCATATTGGCAAGGAGCTTCAGCGCTTGGGTCAAGCACATGGGTGCGGATGTCAAATTTGCGTAAATCAGCCAGCATCATCTTGCCCAATTGGCCACCGCCTAAAATACCGAGTGTAAAAGAAGACGAAAAATAGTTCATGCCGTATGTTGCTAAAATTTGCGCAAATATAGGGATTCCTCTTTTTGAATTGGCTAAGTAACCCATTCAATTGAGTTCAAAAAAGTCATAGTTAATTGCGTTCGTGTAGTAATTGCATACTTATTTTTCGAATCGTGTTTTTCAAACCAGGTGAATGCATTGCAAAATCTTTTTGCATCAATTCAAGTAACGGTTCAACAACCCAAGGGAATTGAATGTGATAGTGGTATAAAATGCGGATAGCCATAACTTTGGGTACGGTTTTCTCGGGTTGGATTAGCCATTGCAGCGCCAGTTCTACGGTAGCTTCGGCACAATTTTCAGGGTTGAGGTTAGCCAAACACAATTTGGCCAAGGTGTTAGAAAAAGCCCGTTTGGCCGATTCGTGAGTGTAATTTGGAGCAACCTCGAGCAATTGGGGCAAATAGGGTGCTACCCAAGCAGGTTTTTTTAACGCAATCAATTCGATGATCCACAATGCCTTGTGTATATTAGGGTTTGCTAAATCAGAGGCGAACTGCGTTAAATCAGCTAGTAATTCTGGCGAATGAAACACCTCATTTGCGCGACTTTGGCGAGCTATGGCATGGGCAGTTCCGTTGCAAATATGTTGATAATAAGCCGAATTCATGGTGTTCAAAAATACAAATAAATCATTTTTCGGCCCGGCTTTCTTCGCACTTATTGCTATATTTGTCGCTGTTAAAAAAACGCTACATGATACACCTGCACGATAAAACCTTTGTTCCATTTATTTCTTCAGAGGAAATAGATTTTGCCTTGGCCAATATGGCCAAAAAAATGTCCGATGATTTCTTTGATGAAACACCTGTTTTTATTGGTGTATTGAATGGTTCATTTATGGTCTTGTCTGATTTGATGAAAACCTACCGCGGCATGTGTGAGGTATCCTTTTTAAAAATGGCCTCCTACCAAGGCACTCAATCTACGGGTCAAGTAAACCAATTGATTGGATTGGATATTGATGTGGCTGGGCGCACGGTTGTGGTGGTTGAAGATATAGTAGACACAGGCAATACCATCGAAGCGTTAAAGGCATTGTTTAAAAAACAAAACGCCAAACACGTGAAATTTGCTACCTTGTTCTTCAAGCCCGAAGCCTATACCAAAGACATTAAAATAGACTACATAGGCATTCGCATTCCCAATAAATTTATCGTGGGCTATGGCTTAGACTACGATGGCTTGGGCAGAAATCTTCCCGATGTATACCAACTCGCCGAATAGTAGTTCACACAAAACACAACTCAATAAATTACTCGTACTCCAATGATTAACATCGTTCTTTTCGGAAAACCAGGTGCAGGAAAAGGCACTCAAGCTGAATTTTTAAAAGAAAAATACAATTTAACCCACTTGTCTACCGGTGACATTTTTCGGTTCAACATCAAAAACGAAACAGCTTTAGGGCAGTTGGCCAAAACCTATATGGATGCTGGCGATTTGGTACCCGATTCAGTTACTATTCAAATGTTGGAATCAGAAGTAGACAAAAACCCACATTCGGCTGGATTTTTATTTGATGGATTTCCCCGTACCCATGCACAAGCCGAAGCCTTGGACGCATTTTTGGCCACCAAAAACCAACACATTACGGCCACCATTGCCCTCGAAGCCAATGATGAAATCTTGGTTCAACGTTTGTTGGAGCGCGGCAAGACTTCCGGACGAGTGGATGACCAAGACGAAGAAAAAATTCGCAATCGCTACCAAGAATACAACGAAAAAACAGCCCCCTTAATGGCGTATTACACCCAACAAGGAAAATTTCATGCGGTAGATGGTATTGGCCAAATTGATGCAATCACCCAGCGATTGAGTGCGGTAATTGACAGGCTGTTGTAACATTTAATAGCGTGTTCGATTAGTGGTTTCATTCGAGTTGCACGTGTCACAGTATTAGTAACAAAAAAATACATGGAATTACTCATTATTCTGCTTTTAATTCTGCTCAACGGCATTTTTTCGATGTCGGAAATTGCTTTGATATCTGCTCGAAAAAGTCGCTTGGAAACCTCAGCCAAGAAAGGAAATAAAAATGCGAAAGCAGCTTTAGATTTGGCCAATTCGCCCAATAAATTTTTGTCGACTGTACAGATTGGCATTACCTTGATTGGTATTTTAACAGGGATTTATTCGGGTGATAAAATCACTCACGATGTCGAGCAATACTTTGCGGGCTTTCTTGCATTTCAGCCTTATGCAGCTTCTTTAGCAGTAATTGTTGTTGTAGTTATACTTACGTTTTTTTCCTTGGTTTTGGGCGAATTACTTCCCAAACGCATTGGACTCAATCATCCTGAATCGATAGCCAAGGCTATGGCTTTTCCGATGCGGATACTTTCGTTACTTACGGCTCCGTTTATTTGGCTATTGACTTTTTCGACCGAGGGGCTTTTAAAACTACTCAACATCAAACCGACAGCTGATGGCAAAGTTACCGAAGAAGAAATCAAGGCCATCATCAAAGAAGGCACCGAAGTGGGCGAGGTGCAAGAAATAGAACAAGATATTTTGGAACGGGTGTTTCATATTGGCGATCGCAAAATTAATTCGCTCATGACACACCGCTCCGATATTGAGTATTTGTCGCTTGAAGATTCTGCCGAAGAGATGAAAGCCAAAGTGCTCGAAGAACTGCATTCAGTCTTTCCTGTTTGCAAGGAAAGTTTGGATGATATTATTGGAGTGGCGACACTTAAAGATTTGTTTGCCAATTTTGAAAAAGGCAATTTTAATTTAGAAACGATTGCCAAAGAGCCAGTGTATCTTATTGAACATACCTCGGCCTATAAAGCCTTAGAG
>VEQT01000001.1 GCA_018883065.1 Flavobacterium sp.
CCATGCGTTAGTGTCTTTGTTGGCTTTTTTCTTGGCTTGAGCTGATGCATTGAAGGCAAAAGCTACTAAAGCCAATAGGGTAATTGCGAATTGTTTCATTTTGTTTTTTGTTTAAAAATTAATAAAAAACCATTTCCTTACTTACGCAAAGAAATGGTTATAAATTTACTGTATTATTTTAATTGACGAATCAACAAGCCGGGGTAGAATTTTTTACCGCCTTTAAAGGTTGTTCTGTCAATTGCACCTTCTGCTGGAGCTTCGTCACCCAAGTTGAATCGGTTGTCCCAAATTTTGTCGCCATCCACTTTGATGGTTCCAATGCTTTTGTATTCGATTTTTCCTGTTTTTTGGTCCATTACAGCTTCTAAAACCTCAAATTTGTCACCGCCTTCAAGTCCTTCTTTCAAACCAATTTTAGCCGTAATTGGCTCTCCAGTATACAAGGGAACTTTTGGTTTAAATACATCGTAGTTCTTTTGCAGCTTAGCAAATACTTTCTCGATGTTACGTGTAACCGAAAGGTTGATGATTTGGTCTTCGGTTCTTTTTTCTTTCAAAGAGAAAGTAACCAAAGTGGTCGCTTTTTGAGATCCTACAAATTCCATTTGGAATAAATCTGTATTGGCATCAAACTTCGCTTTCATTGCAGGCGTCATGGTAGTTTTATCACCATACATGTCTTGGTAGAAAGTACCTTCAACTTCAGGAGTCCATTTCAATTTGTATAAATACGAAGTAGTCCAAACCGAGTAGCCTTCCTTTCCTTTGTTGTAGGCAATTTCGGCCGCTTTTTCAATTCCCATACGAACTAATCCCGGAGCGTTTTGTGCAGCTAAAATGGCTGCATCGCGAATGCCTCGGGCAATAGGTTCATTTTCAACAAATTTCATAGATGATACAACTACAAATGTATTGTTGATGAGCTCAAATCCAGCAGTGGCCAATAAGGCTTTTCCGTCGCTTGAGGCAGCTGCCGTTTTGGTATCCAAGAACGAAGCGTTAAAAGCACCACGTGCACCAATTAGATCATAATCAAAGCTACCATCCGCTTGGCGATTAAACCATTTGGCTACCATTTTTTTGGCAATTTGCTCGTCTTTAAAGTATTTCTCAATTACTTCTGGCGTTTTTGATTCTACGGTATCCGTAGAGTATTTTGCCGGATTAAACGATTTAGCACCAATATTGTGGTTGTCGTATTTATCTGGAAAAGGAGCGCCGTAATACGCATTGATTACCTGATCTTTTTTAGGGAAATTGGACGACTCAATCAAGATGGTGTGCAAAGAACTTCTACGGTACTTGGTCTCTTTCATGTCTTTTTGGTTTTCCTGCGCAAAAAGCATGGAAGAACACAATACCGTGCTTAATGTAATAAAAAGTAGTTTTTTCATAAATTGGTTTTTGTTTAGTTTAGTTTTTTGGCTAGAATAGGTAGCCTATAGAAAATTGAATTACGGAGTTGCTTGCTCTTTTGTTTGGATCACCAGTTAAACCAGTATCTGTAAGTCCTAAATTGTAGCGACCTTGAAAAATAACACCGTTACTTAATTCATATTCTAAACCTGCGTTCAAACCGAAGTCAAGTGTTTTAACACCATCAATTTTATTGTTTGAAGTATTGGTTTTTAATTTAGAAGAAAGCAATAATCCCAATTGAGGTCCTGCTTCAAAGCTCAATTTGTCGGTTAGGCCAAATTTACCCAATACAGGCACAGTTAAGTAGTCTAATTTGGTTCTTTCAAATCCTGGTTCTGAGCCTGTGTAGGTTGATCCTTGCCCAGAATACAACAATTCGGGTTGAACAGAGAAATTATCAGATACAATTATTTCGGCCAAAAATCCCAAATGCACACTGGTACGCATGCCTTGATCTTCAACGTCACCCATAAAGTTTGACATGTTCAATCCGCCTTTCACCCCAATTACAATTCCTTCTTCGCGTTTAGAACTTTGTGCGTTGGTTTGCACAAAAAATAAAATTCCTAAGAACAAAACAATTTTTTTCATAGTAAAAATAATTTGATTTAACTTTTTTTAAATAGTAACTACAAGTATAGTAAAAATTAGCAGTAGTTTACCTTTTGGTCACTAAAAATAACAATAGGATAAAAAAAACACCTCCATATAGAAGGTGTTTGTGAATTAGATTGAATTAAAATTAACCTAAAGCCGCTCTTTTAAATCCGGTAACAACCAAATTGGCATCAACCGATTTTACATAATTGGCTACACTCATCGAGCTGTCTTTGATGTAATCTTGGTTTACCAAGGTGTTGTCCTTGAAGAAACGACCTAATTTCCCTTTGGCAATGTTTTCAATCATCGCTTCTGGTTTTCCTTCTTGACGCAACATGTCTTTTGCGATTTCGATTTCTTTTGCAATGGTATCGGCATCAACACCTGCTTCGTCTAAGGCAATTGGGTTCATAGCTGCTGCTTGCATCGCAACGTTTCTAGCTGCTTCTTCACCACCTGCAACAGCAGCGGATAAAGAAACCAAGGTAGCGATTTTGTTTCCTGCGTGGATATATGATCCCACGAAAGCACCACTTAATTTTTCGAATGAACCAATTTCAATTTTTTCACCAATTACTCCGGTTTGCTCAATTAATTTATCAGCAACAGTGATTCCCTGAAATGGAGCAGCCAAGAATGCTTCTTTGTTGTCAAATGTCAAAGCCAAAGCAGCAAAATCTTGTGCCAATTTCACAAACGATTCGTTTTTACCTACGAAGTCAGTTTCGCAATTCAATGAAATTACTACACCTTCTGTTTTGTCGGCGTTAACCACCGCAATCACCGCACCTTCAATCGATTCTCTGTCCGAACGGTTTGCGGCTACTTTTTGTCCTTTTTTACGAAGATTTTCAATCGCTAAATCAAAATCACCGTCTGATTCAACCAAGGCTTTTTTGCAGTCCATCATTCCTGCACCTGTGATTGTTCTTAATTTATTTACGTCTGCAGCTGTAATTGTAGCCATACTATATAATTTATTTAATGTTTTAAAGTAAAAATTCCAATCTTCAAATCCCAAATTCCAATGGTAACAATCTATACTAAGTTGTTTTTGGAGTTTGGAATTTAAAATTTGGAATTTAAAATTGATTTATTCTTCTGTAGCTGGTGTTTCAGTAACTTCAGGAGCGCTTTCAATAGCCGCTTCTGCTACTACTTCAGCAACAGTAACTTCTTCTTCAGCAACTTCAGCATCCATTTCTGGCGCTTCACCGTCGGCATTTCGGTTTGAAAGTCCGTCGATTACAGCAGCAGTTACAAGAGATAAGATTTTTTCGATTGATTTAGAAGCATCGTCATTGGCTGGAATTACGTAATCTACTTCACGTGGATCCGAATTGGTATCAACCATAGCGAAAACTGGAATGTTTAATTTGTGTGCTTCTTTTATTGCGATGTGTTCCGCTTTAATGTCTACTACGAACAAAGCCGCTGGGAGTCTAGACATGTCAGCGATAGAACCTAAGTTTTTCTCTAATTTAGCTCGAAGACGGTCAACTTGTAAACGCTCTTTTTTAGAAAGAGTCATGAACGTTCCGTCTTTTTTCATTTTGTCAATGGAGCTCATTTTTTTAACCGCTTTACGAATTGTAACGAAATTCGTTAACATTCCACCGGGCCATCTTTCAGTGATGTAAGGCATGTTGGCTGATTTTGCTTTCTCAGCTACAATATCTTTTGCTTGTTTTTTGGTAGCTACAAATAATATTTTTCTACCGGAAGCTGCAATTTTTTTCAAAGCATCATTTGCTTCTTCAATTTTTGCAGCGGTTTTATATAGGTTGATAATGTGAATACCATTACGTTCCATATAAATGTAAGGGGCCATGTTTGGGTCCCATTTTCTAGTCATGTGTCCGAAGTGAACACCTGCTTCTAGTAATTCTTTAACTTCAATTTTGTTTGCCATTTTTTTGTACTAGTTTACGTTCTGTTGAATTAGCAATGTTCCTTGTAATTTAAATATTTAAAGATTGTATGATTAAAAGATTTGTTGTTTTAATCTTCTAATTTTTCAATCTTTCAATTTTAATTTGGTATCATTTAGATGCTAAACTAAGTTCCCGTTTGATGGGGAGCAACAATAACTTTTTTTTAATTAGGCTGATAATACATCAGCGCATTCATTTTTACTCAATAAATTTCGAATGAAAATCGAAAAAATAACAGGTCGATTAACGTTTCGAGAATTGGAATCTCTTTCTTGCTTTTTTCTGACCGAATTTTTTACGCTCTACCATTCTTGGGTCTCTGGTAAGTAACCCTTCTGGTTTCAAGATGGCTCTGTTTCCTTCGCCAACTTCGCACATTGCACGAGCAAGTGCCATACGAACAGCCTCAGCTTGTCCAGTTGAACCCCCTCCGTATACGTTTACTTTTACGTCAAAGTTGTTTACGTTCTCAGTCATAGACATCGGTTGTAAAACTTTGTATTGTAAAGTAGCCGTTGGAAAGTAGGTTGCAAATTCTTTTTTGTTTACGGTGATTTTACCTGTTCCTTCAGTAACATACACTCGCGCAACAGCGGTTTTTCTTCTACCGATTTTGTGAATAACTCCCATTACTTAAGATCGTTTAGGTTAACGGTTTTAGGTTTTTGAGCCGCAAATTTGTGCTCGCCACCTACATTTACATTTAAATTTCTGAAAAGCTCTGCACCCAATTTATTTTTTGGTAACATCCCTTTTACCGCTTTTTCTACCAAAGCAGCAGGATTTTTTGATTGCAAAACTTTAGCAGTTAAAGTTCGTTGTCCCCCTGGGTAACCGGTATGACGCATGTAAATTTTGTCATCCATTTTTGTACCCGTAAGGTTGATTTTTTCTGAGTTGATAACAATTACGTTATCTCCACAGTCCACGTGTGGGGTGTAACTTGGCTTGTACTTGCCTCTCAAAATCATTGCGACCTTTGATGCAAGACGACCTAAGTTATGCCCATCAGCATCTACAACAATCCACTCTTTGGTAACAGTGGCTTTGTTTGCAGACATTGTTTTGTAGCTTAATGCGTCCATAATATTATTTTAATTAAACATTCCATCCCCTACCGATGCTTCGGAATAGGGGTCGCAAAAGTACAATTTATTATTACAAATACAAATAGCTGTAAAAGATTATTTTACGAGTTTTTATCGCTCAACACTTTCATGGCTAAAATGTTGTGAATTAGTGTTGTTCAAATTCGAGATTCTTTGCGATTCGTTTATTTTGAAATCGATTTCGTTAAAGTTTGTCAATTTAATAAAACAAAAAGATAACGGCTTTAGTTTAATGTTTCTTATTTTTACCACTCAAACTTCGAGAACCATGAAAGCAAAAGCCACTTTAAAACAAATCGCCAAGGAGCTGCACGTGTCTGTTTCTACCGTTTCAAAAGCGTTAAACGATAGTCCTGAAATTAGCGAGCAAACCAAACAAAAAGTGCAAGAATACGCCAAGCTTAAAAATTATAAACCCAATATCATTGGGCTCAACCTCAAAAACAGAAAAACCAAAACAATTGGGGTGATTATTCCCAATATACTCAACTCCTTTTTTGCCAAAGTTTTTACCGGTATTGAAAAGGTGGCTGATGCCCGCGGATACAATGTAATTACGTGCATCTCTAACGAAACGCTAGAAAAAGAAGCACACACCTTAGAAATGCTCTCCAACGGAACCATAGATGGTTTCATTCTTTCAATTTCAGAAGAAGCACAAAAGTTGCAAGAATACAGCCATTTAAAAGATGTGATCAACGAGGGAACACCCATTGTGATGTTTGACCGTGTGTGTGATCAGGTGGCCTGTGACAAAGTTATTGTAGATGATTTGGATTCGGCAATTGATGCCACACAACATTTGGTGAATCTTGGCTGTAAAAACATTGCCTTGTTTTCCTCAATTGATAATTTAAGTGTGGGAAAATTAAGAGCAGAAGGATACACAACTTGTCTCAAAAAGAACAATATAAACGTGCAGCAAGCACTTACCGTACTCACCGATAACGAGGCCGATTTTGACGCCCAAGCTTTGGCCGTACTATCTAACCAAAAAGTAGACGGGATATTTGCTTTAGATGAACACGCTTCAGTTTCAGCCATTAAATTGGGCTTGAAATTGGGCTTTAAAATCCCCGAAAATTTATCGGTTATTGGTTTTGCCGATGGCGTTTGGTCTCGCCGCTTGTCGCCAAGTTTATCTACTGTGAGCCAACACGGACCTGAAATTGGTGCCGCTGCTGCTCAGTTGCTTATTGATCGCTTGGAATCCAAAGAAGAGCATTTGCCGTTTGTTACATCAGTGGTTAAAACCGAATTGCGTCAACGGGAGTCGACGAGAAAACTATAGTTTCAAGTTTCAAGTTTCAAGTTTTATGAAAAAAGCACTCTTTTATTTTAGTTTATTTACGGTTGCAATTGTGATAAGTTGTTCAACCATAGAAACCGAAGGCCCAGTGCGGCAATTGTATCCCATTCTCAATACTACTGCAGTTTCTGATGTAACTGGTATTTCAGCCAAATCAGGGGGATACATTTCCAATGCGGGAGTTAGTCCGGTGTCGGCCAGAGGAATAGTCTGGAGCACCAATTCCCAACCCACTGCCGATTTACCCACCAAAACATCAAACGGTGGTGGAATAGGGACCTTTACCGCTACTCTTTCAGGATTGAGTCCCAATACTACCTATTATGTTCGCGCGTATGCTACCAATAGCAACGGTTCCAATTACAGTTATGGTCAAGAAGAAAGTTTTACAACCAAAGCCTATAATATTCCAGGCCCTGATGTTACTGATATTGATGGAAATTTATATCACACGGTAACCAATTGCAGCCAAACCTGGACCCAGTCTAATTTGAACGTTACTAAATTTTCAGATGGCACGCCTATTCCCCAGATAACCGATCCGGATGAATGGTATAACACAACGACTGCAGCTTGGTGTTATTACAACAATGACCCAGCTGTTGGGGCTGATTTTGGAAAATTATACAATTGGTATGCAGTAGCTGGAATTTATGATGAGGCGTCAAGAAATAATCCAGCTTTGCGCAAAAAATTGGCGCCCGAAGGCTATCATATACCAACGGATCCTGAATTTGGAATGTTGTTTGATTGCCTTGGTGGTGATGGATTAGCCGCCATGAAATTAAAAGAAACCGGCATTGCTTTTTGGTCAAGCCCAAACGCATCGGCTACCAACGAAAGCGGATTCAATGGCCGAGCAGCAGGAATGCGAAGTAATGATGGAGATTTTTATAATCTATATAGTGAGTGTAATTGGTGGACTGCTTCAACCGATGGGCCTAATTATGCTTGGTATCGCTATATGGTGTATTACGATAATGCGGCCTATTATATAAGTTTCAACTTTCGCTATGGGTTTTCAGTGCGTTGTTTGAAAGATTAGTTTGAACCAAGACAAAAGAGCGTAGATGTATAGAAAAGAGACTTTTTAAGTACATTTCTTAAACCAATTTTTCTCAAAAATGATCAAAACCTAAACCCTAAACCCTAAACCCTACTACCTACAACCTACCACCTACCACCTTTAATGCGCCTCCAGCCAGTTGTCGCCCATGCCCATTTCAACTTCCAAGGGCACTTGCAGCACAAAGGCTTGTTCCATTTCCTGTTTAATGAGTGGTTTAATGAGTTCAATTTCTGAAAGATGCACATCGAACACCAATTCGTCGTGTACTTGCAATAACATTTTTGATTTCCATGCCGTGCCGTCTGGTTTTTTTTCTGTCAATTTTTGATGAATGTTGATCATCGCAATTTTAATAATGTCAGCTGCACTACCTTGTATGGGCGCATTTACCGCATTGCGTTCGGCACCGCTGCGCACCATGGCATTGGCCGAGTTGATGTCTTTTAAATACCGTCGGCGGCCCAAGACGGTTTGCACATAGCCGTTTTCACGCGCAAAATCAACCTGCTCTTGCATATAGGCTTTGAGCTTAGGATACGTTTTGTAATAGGCCTCGATGAGTGCGGCGCTTTCTTGTCTGCTCAGATTGGTTTGGTTGCTTAGCCCAAAAGCCGAAACCCCATATACAATTCCAAAGTTAACTGTTTTGGCGTGGCTACGTTGTTCTTTGGTTACCTCTTCCAAGTTCACATTAAACACTTTAGCGGCAGTACTTTTATGAATGTCTTCTTTATTTTGAAAGGCTTTAATCATGTTATCTTCTCCACTTAAGGCGGCTATAATGCGCAATTCAATTTGCGAATAATCGGCCGAGAGCAACACATAGTTTTCGTTGCGGGCAATAAAGGCTTTTCGAATTAATCGGCCGCGTTCAGTACGCACCGGAATATTCTGCAGGTTGGGGTTATTGGAGCTCAATCTACCCGTCGCGGCAACTGCTTGCATGTAATCGGTATGAACGCGTTGGGTTTTGGGATCAACTTGCAAAGGCAAGGCATCAATATAGGTGCTTTGCAATTTTACCATTTGGCGCCATTCCAAAATATCGGCCACTATGGGATGTTCTTTGACTAAGTAACTCAGCACTTCTTCGCCCGTAGCATATTGACCGGTTTTGGTTTTCTTTTGTTTGGTGCCGCCAATTTTGAGTTTATCAAACAATACATCGCCCAGTTGTTTGGGGGATGCCAAGTTGAATTTTTCACCAGCGGTTTCGTAAATTTTTTGTTCAAAGGCGGCAATTTCATGTTGCATAGCCACCGACATTTCTTGTAAAAACGGCACATCCAAGTTGATGCCTTCGGTTTCCATATCGGCCAGTACTTTTATTAGTGGAATCTCAATTTCATCAAATAATTTTTTGGTTTCGGCTTTGTCTAAAATGGGGCTAAAAACAGCTTTCAGTTGCAAGGTAACATCGGCATCTTCGGTGGCGTATTCTTTGATTTCTTCAAGAGCTACATCACGCATTGACAATTGGTTTTTACCTTTTTTACCAATTAGCGTTTCGATGGATTGCGGCGAATACTGCAAATAAGTTTCACTCAATACATCCATATTGTGGCGCATATCGGGATTAATCAAATAATGTGCAATCATGGTGTCAAATAGTTTTCCAGCTACCGAAAGGCCATAATTTTTTAGGATTTTTAAGTCGTATTTGAGGTTTTGCCCTATTTTTTCTATCTCTTCGTTTTCAAAAAACGGCCTAAATTTTTCAAGCAACTTTTTTGCTTCTGCTTGATTTTCGGGAAACGGCACATAAAATCCCTTTCCTTTCTCAAAAGAGAATGATATGCCTACCAGTTCGGCGTGTAGCGTATTGATGCCCGTGGTTTCGGTATCAAAACACACTGATGTTTGATTTTGTAGTTGTTGAATCAATAATTTTACCGCCATCTCGCCTTGTACCAATTGGTAAAAATGATCGGTATTGCTTAGGTTTTTGTAGGAAGAATTAGAGGTGTGTGCATCACCAGGTTCGTCTGAGAATCCAAACAAATCAAATTGATCTTCGTGACTCCGTTTGGCCACAGTTTTTTTAGCAGATTCAGCGGGAGAATTGTCCCCGTTAGTCTCAATTTCATCATATTCTTTTCCGGTGCCAAAAAGCTTATCAAATTGAGCTTTCATTTGTCGAAATTCCAATTCTTGAAAAAGCGCATCGGTTTTTTCTACATCGGGTTTAGACAATTCGTAGTCGTGCTCGTCAAATTGCACCGGGCAATCGAGTAAGATGGTAGCCAATTTTTTAGACAAGATGCCCAATTCGGCATTGGCTTCAATTTTGTCTTTAAGCGCACCTTTTATTTTGTCGGTGTTCGCCAACATGTTTTCAAGAGAGCCAAATTCGGCTAGTAATTTCTTGGCCGTTTTTTCGCCCACGCCCGGCAAACCTGGAATGTTATCGGCGGCATCGCCCATCATGCCCAAATAATCAATGACTTGTAAGGGGTCTTGTATTTCGAATTTTTCAAGCACTTGCGGTATGCCCCAAATCTCAATGTCGTTACCCATTCGTGCGGGTTTGTACATAAATATATTCTCTGAAACCAATTGGGCAAAATCTTTATCGGGTGTAACCATAAACACCTGAAATCCCTCTTTTTCGGCTTGTTTAGACAAAGTGCCAATTAAATCATCGGCTTCAAAACCAGGCATTTCAATAATGGGAATGTGCATGGCGCGCAACAAATCTTGAATGTAAGGCACTGCAATTTTTATGGCTTCGGGCGTTTCGTCGCGGTGGGCTTTGTATTGTTCATACATTTCAAAACGGTAGGTGCTGCCTCCTTTGTCAAAAGCTACTGCCAAATGATCGGGTTTTTCTCGTCGAATGACATCCATCAACGAATTCATAAAACCCATGATGGCCGACGTATCCATGCCTTTGGAGTTGATTCGAGGGTTTTTGATAAAGGCATAATAACCTCTAAAAATTAAGGCATATGCATCGAGTAGAAATAACCGTTTTTGTGCTGACATAAAATACAATTTGTCGGTAAAAATAAACATTCAAGTGGTACGGCAGGGTTTGCGATTTAAAATAATTCAAGTGATGAAATACAATTTATTCGGGGAGATGTTAAATCTTGTACGAACTCAAATTTCGCCCGAGTATTATTTGTTAATTTGCTAAAAATTTACAGCATATGTTAGGTCGGTTGGTCGTGTTTTTTATCGTGTTGTTTTGTATTGAATGGTATGCTTTTCAGGCTGTTAAAACAGTAGTGAAAGTTAAGAGTTTTGTTTTGGCTTATCAGTGGATTAGTTTTGTAATTCTGCTGCTGTTGCTATATGCTTTTTCTCGATTTGATCGTTCAACGGGGCAAACCAAGTACACGCTCTATACCATGGGGTTGTTTTTGCTGGTCTATGTACCCAAAATAGTGGTGAGTTTGTTGCTTTTGGGTGAAGATATTTATCGCGTAATGCATGGGTCAATTACCTATTTTGTAGAAAACGACAACGAGTCTTTTTTGCCCAACCGCAGAGTATTTCTAAGTAAAATTGGATTAGGTATTGCTGCGATTCCCTTTTTGTCCCTCTTGTATGGTATGACCTTTGGCAAATACAATTATAAGGTAATCAAGCAACGCATTTTTTTTCCTGATTTGCCCGATGCTTTTGACGGAATCACCATTACCCAAATTTCTGACGTGCACAGTGGCAGCTTTGATAATCCCGATAAAATAAAATACGCTATTGATTTGGTAAATGCACAACAATCCGATTTGATTTTGTTTACAGGCGATATCGTAAATACGCATGCCAAAGAAATGCATCCGTGGATTGAAATATTTAATGGTATACAATCGCATCCACTGGGTAAATATGCGGTGTTGGGCAATCATGATTATGGTGAATATGTGACATGGCCTTCGCAGCAAGCCAAAGACGAGAACTTTGAAGCCATAAAAAATGTATACAAAGACATCGGATTCCAGCTGTTGCTTAACGAACACGTATACATTCAAAAAGGCAATGACAAACTGGCCTTAGTGGGAGTAGAAAATTGGGGCCATAACTTTAAAAAAGCGGGTGATCTCAACAAAGCTTTGCAGGGATTATCAGCAGAAGAATTTAAACTGCTAATGAGTCACGACCCCAGTCATTGGGAATACGAGACCAAAAAACACGAGAAAAAGGTACACTTAACCTTTTCTGGTCATACGCACGGTATGCAATTTGGTATAGAAATCCCTGGATTTTTAAAGTGGAGTTTGGCCCAATATGTTTACAAACAGTGGGCCGGTTTGTATGAAGAGAATGGACAATACATTTATGTAAATCGCGGATTTGGTTTTCATGCCTATCCAGGCCGCGTAGGAATCATGCCCGAAATCACGGTGATTCAGCTAAAAAAAGGGGAAAAAGTAGCATAATTCGTATAAAGTGCTACATTTGTACCCTATTCCCTCTAATCGAAGGGCTGAGAAATTTAATATTTTGGTTTTATGTCAAAATTTGGAGAACTAATAAACGCACAAGTTCCTGTGTTAATCGATTTTTACACAGAGTGGAATGAATCTTCGGTTTCCATGCACCCAGTGATTCGCGATGTGGCTGCAGCACTTGGCGACAAAGCAAAAGTCATTAAGATTGATGTTGATAAAAATCAAGAATTAGCCGATGCCTTGCGCATCAAAGGATTACCAACTTTGATGATTTATAAAGAAGGCCAAATGATTTGGAGACAATCCGGCGAATTGGATGCCAATACCATAATTGCATTGGTTCAAGATCACATTTAAGCAATCACTTCACAACAAAATTTATTTTCATGTAAAAAAGCCAAGGTTTTTGGTAAAACCTCGCGTAATGTTGCGTAGCACTTTTGGCTGTCATGAAACACTACTATACTTCCAGATTCAATGTTATTGAGTACATTGGCCAAGCATTTTTCGTCATTGGTTTGTGAATCAAAATCGGCACTCAATACATCCCACATTACAATTGTATAGCCCTGTTTTTTAATTTTAGAATAGGCCTTCCATCCTATTTTTCCGTAGGGTGGTCTAAATAATTTAACCTCTTCATTCAAAATTGTTTCCATTGTTTTTTTACACTTCTCAAAATCATTGATATAATTTCTTGCCGATGTTTTCCATCCGTTGCTATGGTTTTGGGTATGGTTGCCAATTTGGTGCCCTTGTGCTTTAATTTCACGGCAAATTTCCGGATGTGCCTGGGCATTTTTCCCGATACAAAAAAAAGTAGCCTTGGCCTTGTATTGCGCCAATTGATCAAGTACCCAATTGGTTATTTCGGGCGTAGGCCCATCGTCAAAGGTGAGGTATATGGCTTTTCGTTTGTTGGGAATATTCCACAGCAAGCCTTTAGCTATTAACCGAACGAATTTGTGTGTTTTAATCCAATATAATTTCATCGTGTAGAAAAAAAAGCAGCGTTCCTAAAAACGCTGCTTTTGGTATTATTCGTTATCTCTACCAAATCGTTTAAAGAACGAATTGTAGGTGTTGAATGTCGATTTGTTTTGGTTATAATAGGCCATATCGCCCCGATCTTTCATCACAATGAGCAAGGCCCGGTAGCGTTCAATGTCGGTTAAAATGTCGATGGCAATATCATTTTGTTCGCTAGCCGAAAGTCCCTTGTAATAGGTTAGATTTTGTTTGTATTTGGTCATTAACTGATCCAATAATTTTCTGGCTTTCGCAGTTTCACCCACCGCATAGTAGCCGCCGGCAAACGGATCAAGTAAGGAATAGTAGCCAAAATAGTCAACAGGCATTTTGGTCATCGCCAAATCGATTATTTTTTTGGCTTTGTCAATTTTCTTTTCGTTCACCAATTGTTCCATTAATCGGGCCAAATTAGAACGATAAGAAATGCTGTTTTTACGGGTTTCAGAATCGTGATAAATTTCGGGTGATTCACTATTGCCCCAATCCCATTTCATCACGATGTCATACATTTTGTCAGAGTTGATTTTACCCATGTCCAAGGTGCTGCCGTCTTCGGGAATAGGGGTGTAGAACGGCACTAATTTATAAACCATACCATCCAATTGCAAAAAGTCTTTCATCCACAAATAGTCGTCGTCGCCAAAACTACCACCTGTAAAATACACCGGACGTTTCCAGTTGTTATTGGCTATAACATCCAACATCATGATGCGGTTTTTGTACATGGCTTGCCCTTTAATTTTTATATCGATATACGGCACAATCGAATCGTATGGCGTGATGTCTTTGTTGTACTTGCGGTAAGCTACAGTATCTACCGGAATGCGTACCAAATTTGTAGGATAAAAATGTATTTTTTGACCGTTTGGCATTTCTCTCAGTGCGCGTGGATCGTTATTCCCGATGAAATTCAACAAATCGTTGATGTTCCAACGGCTTTTGGTTTTTTCGTTAAAAATGGCATAATCTAATTTATCACCCACATATTGATCATGTTTAAACGAAATGGGCAAACCGTCGGCTTTATAGGTTTTGCATTTCATTTGATCAATGTACCAATCGGTCATGAATAAACTAGTATTTACAATTTTAATGTCGGTACGAATGCCTTCAATTTCTTGGGCATACCATAGAGGGAAGGTGTCGTTGTCGCCAATGGTAAATAAAATGGCATTGGGTTCGCACGATTCCAAATAGGCTTTCGCCATAGCAATAGCCGTGTACTTATTTGAACGGTCGTGATCATCCCAGTTTTGAACTGCCATCAATACCGGAGCGGCCAATAAACAAGCTCCCAAAACCAAAGGCGCAGCAAGTTTGGGTTGCACTGTATTTTTTAAATAGTCATATATAGCATAAACGCCTATGCCAATCCAAATTGCAAACACATAAAAGGAACCAACTAATGCATAATCGCGCTCGCGGGGCTCAAATGGGCGCTCGTTCAAATAAATCTTCAAGGCCAAGCCCATAAACAAGAATAAAGAAAACAACACGTAAAAGCTTTTTGGGTCTCGTTTAATATTGTACAAAAACCCAATGAGGCCAAGTATTAAGGGTAAGAAATAGTATTTGTTGCGGCCTTTGTTGTTTAGTACGTCTTGGGGCAAGTTATCTTGTGATCCCAATCGAAGTTCGTCAATAAATGTAATTCCACTTAGCCAATTGCCATCCAGTTTATCGTATTTGCCTTGGATATCGTTTTGTCGTCCAGCAAAATTCCACATTAAATAACGCCCATACATATAGCCAAATTGGTATTCAATCATGAAACGTAAATTGTCAAATGTGCTAGGTTTTTCGATGATGAGGTACTCGCTGTAGGTTTTTAAAAATTGGATGTATTGTTCGTTGTTTATTTCTTGTGTCGCGTACCCTTTTCTAAATTCGGTGATGAGATCAACCAATTCTTTTTCTTCAGAATAAATTGGATTAATTCTAAACTCGGGTGGGTTGGTAAAGCTGATGTAATTTTCGATGTGCTCAGTACTCCACAAGCGTGGCAAAATGGCTTTTTGTTCTTTGGCACTATTTTGCTCGGCGTTTTTGTAATTGTTGGTAATGCGGTATTTCCCGGTTTTGTAGTCGCGCTCGTAATTGGGTGCTTTGTCTAAGTAGGGTTCTTCCTCGTCTAAACCAGCAAAAACATCTGTATATTGAGGGCCATAAAACAAGGGATTTGCCCCATATTGTTCGCGGTTGTAGTAGGCCAATACTTCGGCTGCATCTGAGGGTTTGTTTTCGTTAATTACCGTATTGGCGTTGGCACGAATGGGCAACATCATCCAGGTCGAGAACCCGATTAATATAAAAAGGACGCATAAAATCAAGGTATTGTACATCACCATTCCTTTTTGCTGGGTGTAACGCAAGCCAAAAAAGAAAAAGGAAATAAGTGCTAGCGTGATAAAGATGGTTCCCGAGTTAAAGGGCAAGTCCATTTCGTTGACCATATAAACCTCGGCTTTGGCAAACAAAGCCATGGTGAGCGGAAGTAATAATTTGAAGATGAAAAGCAAGATCGAAACCACAACAACATTGGCCACAATGAAGTTTTTGAGTGTAATGGTTTTGTAGTTTTTAAAGTAATATAAAAACCCAATTGAGGGTATAGTCAGTAGCGCCATAAAATGCACACCAAATGACAAGCCCACCAACAAAGCAATAACCAACAGCCATTTGTTTCCGCGTGGTGTATGCATGTCTTGTTCCCAACGTAAGCCTAACCAAAACAACAAGGAGATAAATAAAGAAGCCATGGCATATACCTCGGCTTCGACGGCGTTAAACCAAAAACTATCAGAAAAAGTGTAGGCCAAGGCCCCAATAAAAGAGCTTCCTAAAATAACCAAATCAGACGAGTCGCTGTTGTTATTGAATCGCTGTAAAATTTTGCGCAAGATTAGGGTAGATGACCAAAACATAAACAAGATGGTAAAGGCGCTCGAAAAAACAGAAACCATATTTACCATTAAGGCAATTTGCTTGGCGTTGAGTGCAAAGAGCGAAAAAAATGCGCCCACCATTTGAAACAAAGGTGCTCCCGGCGGATGGCCTACTTCTAATTTGGCTGCCGTAGCAATGTATTCGCCACAATCCCAAAAACTCATGGTAGGCTCTACGGTAAGGGAATAGGTAACTAAGGCAATAAAAAAGGCTACCCATCCAAGTAGGGTGTTCCATTTTGTATAGTTGAATTGTGCTGACATCATGGGATTACTGTTTTTTTGAACGCCACAAAGAAACTATTTTTTTGCGTACCGCAGGGTGCCTTAACAAAATTTTCTATTGCCAATTAGTAGCTATGTCGCTGGCTTTTATTGGCTAAGAAAATTAATCGCAACTTCCGGTATTCTTGGGTTTGAAGAATTCAAATAAAAAAATAGGATTTATTTGCTTAAAATAAAATTTGTATTAAATTTGCCCTCGCTTTACAGCAATGGAATTGGTCTATGGTGTAATGGTAACACTACGGTTTTTGGTGCCGTCTTTCTAGGTTCGAGTCCTAGTAGACCAACAAAAAAAATCCCGCAACTCGCGGGATTTTTTGTTTTATATCCAGTTCCTTTAAGTTGGTTCCGAAGACTCGCTATTGGAATTTCTTTTTTGGAATTTCTTTTTTGGAATTTTTTAGTTGGATAATTAAATTTTAAACGTCACCACTGGTCTTACCGCATGGTTCACTAAATCTTCGCTGATGCTGCCATTGAAGAAGTGCGAGAAACCGGTGCGCCCGTGTGTGCATAGGCCAATTAAGTCGGCGTTTACGGCATTGGCAAAGTTTAAGATGCCTTTTTCTACATTCACATCATTATAGATATGTGTACTGTAGTTGGTTAAATCAAACCCTTTAATAAATCCAGCCATCATGCTTTCGGCCACATGTGTAGGTTTGAAGCTGTTGGGCGTATTAATCATCACTAAATCTAAATGGGAATTAAATGTGTTGGCTAATGCAACCAATTTAGCAAAAGGGGCTTTAATTTCATCTGAGAAATCAGAGGCAAAAACAAAGTTTGATGCGGTGAAATTTGGTGTTTCATTTTTGATTACTAATACTGGTACATCCGAGAAGCGAACCACTTTTTCGGTGTTTGAACCGATGAATAATTCTTGAAATCCAGACGCTCCATGCGAACCCATTACAATAAAATCAATATCATTTTTTTTGCTTAGAGCTAGAATTCCTTCGAAGGCTTTTTCAAATTGTATAATTTCAGATACTTCGATGCCTTTTAAGAAATCAGCATCCATAAGAGTTTCCAAGCGCTCAATGGCTCTATTTTTGAAAAACATAATTTCGGGGATAGCACTTCCGCCACTTAGCGCATCACTTCCTTGGTGAGGCAATTCTAGCATATGCAATAGTATAATTTCACTGTTGTTGGCTTTTGCCAATTGTGCTGCTACACGCAAGGCGTATTCAGCATGTTGCGAAAAATCGGTAGGAACTAATATCTTTTTCATATTACGAGGTGTTTGGTTTAATTTTAGAATACTTCAAAGGTAAATTATTTGCATTTACTATTTAATGATATTTGTCATATTGAAAAAAAGTATATATTTGCACCGTTATTTAGATAGCGAAACGAATTAATGAGGGAAGCAATGCTTCCCTCTTTTTATAACACGATGACATTCAAAGAAAAGGTACACCAATTGTTGCAAGCGGGTTTAGCCGAAAAACCAGATTTGTTTTTAATCGAGTTATCGGTAAACGATGCCAATAAAATTGTGGTAACACTCGATGGAGATCAGGGCGTACAGTTGCAAGATTGTATTGATATTAGTCGTGCCATTGAACACAACTTAGATCGCGAAGAGCAAGATTTTGCACTTGAAGTGGCCTCGGTTGGCGTTGGATCACCTTTAAAATTGGTGCGTCAATATGTAAAAAACATTGGTCGTACACTCATCGTAAAATTAGCCACAGCAACCATCGAAGCCGAATTGGTAGCTGCAAACGAAAGCCATATTACCTTGGCATGGGAAGCGAGAGAGCCCAAAAAGATTGGTAAAGGCAAAGAAACCGTACAAAAGGAACAACAGATTCCGTATACAGATATAAAAGAAGCAATTGTTACAGTAACATTTTAAATTAAAAAGTTGGCATGGAAAATTTAGCATTAATCGATTCATTTTCAGAGTTTAAAGACGATAAACTAATTGATCGTGTAACGCTTATGGCGATTTTAGAAGATGTGTTTAGAAATGCATTGAAGAAAAAATTTGGCTCAGATGATAATTTTGACATCATCATTAATCCAGATAAGGGAGATATGGAAATCTGGCGTCGTCGCGTGATTGTAGCTGATGATGATTTGGATCTAGAAAACGAAGAAATCACTTTAACAGAAGCACGTAAAATTGAACCCGATTTTGAAATTGGCGAAGAGGTTTCTGAAGAGGTAAAATTGATTGATTTAGGTCGTAGAGCAATTTTGGCCTTACGTCAAAACTTGATTTCTAAAATTCACGAACACGACAATACCAATTTATACAAACAATTTAAAGATTTAATTGGCGAAATTTATACTGCCGAAGTGCATCACGTGCGCCCAAGAGTGGTTATTTTGGTTGACGACGAAGGAAATGAAATTGTACTTCCCAAAGAAAAACAAATTCCTTCTGATTTTTTCCGTAAAGGAGACAATGTGCGTGGAATTATTGAAAACGTAGAATTAAAAGGCAACAAACCACAAATCATTATGTCTAGAACTTCAGACAAGTTCTTGGAAAAATTGTTTGAGCAAGAAATTCCAGAAGTGTTTGACGGCTTGATCATGGTGAAAAACGTGGTGCGTATTCCGGGAGAAAAAGCAAAAGTTGCCGTAGATTCTTATGATGATCGTATTGATCCTGTAGGTGCTTGTGTGGGAATGAAAGGATCTCGTATTCATGGAATCGTTCGTGAATTAGGCAATGAAAATATTGACGTAATCAATTATACAACCAACACCCAATTGTATATTACTCGTGCATTAAGTCCCGCTAAAGTGTCTTCCATCAAAATCAACGAAGAGACCAAACGAGCTGATGTGTACTTGAAATTGGAAGAAGTGTCAAAAGCAATTGGACGTGGAGGCCACAACATTAAATTGGCAGGTTTGCTTACCGGATATGAATTGGATGTAATCCGTGAGGGTGTAATTGCTGAAGAAGAAGATGACGTAGAATTGACTGAATTCTCAGATGAAATAGATGGCTGGGTAATTGACGAGTTTGCTAAAATCGGTTTGGATACCGCCAGAAGTATATTGAAACAAGACTTAGCTGATTTGGTGCGCAGAACCGACTTGGAAGAAGAAACCATTTTGGAAGTGATGAAAATTTTAAACGAGGAATTCAATAGCTAATCCTGTTTCCCCAAGCAATACACAACAAAAATTACGATAAATAAAAGATTTTTATGTCTGAAGAAAGAGTAGTACGAATAAACAAGGTTCTAAGGGAGTTAAATATTTCCTTAGAAAGAGCAGTAGATTATCTTAAGGATAAAGGAATTGCTATTGATGCCAATCCCAATGCTAAAATTTCGGATGCAGAATACAGTATTTTACAAAATGAATTTGCGGGTGACAAAGGGAACAAGGCTGCTTCTTTAGAAGTGAGTGAAGAGAAAAGAAAAGAGAAAGAAGCCTTGCGCATTGAACGCGAAAAAGAAATTGAAGACAAACGCAAAGCCGACGAAGAGCGTCAACGGTTGGAGGTTATCAAAGCCAAAGCAACTGTATCAGGGCCAAAGCAAGTAGGGACTATAGATTTAGACCCGAAGAAGCCTGCTCCAGTAGCTGAAGCGCCTGTAAAAGAAACAAAACTTGAAGTAGCGTCTACTCCAATAGAACCAGCTACTGATCAAGCAAAAGAGACTGCAGAAGAATCATTTACTACTCAATATCAAAAATTATCTGGGGCTACCCTAACCGGTCAAACTATTGATTTATCGCAATTCAATAAGCCCAAAAAGAAAAAAGAGGAACCAAAAATTGTGCCCAATAAACCGGGTGACGCCAATAAAAACAAACGCAAACGCATTCCTTTAAAGCCAGGTGAAGTTCGCCCAGGTGTGCAAGGAGGTGCCAATCCAAATAAAATTTCACCCAACGCGCCCGGTGATCGATCATCTCGACCCGGATTTGTAAAAGGAGCTCGTCCGGCCATTGTTGCCAAGGTTGAGCCTACAGAAGAAGAGGTGAAAAACCAAATTCGTGAAACCTTAGAAAAACTTCAAGGGAAAGGAAACAAATCAAAAGCGGCCAAATACCGTAGAGATAAACGCGAAACGCACCGTCAAAAATCAGACGAGGAACAACGTGCCATCGAAGAAGGAAGCAAAACCATTAAAGTAACGGAATTTGTTACAGTAGGAGAAATTGCAACCATGATGGATGTGCCTATTACCAAAGTAATTGGAACGTGTATGTCTTTGGGTATTATGGTTACCATGAACCAGCGTTTGGATGCAGAAACATTGACTATCGTAGCCGATGAGTTTGGATATGAAGTTGAATTTATCACGACTGATTTAGAAGAGTCTATTCAGGTTGTAGAAGATGCGCCAGAAGATTTAGTGTACCGTGCTCCAATTGTGACTGTAATGGGACACGTTGATCACGGAAAAACTTCCTTACTTGATTACATTCGTAAAGAAAATGTAATTGCGGGTGAGTCTGGAGGAATTACACAACACATTGGAGCATATGGAGTAACTTTAGATAATGGACAAAAAATCGCTTTCTTAGATACTCCGGGTCACGAGGCGTTTACCGCGATGCGTGCACGTGGAGCCCAAGTTACTGATATTGCTATCATTGTAATTGCTGCCGATGACGACATCATGCCTCAAACGAAAGAAGCGATAAGCCACGCACAAGCTGCGGGTGTTCCGATCATTTTTGCCATCAATAAAATTGACAAACCCAATGCCAATCCGGAGAAAATCAAGGAACGTTTGGCGGGTATGAATTTATTGGTTGAAGATTGGGGAGGTAAAATTCAATCGCATGACATTTCGGCCAAAGCAGGAACTGGGGTAAAAGAATTGTTAGAAAAAGTATTGTTAGAAGCTGAAATTCTTGACTTGAAAGCCAATCCAAATAAATTGGCTTCTGGTACAGTAGTTGAAGCATTCTTAGATAAAGGGAAAGGATATGTCTCGACTATCTTGGTTCAGAATGGAACATTGAAAATTGGAGATTATCTATTGGCCGGAAAACACCACGGAAAAATCAAAGCGATGCACGATGAGCGAGGGCACGTAGTGCTTCAAGCAGGTCCGTCGACGCCAGTTTCTGTATTGGGATTGGATGGCGCTGCAACAGCTGGAGATAAATTTAATGTGTTTGACGACGAAAGAGAAGCCAAAGCAATAGCTGCCAAACGTACCCAATTGATGCGTGAACAGTCGGTGAGAACCCAGCGTCACATTACCTTGGCCGAAATTGGACGACGTATCGCATTGGGCCAGTTTAAAGAATTGAATATCATCTTAAAAGGTGACGTGGACGGTTCGGTTGAAGCCTTGTCTGATTCGTTTTCAAAATTGTCTACAGAAGAAATCCAAATTAACATTATTCATAAAGGAGTTGGTGCAATTACCGAAACGGATGTTATGTTGGCTTCGGCATCTGATGCAATCATTATTGGGTTTAACGTACGACCAGCAGGAAATGCAAGACAATTGGCTGATAAAGAAGAAATTGACATCCGAAATTACTCGATTATTTATGATGCTATCGATGACTTGAAAGATGCCATGGAAGGTATGTTGTCGCCAGAAATGAAAGAAGAAATTACGGGTACCGCAGAAATTAGAGAGATATTCAAAATTTCAAAAGTCGGTTCGATTGCGGGTTGTATGGTTACCGATGGAAAAATATTCCGAAACTCCCGTATTCGAATCATTCGCGAAGGGGTGGTAGTATTTACAGGAGAATTGGCCACCTTGAAGCGTTTCAAAGATGACGTTAAAGAAGTAGCAAAAGGATACGATTGCGGTATTCAAATTAAGAACTATAACAACATTGAAGAGCTCGATATTATTGAGGCATTCCAAGAAGTTGCAGTGAAGAAAAAATTGAAGTAATCGGTTTTAAAATAAACTGAAGGCGTTCCTGTTTGGGACGCCTTTTTTATTTATTAGGTCGAATAATAAAAGCGTTTGGGTATTTTTTTTTCAGTTCAAGTAGGTTTTTTTCGGCCTCCAATCGCGATTTAAAATTTCCAATCCAAACTTTGTAAGAGGGTGTGCTAAATACAATGGTTGCATCTAAGTATTTGAATTCTTTTCGACAGTTAACAAGGGTTTTTTTTGCTGTTTCGCTCTCGCCTGAAAAAAGTTGTATTTTGTATTTATCGGTTATGGTTATAGAGGAATTTACTTTTCTTTTTTCTGCTACTAAGGCTTCAATTTTTGGATCTTGTTGAACAAAATTTACATCGCGTTGCGCAATACTTTTTGAGGCAAAAAACGTTAAAATTAGCAATAGATAAACGAGCTGTTTTGTGGCTGCTACATTCATAATGAATTGATTTTTATGCAAATGTACAGTTTATTGAAATTCACGCGGGATTTATATTATTTAGAATTAATATAAATTGTTATTTAAGACTATTTTAAGGTTTTGAGAATAGTTCTTAAGTCGTATTTTTGTGCGAGTTTTTAAATAAGACGTATTTTTAATTATTGTCAAACAATCAACAAATACGCCATTTTTAGTCGATAATCATTACAAAATATGAAAAAAGTGGGTAACCATAATTCGATTTCAAGAGTACTGTTTTTAAGCATAGCACTTTCGCTGTCCATTTCCTTTATTTCTTTTGCACAAACTCCTGCGCCCGCTGCTCCAGCAGCAGATCCAGCCACTTCAACAGCAATGGCTGCTCCGGCAGCTGGTGGTGATGCCGCAAAAGGAAAAGAATTGTTTAATGCCAATTGTGCGGCATGTCACAAATTAGACGCAAAAGCTACAGGTCCTGCACTTCGTGGAATAGCCAATAAATACGACATGGCTTGGTTGTACAAATGGGTAAAAAATAGTTCGGAATTAATTAAGTCAGGTGATGCCAAAGCGGTAAAAGTTTTTGAAGAAAACAACAAGTCGGTTATGACCGCTTTCCCGCAATTGTCGAATCAAGACATTGACAACATCATTGCGTATACTTCAGAACCAAAAGCAGAGCCTGTAGCTGCTACAAATGCAGCACCTCCAGGAACACAAACCAATCAAGGAGGTGTGTCAAACGACCTCATACTTGCTGCATTAACTGTTGTGATGTTGATGTTAATTGTGATGTTGTATTTGGTGAATAATATTTTGGTTAAAATTGCAAAAGCCAATGGTATTGAAGTAGCTGAAAAACAAAAATCAACACCCATTTGGAAAGCATTTGCACAGAATCAATTTTTAGTTTTAGTAAGCGCGATATTACTCTTGTTGGCTAGTGCCTATTTTGTGTATGGTTACCTTATGCAAGTAGGAGTAGATCAAGATTATGAGCCGGTTCAACCTATTCATTATTCACACCGAATTCATGCTGGAAGCAATGGTATAAACTGTAAATATTGCCACTCTGCTGCTCGCGTGAGTAAAAATGCAGGTATACCTTCTTTAAATGTGTGTATGAATTGCCACAAAAACATCAATGAAGTGTCTGATACAACTGCCACTGCTGAATATTCAAAAGCATTTTATGACGGTGAAATCCAAAAATTATATACCGCTGTAGGATGGGATGTAGCTACTCAAAAATACACTGGTAAAACGCAGCCAGTTAAATGGGTGCGAATTCACAACTTGCCTGATTTTGTTTACTTCAATCACTCACAGCACGTAACAGTAGCCGGCATTGAATGTCAGACATGTCACGGACCAGTTCAGACGTACGAAATCCAAAAACAATTTGCTCCTCTAACTATGGGTTGGTGTATTAGTTGTCACCGCAAAACAGAAGTGAAAATGGAAGGAAATGAGTACTACACAAAAATCCACGAAGAGCTTTCTAAAAAATACGGCGTGACCAAATTGACAGCTGCGCAAATGGGAGGTTTAGAGTGTGGTAAATGCCACTATTAAAAAAAAATTATTAAGAGCTAATATTTATATACAATGTCATCAAACAAAAAATACTGGAAAAGTGTTGAAGAGCTAAACGAAACTAGTTCTATTGTTGAGGCGCTTAGAAATAATGAATTTGTTGAGCAAATCCCAACAGATGAATTTTTAGGAAACAAGAATGCGTTAACGGATTCATCAACTACACGTCGTGATTTCTTAAAGTATGTTGGTTTCTCAACTGCTGCTGCATCGTTAGCCGCTTGTGAAGGACCAGTACACAAATCAATTCCGTATGTAATTCAACCGGAACAAATCATTCCAGGGGTTTCCAATTACTATGCTACCTCCTTTTTTGACGGATTTGATTTTGCTAATTTATTGGTTAAAACAAGAGAAGGTCGTCCAATTAAAATTGACAACAATACACTAGCGGGCGCAAAATTCACCGCTAATGCTAGAGCACATGCGTCTATTTTGTCTTTGTATGACAGCATGCGATTGAAACAACCCAAAATAGCAGGTAAATCTGCAACTTGGGCTCAAGTAGATTCCGCATTAAAATCGAGTGTAGCCGAAGCCAAAGCCAAAGGAAAACAAGTTGTTATCCTTACAGGTACTTTGGCATCTCCTTCTACCGAAAAATTAATTGCTGAATTTATATCTCAAAATTCAAATGCTAAACATGTAGTTTATGATGCTGTTTCAGAATCAACTGCATTGGATGCATTTGAAACAGTATACGGAGAAAGAGCTTTAGTAGACTACGATTTCTCTAAATCAAATTTAATCGTTTCTATTGGTGCTGATTTCTTAGGCGATTGGCAAGGTGGAAATTACAATGCCGGGTATGCGCAAGGTCGTGTTCCAAAAAACGGTAAAATGTCACGCCATTATCAATTTGAGGCCAACATGACTTTGTCAGGGGCTGCTGCAGATAAGCGCATACCGATGACGGTTGCCGATCAAAAGCAGGCTTTAGTTTCTATTTATAATGCCATTACAAATTCTGGAATAGCAACAACCAAAACGGTTAATGATGCCGCTGTTCAAAAAGCAGCTCAGCAATTAAAAGCCGCTGGATCAAAAGGAGTTTTGGTATCAGGAATTCAAGATAAAAACGCACAGTTACTTGTATTGGCAATCAATCAAGCCCTAGCTAGTGAAGCTTTTTCAACTGTTGGAACACGCCAAATCAGAAAAGGTTCAGCTGAAAAAGTGGCTCAACTAGTGGCTGAGATGAAATCAGGAGCTGTACACACCCTGATCATGAGTGGTATAAACCCTGTTTACTCAATGCCTGCTTCTCTAGGATTTGAAGCTGCCATGAAAAAAGTTACTACTACTGCAGCCTTTAGCTTAAAAGAAGACGAAACAGCTTCAATTACTTCAATTGCTGCACCCGTTCCTCACTATTTAGAGTCATGGAATGATTTTATGCTTACTAAAGGAACTTATTCACTACAACAACCAACCATCCGTCCACTTTTTGACACCAAACAATTTCAAGATTGTTTATTGTCTCTTTGTGGAAATACTACTTCTTACTATAACTACCTTCAAGCTTCTGCCTCTGGCATTGCATCAGGTTCATCTTGGAATACTGTTTTGCATGATGGCGTATATGTAGGGGCATCTGCAGGATTAACTCCTGTAGCTGTAAATTATGCATCAGTAGCATCCGCTTTAATTGGTGCATCATCAGCCAAAGGGTTTGAATTAATATTGTATACCAAAACAGCTTTAGGAGATGGTCAACAAGCAAACAATCCTTGGTTGCAAGAATTACCGGATCCCATTACGCGTGTGTCTTGGGACAATTACCTAAGCGTGTCAAGAGCTGATGCTGAAAAATTAGGATTGCAAAACAACAATGTAGCCAACGGTGGTCTTAACGGAAGTTATGCGAATATTACCGCAAATGGCGTTACACTATCAAATGTGCCGGTAATCGTTCAACCAGGACAAGCCAATGGAACAGTTGGATTAGCTTTGGGTTACGGTAAAAAAGCTGCTTTGAAAGAAGAAATGCAAGTGGGTGTTAATGCCTATGCTTTGTACCAAAGTTTCAATAATGTACAAGCGGTAAGTATTTCAAAAGCAAGCGGTGAGCACGAATTTGCTTGTGTTCAATCACAAAAAACATTAATGGGTAGAGGGGATATTATCAAAGAAACTACCCTTGAAATATTCAATACTAAAGATGCTAAAGAGTGGAATGTAGTTCCAATGGTTTCCTTAGATCACAAAGAAGTTGAAGCAACCAAAGTTGATTTATGGGAATCATTTGACCGTTCAGTTGGTCACCATTTTAACTTATCTATCGATTTGAACGCTTGTACAGGTTGTGGCGCTTGCGTTATTGCTTGCCACGCTGAAAATAACGTCCCTGTTGTTGGAAAATCTGAAGTACGTAGAAGTCGTGATATGCATTGGTTGCGCATCGATAGATATTATTCATCAGAAGACACGTTTGCGCAAGACGATGAGAAAAAAGAAAGTTTCAAAGGCTTATTTGGTGACAAAGGATCTTTGGGTGGATTTGGTCAGATGGAACAACCTGCTGACAACCCACAAGTTGCTTTCCAACCCGTAATGTGTCAACATTGTAACCATGCACCCTGTGAAACTGTTTGCCCTGTAGCAGCTACTTCGCATAGTCGTCAAGGTCAAAATCATATGGCCTATAACCGTTGCGTAGGTACCCGTTACTGCGCCAACAACTGTCCATATAAAGTACGTCGTTTTAACTGGTTCTTATACAGTCAAAATAGCGAGTTTGATTTCCACATGAATGACGATTTAGGTCGTATGGTCATCAATCCTGATGTGAATGTACGTTCACGTGGAGTTATGGAAAAATGTTCGATGTGTATTCAAATGACACAAGCTACCATATTAAAAGCCAAAAACGAAGGAAGAGCAATCAAAGATGGTGAATTCCAAACCGCTTGTTCAAAAGCATGTTCGTCTGGAGCTATGGTATTTGGAGATGTAAATGACAAAGAAAGTAAAGTAGCTGAATTGGCTGCCGAAAACAGAATGTATCATTTATTGGAGCATGTGGGTACTAAGCCAAATGTGTTCTATCACGTAAAAGTTAGAAATTCGTAAATTATTAATAAACAAGATAAAGGATTATGTCGTCTCACTACGAAGCACCCATTAGAAAACCTTTAGTTATAGGTGATAAATCTTATCACGATGTAACCGTTGATGTAGCAGCACCTGTCGAAGGAAAAGCCAACAAACACTGGTGGATTGTATTTTCAATTGCTTTAGCAGCTTTTCTTTGGGGACTTAGCTGTATAATATACACTGTTTCAACTGGTATTGGAACTTGGGGATTAAACAAAACCATTGGCTGGGCTTGGGATATTACCAATTTCGTATGGTGGGTAGGTATCGGTCACGCTGGAACTTTGATTTCGGCCGTATTGTTGCTTTTCCGTCAACGTTGGAGAATGGCCATTAACCGTTCAGCAGAGGCGATGACAATCTTCTCAGTAATTCAAGCTGGTTTATTTCCAATTATTCACATGGGCCGTCCTTGGTTGGCCTATTGGGTACTTCCAATTCCAAATCAATTTGGCTCTTTATGGGTAAACTTTAATTCCCCGTTGTTGTGGGACGTATTTGCTATCTCTACTTACTTGTCTGTTTCGCTTGTATTTTGGTGGACCGGGTTATTGCCTGATTTTGCAATGCTTAGAGACCGCGCAGTTACACCATTTACCAAAAGAATTTATACCATCTTGAGTTTTGGATGGAGTGGACGCGTAAAAGATTGGCAACGTTTCGAAGAAGTTTCATTGGTATTGGCTGGATTAGCTACTCCTTTGGTATTATCGGTTCACACCATTGTATCCTTTGACTTTGCAACCTCTGTAATTCCGGGTTGGCATACCACGATTTTCCCGCCTTATTTTGTGGCTGGTGCCGTATTCTCAGGATTTGCTATGGTAAATACCTTGTTGATCATCATGCGTAAAGTATCCAATTTAGAGGCTTATATTACCATTCAACACATCGAATTAATGAACATTGTAATTATGATTACAGGTTCTATTGTAGGTGTTGCGTACATCACTGAGTTATTTGTGGCTTGGTATTCAGGTGTAGAATACGAGCAATATGCTTTCTTGAATCGCGCAACAGGTCCATACTGGTGGGCATATTGGTCTATGATGACCTGTAATGTGTTTTCTCCTCAGTTCATGTGGTTTAAAAAATTACGTACTAGCATTATGTTCTCCTTTATTATTTCAATTGTAGTAAATATTGGTATGTGGTTTGAGCGTTTTGTAATCATTGTAACTTCATTACACCGTGATTACCTTCCATCTTCTTGGACGATGTTCTCCCCAACCTTTGTTGATATTGGAATATTCATTGGTACAATTGGTTTCTTTTTTGTTTTGTTCTTGTTGTATGCTCGTTCATTCCCTGTGATTGCTCAAGCTGAAGTGAAAACAATTTTGAAAACATCTGGAGAAAACTATAAAAAACAAAGAGAAGCTAATAAAGATTCACATCATGAGTAATAAAGTAATTTACGCCCTTTACAATGACGATGATGTATTAATGGACGCGGTTAAGAAAACCCGTGCTGCGCATCATCATATAGAAGAAGTATTCACTCCTTTCCCTGTTCACGGATTAGATAAAGCTATGGGAATAGCTCCAACTCGTTTGGCTATCTGTGCATTTATTTACGGTTGTATTGGATTATCGGTAGCTACAACCATGATGAATTATATTATGATTCAAGATTGGCCACAAGATATTGGTGGCAAACCAAGTTTTGCTTACATCCAAAACATGCCCGCTTTTGTTCCTGTAATGTTTGAAATGACCGTGTTTTTTGCTGCTCACTTAATGGTAATCACCTTTTACATGAGAAGTAGATTATGGCCATTTAAACAAGCCGAAAATCCTGATGTACGTACCACAGATGACCACTTTTTAATGGAAGTGGCTGTACATGACAACGAAACCGAATTGGTGAGTTTTTTCCAAAGTACCGGAGCTGTTGAAGTCAAAGTAATCGAAAAGCATTAATAGTACTATGAAAAGTATATATAAACTATCTCTTTTAGTGTGTTTTGCTGGTGTTGTAACCGCTTGTCACGATAAGTCAAAACCAAATTATCAGTACATGCCAAATATGTATGAGTCTGTTGGATACGAAACGTATGCAGAGTCAAATGCATTTAAAAACGGCAAAGAAGGTCAGTTACCTGTTGAAGGCACTATAAACCGTGGTCAAGAAGTATACGCCTATCCAAATACGACGGAAGGCTATGAGTTATCCAAGACCAATTTTACATCTCCACTTGATTCAGCTCATGTAGATATGGATAAAGCAAAAGAATTATATGAGATTTATTGTGGCATCTGTCATGGTAATGCTGGAGACGGCAAAGGTAAGTTAGTTACGCAAGGCAAATACCTTGGTGTTCCAAGCTACAAAGACAGACCCACAATTACAGTGGGAAGTATTTTTCACGTACAAACGTATGGTTTGAATGCCATGGGTTCTTACGCCAATCAATTGAATGCACATGAGCGATGGTTAGTAGCCAGTTATGTGTTGAAATTAAAAAGTGAATTATAATCAACGAATAACTGATCTGAATAGATATGTATACATTTTCAAGTAAATTAAGAAATTTTTCTTTTGTTCTCATGATACTGGGTATTCTTGGGATAGGATATGGTTTTTTAAGCGCACCAAAAAATATTGAAGAAGTTGAAAAAATACTTGTAGCTGATGCTCACGGTCATCATGACGCTCCTGCTCACAAAGTGGTACCCGCTGCTCATCCAGCTGAATCTCATTCAACTCCAGTTGAGGCTGCATCTGTAGCAACTGATTCTACCACACATGATTCAACACATGTTGCTCCACAGGCAGTTACACATGCTGCACCAGTACATCCTCATGAGGATGCACATGCAGCACATCAAGAACATCTTACTCACGTATTGCACCAATTACAAAACAAGCCATGGTCTGCAGTTTATGTAGCTTGTATCTTCTTTATGTTGATTTCTTTAGGTGTATTAGTATTTTATGGTATCCAACAAGTTGCTCAAGCGGGTTGGTCACCCGTTTTGTTTAGAGTAATGCAAGGAATCACAGCATACCTACCTTGGGGATCTGTATTGTTTTTTATCTTATTGGTTTTGTGTGGCTTGCATTTTAATCATTTATTTGTTTGGTTGGATCCTGAGGTTGTAGCCCATGATAAATTAATTCAAAATAAAGCTGGCTATTTGAATTTTCCATTTTGGATTGTTCGTGCAGCTCTATTTTTAATTGGATGGAATTTATACCGGTATTACTCTCGTAAAAATTGTTTGGCTCAAGATGAAGCATCAGACAATGTTTTTTACAAGAAAAACTTCAATATATCCGCTATGTTCCTCGTATTCTTCATCGTATCAGAATCAATCATGTCATGGGATTGGATCATGTCATTTGATCCACATTGGTTTAGTACATTATTTGGATGGTACGTATTTGCTAGTTTCTTTGTAAGCGGAATTACCACAATTTGTATGGTAACATTGTACTTAAAAGATAGAGGTTACTTAGAGCACGTGAATACTAGTCATATCCACGATTTGGCTAAATTCATGTTTGGAATCAGTGTTTTTTGGACTTATTTATGGTTCTCACAGTTCATGCTTATTTGGTATGCTAATATCCCTGAGGAAGTTACTTATTTTGTAACGCGCATTGAACTTTACAATTTGCCTTTCTTCGGTGCGGTTGCTATGAATTTTATTTTCCCTGTTCTTATCTTAATCAATACCGATTTTAAACGCATTACTTGGGTGTTGGTTATGGCTGGAATTGTGATTCTTTTTGGTCACTATGTTGATTTCTTTAATATGATCATGCCGGCTACTGTTGGTGATCAATGGTTCATTGGAATTCCTGAAATAGGTTCATTGGCTTTCTTCCTTGGTTTATTCATTTATGTTGTTTTTACAGCATTGACAAAAGCACCTTTGTTCCCAAAACGTAATCCTTTCATTGAAGAAAGTAAACATTTTCATTATTAATATTTAAAGTAAAAACAGATGACAAGTTTGTTGATAATTATAGTTTTAGTTTTATTGGCTGTTGCTTTATGGCAATTGACGAAGATTTTTGATTTAACCCAAGTGGGTGTAAAGCAAAGTTCTCAAATTGCAACTGATAATGATAATAATGTGCAAGGGTACCTAATGTTTGGTTTCTTGGCTTTTATCTATGTGTTTACCATTTACGGTTTACTTAAGTGGGGTGGTTTGGTTCTACATACGCCAGCATCAGCTCATGGATCTACTGTAGATAGTTTAATGAACATTACTTGGTTACTTATATTTTTTGTACAAACTGTTACCCAAGCCTTTTTGCATTATTTTGCCTTCAAATACCGCGGTAAAGAAGGAAACACAGCCTTGTATTTTGCTGACAATAATAAACTTGAATTCATTTGGAGCATTATTCCTGCTATCGTTTTAGCTGGATTGATTTTATATGGATTATATGCATGGACTAACATCATGTTTGTTGATGAAGACGAGGAAGTTATCGAAATCGAATTATATGCTCAACAATTTAATTGGAAAGCAAGATATTCTGGAGAAGACAATGTATTAGGTAAAGCCAATGTTCGTTATATTGATGGAGTAAATGCGTTAGGTGTTGATGCTGCGGATCCCAATGCACAAGATGACAAAGTGGTAACTGAACTGCATCTTCCAGTTGGTAAAAAGATATTATTCAAAATGCGTTCGCAAGATGTTTTGCACTCTGCATTTATGCCTCATTTTAGAGCACAAATGAATTGTGTGCCTGGTATGGTTACTCAGTTTGCATTTGAGCCTATCTATACTACTCAGCAAATGAGAGACATGGAATTTATGCAAGAGAAGGTAGCTAACATAAACGCAATTAGAGCAAAGAAAAGTATTGAATTAGTTGCCAAAGGTTTACCTGCTTTAGATCCGTATACCTTTGACTATTTGTTACTTTGCAATAAAATTTGTGGTGCTTCACACTATAACATGCAAATGAAAATAGTAGTGGATACGCCCGAAGAATACAAAAAGTGGTTGGCCACTCAAAAAACGATAAAAGAAGAATTACTTGCAGCTGCTGCTCCTGCTACCGAGAGTGCCGACTCAAAAAAAGTAGATAGTTTGGCTGTTAAGCCTACAAATATGGCTGCCCTTGTAAAATAATTTTATACACTAATTTAAGAACTATAACCTATGTCAGCAGAAGCTCTAGATCACGCACACGATCATGCACACGATCATGATCATGAACACCACCATAAAGATACATTTGTAACCAAATACATATTTTCTATAGATCACAAAATGATTGCTAAACAGTATTTAATTACTGGTATCATTATGGGTGTAATTGGTGTAGCAATTTCTATTTTGTTTAGATTGCAATTGGCATGGCCAGAAGAGTCATTTCAAGTATTTAAACTGTTTTTAGGTGAGAGCTATGCTCCAAATGGTGTTTTATCAAACGATAGATACCTTGCATTGGTTACAATTCATGGTACAATAATGGTTTTCTTTGTACTCACTGCTGCCTTGAGTGGAACATTTAGTAACCTGTTAATTCCACTTCAAATTGGTGCGCGCGATATGGCATCTGGACTCTTAAACATGATTTCATATTGGTTGTTTTTCCTATCAAGTGTCATCATGGTTGTTTCCTTATTTGTTGAATCAGGTCCAGCATCAGCCGGATGGACTGTTTATCCTCCTTTAAGCGCCTTGCCTCAAGCTATAAGCGGATCAGGTGCGGGAATGACTTTGTGGTTGGTATCCATGGCCATATTTATTGCAGCTTCTCTATTGGGATCTTTGAATTACATCGTAACTGTAATTAATTTGAGAACCAAAGGAATGTCAATGACAAGACTACCATTGACGATTTGGGCATTCTTTGTAACAGCAATTATTGGAGTAATATCATTCCCTGTTTTATTATCAGCTGCCTTGTTGTTGATTATGGATAGAAGTTTTGGTACTTCATTCTTCTTGTCTGACATATACATTGCCGGTGAAGTTTTACATTACCAAGGAGGTTCACCTGTATTGTTTGAACATTTATTTTGGTTTTTAGGTCACCCTGAGGTGTACATTATCTTATTGCCTGCTCTTGGAATTACATCTGAAGTAATTGCTACTAATTCACGTAAACCCATTTTTGGTTATCGTGCCATGATTATGTCAATCCTAGCTATTGCTTTTTTATCAACAATTGTATGGGGTCACCACATGTTTATTTCAGGCATGAACCCGTTTTTAGGATCTGTATTTACCTTTACAACTTTGCTTATTGCCATTCCATCAGCTGTTAAAGCATTTAATTACATCACCACTTTGTGGAAAGGTAATTTGCAGTTGAACCCAGCCATGTTGTTCTCAATTGGTCTAGTTTCTACTTTTATTACTGGAGGATTAACAGGAATTATTTTAGGAGACAGCACACTTGACATCAATGTGCATGATACTTACTTTGTGGTTGCACACTTCCACCTTGTTATGGGTATATCTGCGCTTTATGGCATGTTTGCTGGAATTTACCATTGGTTTCCAAAAATGTTCGGTAGAATGTTGAACAAGAATATGGGTTATATCCATTTCTGGGTAACGGCAGTATGTGCCTATGGTGTGTTTTTCCCTATGCACTTTATCGGATTAGCAGGTTTGCCAAGACGTTATTATACCAATACTAATTTCCCTCTTTTTGACGATTTACAAAATGTGAATGTATTGATTACAACTTTCGCTTTAATTGGTGGAGCCTTTCAATTGGTTTTCTTGTATAACTTTTTCAGCAGTATTTTTTATGGTGAGAGAACAGTTCAAAACCCATGGAAGTCGAATACATTAGAATGGACTGCGCCAATTGAACACATCCACGGGAACTGGCATGGTGAAATTCCTCACGTTCACCGTTGGCCATATGACTACAGCAAACCTGGTCATGACGATGATTTTGTCCCACAAAATGTACCGATGAAACCCGGAGAAGAAGAATTACATCACTAAAATATACTAAGCCTTTCCTTACCGAAAGGCTTTTTTATTCCTTATTCAATTCCCTATATTTGTTTCATGAACGAGCATTTAAATCCAACCAATACCAATTTCAACCCCGAAGAGTTAGATCTTGAAAAAAAATTACGCCCATTGGCTTTTGATGATTTTTCAGGACAGGAGCAAATACTAGACAACCTAAAAGTATTTGTTGAAGCCGCCAATCAACGCAACGAGGCGCTTGATCACACTTTATTTCACGGGCCCCCGGGCTTAGGAAAAACCACCTTGGCCAATATTTTGGCTAATGAATTGGGTGTAGGTATTAAAATAACCTCAGGACCTGTGTTAGATAAACCAGGTGACTTGGCTGGCTTACTGACTAATTTAGATGATCGTGATGTATTGTTTATTGACGAAATCCATCGCCTTAGTCCAATCGTTGAAGAATATTTGTATTCGGCCATGGAAGATTTCAAGATTGATATCATGATCGAATCGGGACCCAATGCACGCACAGTTCAAATTAATTTAAATCCATTCACATTGGTTGGGGCCACAACACGTTCGGGTTTGCTTACTGCTCCAATGCGTGCTCGATTTGGTATACAAAGTCGATTACAGTATTACAATACGGAGTTGCTTACTACCATTGTTCAACGCAGCTCTTCCATTTTAAAAATGCCTATATCCATGGAGGCCGCCATTGAAATTGCTGGACGAAGTCGAGGAACTCCTCGTATTGCCAACGCCTTATTGCGCAGGGTACGCGATTTTGCACAAATAAAAGGAAATGGAACCATCGACATACAAATAGCCAAGTATGCACTTGAGGCACTTCATGTTGATTTGCATGGTCTTGACGAAATGGATAATAAAATATTGCTTACTATTATTGATAAATTTAAAGGAGGTCCTGTTGGTTTATCTACCCTAGCAACTGCCGTCTCAGAAAGCAGCGAAACCATCGAAGAAGTCTATGAACCCTTTTTAATCCAAGAGGGATTCATTATGCGTACACCGCGTGGCCGTGAAGTTACCGAGAAAGCCTACCGTCATTTGGGCATTAGCAGACCAGCTGTGCAAGGGGGCTTGTTTTAGGGCATTTCCTCGTTTTGCCAAACGAGGTCGTGCTTTTCGCACTCGCTTTTTTGTTACACAAAAAGAGCTCAAACATTCGCTTCAATCCCTAATGCAAATGATCAACAATAAAACCAACTACACTCAATTGATCAAATCCGAAGCCCAACGCCTCGGTTTTTTGTCCTGTGGCGTTTCTAAATCAGGTTTTTTAGAATCCGAAGCCCCGCGCTTAGAACGTTGGCTCAATCAAAATTACCACGGTGAAATGGCTTATATGGCCAATCATTTTGACAAGCGCTTAAACCCAAATTTGTTGGTTGATGGAGCCAAAAGTGTCATATCATTATTACTCAATTATTATCCAGAAACACCCCAAATTGAAGATTCCTACAAAATTTCGAAGTACGCCTACGGACAAGATTACCATACGGTTATAAAATCTAAATTAAAAGAACTGTTGCAATTTATTCAAACCGAAATCGGCGAAGTAAACGGGAGGGCTTTTGTCGATTCGGCACCGGTTTTAGACAAGGCCTGGGCAGCCAAAAGCGGCCTTGGATGGGTAGGCAAAAACAGCAACCTGATTACCCAACAAGTGGGTTCGTTTTATTTTATTGCTGAGTTGATTGTCGATCTCGAATTGGATTATGACTCGCCTACTACCGATCATTGCGGTACGTGTACGGCCTGTCTTGATGCCTGTCCAACTCAAGCTATAGTGGCGCCTTATGTGGTCGATGGCAGCAAATGCATCTCATACTTTACCATTGAACTCAAAAATGAAATGCCAGTCGAGATGAAGGGCCAATGGAACGATTGGATTTTTGGTTGTGATGTGTGTCAGGATGTGTGTCCGTGGAATCGATTTTCTAAACCACATGCGGAACCCGAGTTTCAAGCTAACCCCGAATTATTGTCCCTTACCAAAAAAGATTGGGAAGAAATTACCCAAGAAACATTTGGCGTTTTAGCCAAAAATTCACCCCTCAAGAGAGCCAAGTGGGAGGGAATCAAACGCAATATTGATTTCTTGAAATAACTTTTTTAGCCAATAACTTGATTGAAAGTACAGCTGAATAATAGCAAAAGAAACCACCAAAAAATTTCCATTTTTCATTGATACTGCTACCTTTGCGAGTCGCAATAAATCCAAGTTGACCATGAGTACTAGTAAAAGAAGAGAAGCACTTTTATATCACGCCAAGCCCACTCCGGGAAAAATCCAAGTGGTTCCCACCAAAAAATATGCCACCCAACGCGATCTATCATTGGCCTATTCTCCTGGAGTTGCTGAGCCTTGTTTGGAGATTGCTAAAGACATCAACAACGTGTACAAGTATACCGCAAAAGGTAATCTTGTTGCAGTAATCACAAACGGTACAGCTGTATTGGGTTTAGGCGATATTGGTCCAGAAGCATCAAAGCCAGTTATGGAAGGGAAGGCCTTGTTGTTTAAAATTTTTGCTGACATTGATGTATTTGATATCGAAATTGATACAAAGGACATCGATGCGTTTATTGAAACAGTTAAAAATATTGCTCCCACATTTGGTGGAATCAATTTAGAGGATATCAAAGCACCGGAGTCTTTTGAGATTGAACAGCGTTTGGTTGCTGAGCTCAATATTCCGGTTATGCACGACGACCAACACGGAACGGCAATCATTTCGTCAGCGGCCTTGTTAAATGCCTTGGAGCTTGCGAACAAGAAAATCGAAGATGTAAAAATTGTGGTTTCGGGAGCTGGCTCTGCTGCTCTGGCTTGCGCCAATTTGTATGTTTTATTGGGTGTAAAGCCGGATCATATTATCATGTTTGATAAGGATGGTTTGCTATCAAATGATCGCACCGATTTGTCAGATTTACAACGGCGTTATTCTAAGGAATTTAAAGGACTTACTTTGGCTCAGGCAATGCATGGTGCCGATGTCTTTTTAGGATTATCTGCCGGAAATATATTGACACCCGAAATGTTATTGGGTATGGCCAAAGATCCGATTGTTTTTGCCATGGCTAATCCTGTTCCAGAAATAGATTACGATTTGGCCATTGCCACCCGCAAAGACATTATCATGGCCACCGGACGATCCGATCATCCCAACCAAGTAAATAACGTGTTGGGCTTTCCATACATTTTTAGAGGTGCACTTGATGTGCGGGCAACTAAAATTAATGAAGCCATGAAAATGGCCGCTGTCAAGGCCTTGGCCGCCCTAGCCAAAGAATCAGTACCTGAACAAGTTAATATTGCCTATGGCGAAACCAAATTGGTTTTTGGTCGCGATTACATTATACCCAAGCCTTTCGACCCACGTTTAATCACAATGGTAGCGCCAGCGGTAGCGCGAGCAGCTATGGAATCGGGGGTAGCAACCAATCCAATTTATGATTGGAACAAGTACGAAGAAGAATTATTAGAACGATTGGGTTCAGACAATAAAATGGTGCGTTTGCTTACCAATCGAGCAAAAACTGATCCCAAACGCGTTGTTTTTGCTGAGGCCGATCAATTAGCTGTACTCAAAGCAGCTCAAATAGTGTATGAAGAAGGCATTGGATATCCAATTTTATTGGGTAATCGTGAACACATCTTAGAACTCAAAGAAGAACTGGGTTTTGATGCAGATGTGCCAATTTATGATCCCAAAACGAAAGAAGAGGATGTCCGTCGCTTGCATTATGCCGATATATTTTGGAATTCAAGACGCCGAAGAGGCATATCATTATTAGATGCACAAAAGTGGATGAGGGAGCGCAATTATTTTGCAGCAATGATGATCAATGAAGGGGAGGCAGATGCACTTGTAACGGGCTATTCTCGCAGTTATCCGCTTGTTGTGAAACCCATGATGCAACTCATTGGTAAGGCGCCGGGAATTTCATTGATTGCCACCACTAACATGATGATGACTAATCGTGGCCCAATGTTTTTATCGGACACCGCTATCAACCCCAATCCTTCAGCCGATGATTTGGCAAAGATTGCGTTAATGACAGCCAAAACAGTTCGCATGTTTGGTATGGAACCCGTAATCGCGATGGTTTCTTTTTCAAATTTTGGCTCATCAGCCGATAGTAGTGCCTCAAAAGTGAGAGAAGCGGTAGCGTATTTGCATCAGGAACACCCAGAACTTATTGTTGATGGTGAAATCCAAGCAGATTTTGCGTTAAATCCAGACATGCTTAAGGAAAAGTTTCCGTTCTCAAAATTAGCTGACCACAAAGTAAACACGCTGGTTTTTCCTAATTTGGAATCAGCAAACATTACCTATAAATTATTAAAAGAACTGTATAAAGTAGATTCAATTGGTCCAATTATGCTAGGCATGGCCAAACCAGTTCACATTTTTCAGTTGGGAGCAAGTGTTGAAGAGATGGTCAACATGGCTGCAGTAGCTGTGGTTGATGCACAAGAAAAAGCCAAACGACAACGAGAATTACAAACAACTAATTAGCCAATAAATTCATGGCCTGTAGCCAATTCTTTTTTCTATATTTGGTTCGATTTCATTCAGTATGATTGCACACATTCAAGGTAAATTAGTTGAGAAAACCCCCACAGACGTTGTCATTGATTGTGGTGGGGTTGGATATCACATTCATATTTCATTGCATACCTATGCGCTTTTGCCACAAAGTGATTTTGTAAAACTCTATACCTATCTTCAAATCAAGGAAGATGCGCATTCGCTTTTTGGTTTTGTCGAAAAATCAGAGCGGGAGCTTTTTAAGTTGTTATTGTCTGTTTCGGGTATTGGAGCAAGTATAGCACGAACTATGTTGTCTTCATTAGATCCAAAGCAAATTATACAAGCATTAGCTTTAGGTGATGTTGCAACTATTCAATCCATAAAAGGAATTGGACTCAAAACAGCCCAACGCGCCATCTTAGATTTAAAAGAGAAAGTGGTTAAAATCTATCAAATTGATGAAGTTTCTTTGTCGTCAAACAATACAAACAAAGACGAAGCGTTATCTGCTTTGGAAGTTTTAGGGTTTAATCGAAAAATAGCCGAAAAAGTAGTTGATCGATTGGCAAAAGATAGCCCAGATGCTAGTGTAGAGGCCTTGATAAAGTTGGCTTTGAAAAATTTATAATTTGTGAAAAATAATTACCCGTTCATACGTATTCCTAAACTACTGCATTTCCTAGTTGGTCTTGTTTTTTTATGTGCGTTTCAAGCAAGTGCACAAGTAGAAGAGGAGGAGCCCGAAGACTCGATTAAAACGGGCAGCAGCTTGGGTAAACTTACCCTCAAAAATCCGCCCAGCGTATTAGAAGCCTATACGTATGATCCCGTTACCGATCGGTATGTATATACCAATTCGGTTGATGGATTTAATATTAGTTATCCCATTATTTTAACGCCTAAAGAATACGACCAATTGGTATTGCGGGAATCCATGCGCAACTATTTCAAAAAGAAGGGCGACGCTATGGATGGTAAAAAAGAAGGGTCAGAAGAAGCAAAACGCGACTTACTCCCCCGCTATTATGTAAATTCTGGATTTTTTAGTTCGATTTTTGGAAGCAACACCATCGACGTTAAGCCATCTGGTTCGGTTGAAATTGACTTGGGATTGCGTTACACCAAATTAGATAATCCCGCCATTTCTCCCAGAAACAGAACCGCTACCACCTTTGATTTTAATCAGCGAATCAGCATGAGTTTGATGGGTAAAGTAGGAACCCGTTTGCAGGTAACAGCTAATTATGACACTCAGTCCACCTTTGCATTTCAGAACGCAGTAAAATTAGAATACACCCCTACTGAAGATGATATTGTTCAAAAAATTGAAGTAGGTAACGTGAGTTTGCCACTAAACAGTTCGTTGATTCGTGGAGCACAGAGTTTATTTGGTGTAAAAGCATTGTTGCAATTTGGCAAAACCAGTGTAACCGGTATTTTCTCTGAGCAAAAATCACAAACCAAATCGGTTACTGCTCAAGGCGGGGGTACCATCCAAGATTTTGAACTGTTTGCATTGGATTATGACTCCGACCGCCACTTTTTCCTTTCGCAATACTTTCGCAACAAATATGATGGAGCATTAAAAAACTACCCCTTTATTGACAGCCGAGTGCAAATCACAAGACTTGAAGTATGGGTAACCAATAGACAAAACAGGATATCCAATACCAATAATAACCTGCGAAATATTATAGCATTACAGGATTTAGGGGAATCACAAATTCCAAACGTACCCGATACCGATGTGGTAATTACACCCAATACCACGGGTTTCTTTTTGGTTGATCCCAATTCGCCCGTGGACAACAAAAACAACAAATACGATCCGAGTCTTATTAACACAGGAGGCGGTTATTTGAATCCACAAATTCGTGAAATTGCAACTGCTGGACAAGGTTTTACAGGAGTTGTAGGTGTAGAAGCACAAGATTATGCCAAGTTAGAGAATGCCCGTAAATTAAACACCAACGAATTCTCGTTTAATCCCCAATTGGGATACATTTCCTTACAACAACGGTTGGCCAATGACGAGGTTTTAGCAGTTGCGTACCAATATACCATTGGCGATCAAGTATATCAAGTGGGTGAATTTGGAAATGATGGGGTTGATGCAACGCAGGTAGGTACCACAGATGGCAATACCGGTCAGCCTTCGATTACCAGTCAAACCCTATTGTTGAAAATGCTAAAAAGTAACCTCACAAATGTTGAAGCCCCCATTTGGAATTTGATGATGAAAAACATTTATCAAATTCCCGGAGCTTATCAGTTGCAGCAGGACGACTTTAAATTCAATATTTTCTATGCCGATCCCTCTCCGCTGAATTACATCAAACCACTTGATGGAACACCATTCCCGTCAAATCCTTTGCCAGAGAATCGCTTGGCTGAAACGCCATTATTAAAGGTGTTTAATTTAGACAAGTTAAACATAACCAATGATCCACAAATTGGTGGCGATGGTTTCTTCGATTTTTTGCCTGGACTCACCGTTGATCCGCAAAATGGACGAATTATTTTTACCGCTGTAGAGCCATTCGGAAAATTAATTTTCAACAAATTACGACTCAACGATACAGAAAATTACGACGGAAATCCTACCTCTTTGTTGGACTACAATGACAACCAACGCAAGTATGTGTTTAAAAGTTTGTATGACCAAACCCAAGCAACTGCCTTACAAGAAAGCGCTAAAAACAAATATCTACTTAAAGGAAAATTCAAATCAACAGGTGGTGACGGGATTCCCATCGGGGCCTTTAATGTGCCAAAAGGATCTGTAGTAGTTACCGCTGGTGGAAGAATTTTAGTAGAAGGAGTTGATTACAGTGTGAATTACCAAGCGGGTCGGGTTCAAATTTTAGATCCAGCTTTGCAGGCCTCTAACACCCCCATTGAAGTTTCGGTAGAAAACAATTCTACTTTTGGTCAACAAACTCGACGCTTTATGGGATTTAATGTGGAGCACAAGTTTTCTGAAAAATTTGTTGTAGGCGGTACTTTTTTAAAAATGACAGAGCGCCCCATGACCACAAAATCATCCTATGGGCAAGAATCAGTAAACAATACCATTTTTGGGGTTAATACCAATTTCTCTACCGATGTTCCTTTATTAACGCGCTGGGTTAATAAGTTGCCCAATATGGATACCGATGTGCCGTCCACCTTTTCCTTGAGAGGAGAAGTTGCATTCTTAAAACCGGAGGCTTCTCAAGGGGATCAATTTGGTGGTGAAGCAACCATTTATGTAGATGATTTTGAGGGATCTCAGTCCAATATTGATTTGCGTACCCCTACTTCTTGGACGTTAAGTTCAACACCCGTAACAACCGTAAAAGATTTTAATGAAGGTGCAGCAGGATTAGCCTATGGCGAAAAACGCGCCAAATTGAGTTGGTATAGCATTGACCCTATTTTTTATACACAACGGCCGGGTGGCATTTCTATAGACGATATTTCATCCAATAAAACTCGACGAATTTTTAGTCAAGAATTATATCCCAATACCGATATCGCTGTGGGACAAAGTCAGGTGATCAACACGTTTGATTTAACGTATTATCCCAAAGAACGCGGTCCATACAACAACAATCCATTTGCCACAAACCTAAATGAGTTGCCCAATCCAAAGGATAACTTTGGCGGAATCACACGGTCTTTAAACTCCACCAATTTTGAGCAAGGCAATGTAGAGTACATTCAGTTTTGGATGTTAGATCCCTATGTTGGAAATGATGTTACACCCCAAGAATTAGCCAATCCCGGAAAAATTGTTTTCAATTTGGGTTCTATTTCCGAGGATATTTTAAAGGATGGAAGAAAACAGTTTGAAAATGGATTGCCTGAAGTGGGCTCTACCTTGGCACCCTATTCCACACCTTGGGGGAAAGTTCCTGTTTCTCAGTCCTTGTTGTATGCCTTTGATACCAATGAAGGAAACAGACAGGTTCAGGATGTTGGATTTGATGGCTTGGCTGACGCACAAGAATCTGCCATTTACACCAACTTTGCTGGACTACCCGATCCTGCAGCCGATAATTATTCGTTTTATTTAAGTGAAGCAGGATCAGTTTTAGACCGGTATAAAAATTACAACGGGATGGAGGGAAATTCCCCCGTGAGTGTTACCGATACCAATCGAGGAAATTCAACTCTTCCCGATGTTGAAGACGTTAACCGTGACAATACCATGGATGGTTTTAATGCCTACTATGAATACCAAATTGATTTGCAACCCAATATGAACGTGGGTTCTTCTCCTTATGTAACCAATGTAATGGAAACGGTGGCGCAAACACCAGGCGCTACAGGTGGAGACACTACACCAGCTCGTTGGATTCAATTTAAAATTCCGGTCACTCAATTTCAAGACAAAGTAGGGCCAATTTCTGATTTTCGTTCCATACGGTTTATGCGTATATACATGACCGATTTTGAGAACCAAATTACACTTCGTTTTGGCGCGTTGGATTTGGTGAGAGGAGAGTGGCGACGCTACTTGAAATCATTGGATGCAGAAGATGATCAAACCAACGATTTAGATGGAACCGACTTTGATATCGAAACCGTAAATATTCAAGAAAATTCTGAGCGACTTCCCATCAATTATATCTCGCCACCAGGCGTAGTACGTGAGCAATTGTTTAACAACAATTCCATCATCAACCAAAATGAACAATCCTTGGCGCTGCGTGTAAAAGATTTAGAAACCACTGATTCTAGGGCGGTATTTAAAAACATTAGTGTGGACATGCGCCAATTTAAAAAACTGAAAATGTTTATCCACGCCGAGGCATTGGTTGCTGATGCAGCTCCCGTTGCCAACAACGAAATGGTAGGATTTATTCGATTTGGAAACGACTTTACCGAGAACTTTTACCAAATTGAAATCCCGTTAGAAGTATCTGCAGCCGGATCCAATACACCAGAATTGGTTTGGCCAGAAGCCAATAACATTGATTTACAATTGGATTTGTTAACCCAACTTAAAATATTGTCTCGTCAACAACCGCCATTGGGACCAAACGAAATATTTTATCAAATGGAAAATCAGTTGGATCCTTCGCGTCCAGCCAAGTTAAAAATTGGTGTGCGAGGAAATCCAAATTTTGGATTGGTTCGTACCTTGATGGTTGGTATTAAAAACAATACAACTGGCGGTACTGATCCTTCTGGCGCACCGCTCACTCCAAAAGACGTAAGTGGTGAAGTCTGGTTTAACGAATTGCGTTTGGCCGACATGGACAACAAAGGGGGTATGGCTGCAGTAGTAAACATCGATGGTAATATTGCTGATTTTGCAACGGTATCGGCTACCGGAAAAATGAGTACAATCGGTTTTGGTACTTTGGAGCAAGGACCCAACGAACGCAGTCGTGATGACATGCAGCAATACAACATTGTGACCAATTTAAGTTTGGGTAAATTATTGCCAAAAAAATGGAACATCACCTTGCCATTCAATTATGCGATTGGCGAAGAAACCATTACCCCACAGTATGATCCTTTTAGTCAGGATATTCGCCTTCAACAATTATTAGATATTACTGCCGACGCCAATGAAAGAGAAAATATCCGAAGCCGTGCGATCGATTATACCAAAAGACAAAGCATCAACTTTATTGGCGTGCGAAAAGAGCGTTCGGAAAAACAAAAAACACGTATTTACGATCCCGAAAACCTCACCTTGTCGTATTCCTACAATGAGGTAAACCGACACAACTACGAAATTGAAAGTTTTAGGGACCAGCAGGTGAGAACAACCGCTGATTATTCTTTTACCATTCAGCCCAAGCCAGTAGAACCACTCAAGAAAAGTAAATTTTTGAAAAAGAGCGAATATTGGAAAATGTTGCGTGATTTCAATTTTAATTACATGCCGTCAACCATTAATTTCAGCAGTACAATTTTGCGTCAATTCAACAAACAACAGTTTCGACAAGTTGATGTTGAAGGAATCCCACTTGATCCGTTATACAGAAGAAACTTCTTGTTTAACTACCAGTACGGGTTCAATTACAACATGACCAAGTCGCTTAAATTCAATTACACGGCCACATCCAGTAACATTGTGCGCAATTATTTAAATGAATTTAATGAACCCGATAATTCGGTAACCATTTGGGATGATTATTGGGATGTGGGTGATCCAAATCAGCATTCACAGCAATTTGTTGTCAACTATGACATACCAATTAACAAAATTCCTGTTTTAAGTTTTGTGAAATCAACCTATTCCTATACGGGAGATTACAACTGGCAACGTGCCTCCTTGGCTTTGTCTGAGTTTGTAGATGAAAATGGGGTATCGTACAATTTAGGAAACACCATTCAAAATGCATCCTCACATAAGTTAAATACAACCTTTAACATGGATGCCTTTTATAAATACATCGGTCTTTCTAAAAATAAAGGAAAAACACCTGCAAAAACAGCGCAATCTACGGCACCCAAACCCGGACAAAAAGTGGCCAACGCTGCGCCTCAGGTGGCCAATGAGGGAAGTTTATTTGTAAATGGATTGATTGGCTTTTTAACTAGTGTGCGAAATATTCAAGCCAACTACACCGAAAACAGGGGTACTGTATTACCAGGCTACACACCTGGTTTGGGATTCTTTGGTAGTTCCAAGCCCACACTTGGTTTTATCTTTGGTTCGCAGGAAGATGTTCGGTATGAGGCAGCCCGAAACGGTTGGTTGACAACCTATCCAAATTTCAACCAAAATTTCACGCAGGTTACCTCCAAAACCCTAAACCTTTCAGCTAACATTGATTTGTTTCCCGATTTTAAAGTTGATTTGACTGCCGATCGAAATTTTGTTGAAAATTATTCAGAGCAATATGACGTAACAGATGGCCAATACAATTCACGTTCGCCGTATACCTTTGGTAATTACTCCATTTCAACCAACATGCTTAAAACAGCATTCAAAACCAGTGACGAGAATTTTTCGTCTGCTTTTGAGGAGTTCCGTAGCAACCGACTCATCATTGCCAATCGTTTGGCCGAAAACTTTTATGGTGCCAATCCAATTCCACGTTATGGGGAAGGAGCCTACAGCGACCTGACCAATCCAATTTATGCCGCAAACGTGGGTTATCCAGTAGGGTTTGGCCGGAACAATCAAGCCGTATTGTTGCCCTCATTCTTGGCTGCCTACACGGGCCTTACCGGTGAAGGAGCTGGTCAAGCGGCTAAAGGTATTTCGTTGGATGCATTTAGAAACATCCCAATACCCAATTGGACAATTAAGTACAGTGGGTTGATGCGCTACACTTTTTTCAAAGAGAACTTCAAACGTTTTTCCATTCAAAACAGTTACAAAGCGACCTATACCCTAAACTCATTCCGATCTAATTTTGAGTATGACAAAGCGCCTACGGGCTATCTTCCAAACGGAGCATTAAATGTAGATGCGGGTGGAAATTTATACAACAAATTATTAATTTCTAATGTAAACTTGGTGGAACAATTTAGTCCCTTGGTGCGCCTTGATTTTGAATTAAAAAACTCGGTGAAAGTGCTGGCCGAAATGAAAAAAGACCGCGCCCTTTCGTTGAGTTTTGACAACAATTTACTTACAGAAGTAAAAGGCATTGAGTACATCATGGGATTGGGATACCGCATTAAAGACGTTATTTTCTCATCTAAACTGGCCGATAATCCAACCGGAATCATCAAAAGTGATATTAACCTTAGACTCGACGGATCCTACCGAAATAGCCAAACCATTGTTCGTTATTTAGACTACAATAATAACCAACTTTCTGGTGGACAAAACATTTGGTCGGCAAAGCTTACCGCTGATTATGCGTTTAGTAAAAATTTTACTGCCATTTTCTATTACGATCACTCTTTTTCAAAACCGGTTATTTCAACCTCATTCCCAATTACAAATATTCGTGGAGGATTTACCCTACGTTACAATTTTGGAAATTAACAGGAAAACATTTTATTAAATCTAGGGGAAACAATACATTTGCCCCACAACTAATAAACGAACTATGAATATTCCAGCAGAATTAAAATACACCAAAGACCACGAGTGGGTTTCATTAGAAGGCGATGTAGCCACCGTAGGAATTACCGCATTTGCTCAAAAAGAATTGGGCGACATTGTGTATGTTGAGGTAGAAACCCTTGATCAAACCTTAGCCAAAGACGACGTTTTTGGTACAGTGGAAGCAGTAAAAACAGTATCCGATTTGTTCTTGCCGATGTCTGGCGAAATCATTGCTTTTAACGAAGGATTGGAATCTGCCCCCGAAACCGTAAATACTGATCCGTATGGCGCGGGCTGGATGATAAAAGTGAAAGTATCCGATAGTGCTGAATACGACGAATTACTTTCGAGCGATGACTACAAAAACCTTATTGGAGCATAGGTTAGTTTACTTTTGGTCGGCCCAACTTTGGACACTTTTTGTGACGAGTTTGTGTTTGATGAACGGCACAAATTTGCCTCGAGTAGGAATTAAAGGCGCCGACAAATATGTTCATTTTTGCTTTCATTTTGTTTTTGCATTACTTTGGTTTTTATATTTTTTCCGTAAGACAAATCGGTTAATCTACTCTGTTTTATTGGTGTTTGCATTTTCTTTTATTTTTGGTATTGGAATTGAACTTTCACAAGCCTATTTCACATCCAATCGAAAGGCCGATGTTTTAGATGTAGCAGCCAACACAACAGGAGCCCTCACCGCATTGTCGTTTATGCTAATTTATAGTACTACCAAAAAACAATCTTGAATTTTACCACACATTAGGGTCCCACATTGGTGGGATTTTTTATTTTTATACCATGAATATCAAACCGTATCTAGACGCAACGTATTTAAAAACGGCTGAACAGGACAACTTGACCATAGAAGCACATGCAGCTTTAGTTCAAGAAAAAATACAAGAAGCCATAGTATCCGATTTTAAACTGATTATGATTCGACCCGAGTGGGTAGCTACTGCCAAGCAAATGATTAGTGCGGCTCATTCTCCAGTTTGTATTGGTACAGTTATTGATTTTCCATTGGGCCAATCGACTATTCAGCAAAAAATAGACGAAGCAACACAAGCCATACAAAATGGTGCCGATGATTTGGATTTTGTTACCAATTACGAAGCCTTCAAAGCTGGAAAAATAGATTTGGTGAAAAGTGAAATACTGGCCTGTACCCAGTTGGGTATGGAGCACCATAAAATTGTGAAATGGATTATCGAAGTAGATGCTTTGAGTCCTGCTCAAATTATTCAATTTACAGTCTTGATTAAAAATGTTGTGATTGCTCATTTTAAAGAAGACTGCTATGCCAATGTTTTTGTGAAATCGTCCACAGGGTTTTATCCTGCTGCCGGGCGTGTTTCTACTACTGATCCGTTTTCATCTATTGTATTAATGGTCGAAAATAGTTTTCCGCTCCCGGTAAAAGCAGCAGGTGGTGTACGAAGCTATGACGATGCAATTGCCTTGATTCGATTGGGAGTAAAACGCATTGGTACGTCAGCAGCCAAACAAATAGCCGATGGAAACGCACACAATTTGAACTATTAAGCGCATTAACAATATAGCTGCATGAAAATTAAATTTCTTTTTTTGGCCCTGCTTATTTCACTGTCCATACAGGCACAATTGGTGCAACAAAATAGTCAATTGGCACCCAGACCAGCCAGTTGCGCATCGGTTACAGAAGCACAACTCGGGCAGTGTTTTGCCGATTATGTGCAAGATTTTATTTACAACCACTTTGAATTACCAGATTCGGCCAAGGATCCATCCTTCAAGGCCAATCTTACCGTTTTGTTTGAGGTTACTGAAAGTGGCAGTTGCAAGGTTTTATTTGTAGACAGTCCAGATGCAACTTTAACCCAAGCTACCCAAGCGGTGTTTGCTCAGTTCCCGGTTTTTCAACCAGCTATGTATAACAGTCGACCTACATTTGCCAAGTACACACTTGAGCTGTCTATTCCTTTAAAAAGCAGTGCAGACTTGGCGGCTGAATCTGCACAATTGGCTCAAAAGTCGAGCCAAGATTTTTACCAAAACAGAAACAAGGAGTTACAAGAGTACGATAAAATTAGCTATGCCAAGTATAGCAATCCCGAATACAAAAGCCCTATTTCAATTCCCTTTTCGCATAGTTTTTACGCCCATTTTGACGCGGCACTCAACCAAGTGGGTGGGAATAATCACACGGCCATTAAGCCCTTTTCGTATCAATCGGTTGCCGCTTATTACAGCATAGAAAATGAGCACAAGTCGATGGTGATTGCTAAAAAAGGGTGGTGGGGACGCAAGCTTTTTAATGAAAATATGGCAGCAATTCAAGGCGATTCATATTGGTTTACAGTTAATCCTATTGTTGATTTTCAGCTGGGCAAAAGCAAATCCAATGTGTCCAATGCTACTTTTATCAATACCCGTGGGGTGCAGGTGCAAGGAGGTTTGGGTCAGCAGATTAGTTTCAGCACCACTATTTTTGAAAGCCAAGGCCGTTTTGCCGATTACTTTAATCGTTATGCCGAATCCATCGCGCCTGCTGGGGGTGATCCCGCAGTAATACCCGGAATTGGCATTGCCAAACAATTTAAAACATCTGCCTTTGACATGCCCTTGGCCGAAGCCACAATAACCTATAAACCTGCAGCTTTTTTTACTTTGCAGAGCGGCTATGGCCGAAACTTTGTGGGCGATGGGTACCGTTCTTTGATTACCACTGATGGGGTGAGTCCTTACCCTTATTTTAAATTGAATACCAAGTTTTGGAAAATTCAATACACAAACACCTATATGTTTTTAAAAGATGTTCGGCCCGAAGTAACTTTAGAACGCACCTTTGCTACCAAATATTTGGCCAATCATTACCTGAGTTGGAATGCCACCAAACGATTGAATATTGGCTTTTTTGAATCGGTAATTTGGGCCAATACAAACGGACGTGGGTTTGACATGAGCTTTTTTAATCCCATTATTTTTTATCGTTCCGTCGAATTTTCTTCGTCTGCACGAACAGGAAATGCCTTATTGGGACTCACTGGGAAATACAAGTGGAACAATCAGCTCAATTTTTATGGCCAGTTTTTGTTAGATGAGTTTTCATTGCAAGACGTAAAAGCAGGACAAAATAGTTGGAAAAATAAATACGGCTTTCAGTTGGGGATGAAGTATTTTAACGCCTTTAATATTCCGCATTTATTGTTGCAAGTGGAGTACAATCAGGTTCGGCCATATGTGTATGCGCACAGCGATCCGTTGACTAATTATGGACACACCAATCAAAGTTTAGGGCACCAATGGGGCGGAAATTTCAAGGAGTGCATCTTTATTGCACGCTATTATAAAGGCCGATTTTTTGCCGACGGAAAACTCACTTACGGCACGCGTGGCTTGGATTTTAACACCTTTGATAACACGCTAAATTATGGCAGCAACATTTACCGGGATTATGATGATCAACGGGCAGCCAATACCGGAGTAGTTATTGGACAAGGAAACAAAACTACGGTTGCTATTGCCGATTTTCAAGCGGGTTATTTGGTTAATCCAGCTACCAATTTAAAATTGTTTGGCAATATTATATACAGAAATTTCAATCCATTGGTAGACAATAAATTGCATTTTAAAGAAGCGACCACTTGGATTTCAGTAGGTTTACGCAGCGATATTTTTAATTGGTATTTGGATTATTAAACTACACATTTAATCTAAAAAATATACAAAATTGGCTGCCAAATTCAAGTAGGTAATTCCTATATTTGCGCCACTTTTAACCCGCTTATGTATCCCACATCGCATTCTTTTTCACTCAAGCAATTGGCCGTTGACTTTAAAGACATTACCAAGGCAGGTTTAGCTATTAGTGTAGTTTTTTCGTCGGTTGCAGGTTATGTACTGGGAGTCAATTCGTTACAAGAGTTACGTGTGGGTAATTTACTGATGCTTGTTTTCGGAGGTTATTGCATGGTAGGCGCTTCAAACGCTTTTAACCAAGTAATCGAAAAAGATCTCGATGCCTTAATGGATCGAACCAAAAATAGACCTGTTGCTTCAGGTCGAATGAAGCCCAATCACGCCTTGCTTTTGGCATTCCTACTTACCTTAATTGGACTTGTTTTGTTGTATCTCATCAATCCCAAGTCGGCCATGTTTGGCGCCATATCTATCTTTTTGTACACGAGTTTGTATACGCCACTAAAAACCGTTACGCCACTCTCTGTATTTGTGGGCGCCTTTCCAGGCGCTATACCATTCATGCTCGGTTGGGTAGCTGCTACGGGGCATTTTGGTATTGAAGCAGGTACCTTATTTTTGATTCAGTTCTTTTGGCAATTTCCCCATTTTTGGGCTATTGGTTGGTTCTTGTTTGAGGATTATGAAAAAGCAGGGTTCTACATGTTGCCGTCTGGAAAAAAGGACACCTCTACTGCTTTACAAACCATCTTATACACCTGTTGGTTAATACTTGCCAGTTTGTTACCCGTTTTGGGCTTAACCGGTCAATTTTTTATTACGCCAATTACTGCTGTATTTGTATTTTTGCTCGGCATTTGGATGTTGTATTTTGCGATTCAATTGTACAATAAACGCACTGCAAAAGCTGCGCGAACGTTGATGTTAGTGAGTGTATCTTACATTACTCTGTTGCAACTACTTTATATTGCTGATAAATTTTTAAGATAAATGAAACAAGATAAAATGACCTTAGAAGAACACAAAGCCCGTACTGATCGTTCGTACAAATTATTGCTTTTGTTTGCTATGCTCAGTATGACCATGATGTTTGCCGGATTAACCAGTGCATTTGTGGTGAGTAAATCAAGACCGGATTGGCTCAAGGATTTTGAGATGCCATCTGCTTTTTACGTGAGTACTGCGATTATACTATTGGGAAGCCTAACGATGCATATGGCCAAAAAATACATTCAAAAAGATCAACGTGCATCTACAACAAAGATGCTTTGGGCTACTTTGGTGTTGGGAATTTTATTTTTTGTGTTTCAATTTATTGGCTTTCAACAGGTCATTTCACAAGGATATTATTTTACAGGTAGTGCAAGCTCAATCACAACTACTTTTTTGTATGTAGTTACCCTTACGCACTTGCTGCATCTATTGGGCGGAATAATTTCACTTGTGGTTATAATTTATAATCATTTTAAACAAAAATACAATGCAAGTCAAACCATTGGAATTGAGTTAGGTGCGATGTATTGGCACTTTCTGGATTTATTGTGGATTTACTTGTTTTTGTTTTTAAATTTCTTCAACTAAGAAAAAAACGTAAATTTGAACACTTTTTAATGAACTACTTTTTATGGGAGCGACAGTAACAACTGCAAACACTGAAGAAAAAACTTGGGGCGGCGGAAATGAGCCGTTAGGAGCAAGTTATGGCAAATTAATGATGTGGTTTTTTATCGTATCGGATGCCTTGACTTTTTCTGGATTCCTTGCTGCGTATGGTTTTTCACGATTTAAATTTATTGAAACTTGGCCTTTGCCAGACGAAGTGTTTACGCACTTTCCATTTATGCACGGCGTTTCAGCACCTATGTATTATGTGGCTTTAATGACATTTATTTTGATTTTCTCCTCTGTTACTATGGTATTGGCAGTTGATGCTGGTCACCACATGAACAAAAAGAAAGTTACTTTTTATATGTTTTTGACCATTATTGGTGGATTAATATTCGTTGGATCTCAGGCTTGGGAATGGAAAAATTTCATTAAAGGAGAATACGGAGCTATCGAAACAAAAGGCGGAAGTTTGCTGCAATTTGTAGACAATACAGGTAAACGATTAAAACTAGAAGATTTTGCAGTGCATTTGCCAGAAGAACGCGAGCAGTTAAAACGCAGCAATGCAAAATGGTTTATGGATGAGCCTACGTTAACAACCTATTCAGTTGCTGAAGTGCAAGCCGGATTTAAAGCACATCCTGAAGTTTTGGTGCGTATTGAAACCATTTACAAAGGGGATGCAGCTACCAAAAATGATGCGACAATTGATCATACATTAAGCAAAACCAAACACAAAACAATTTTAACCCGCGCAGCGTCAGAAAAACGTTTAGAAAATGCGGCTCTGGTTGTTGAGGGCGCTAACTTAACAAGAAACGAATACGGAAGTAAATTATTTGCTGACTTCTTTTTCTTTATTACAGGTTTCCACGGATTCCACGTATTTTCTGGTGTAATTATCAACATCATCATTTTCTTTAATGTATTGTTGGGAACCTACGAAAAAAGAAAAAGCTACGAAATGGTAGAAAAAGTAGGTTTGTACTGGCACTTCGTAGACTTAGTTTGGGTTTTTGTATTTACATTCTTCTATTTAGTTTAATTTTTGATTTGATTATTATGTCACACGAACACGTATCGAATACCAATAGAATATGGCTTGTATTTGGAATTCTCTCTGCTGTAACCATTGTTGAGGTTTTTCTAGGGATCATAAAGCCTGAATCATTGCACATGAATAATCTTTTGGGGATGAATTTACTCAACTGGATTTTCATCCTTTTAACCATTTTTAAAGCGTACTATATTGTATGGGCATTTATGCATATGGAGGGCGAAAAAAGTAGTCTTCGATGGTCTGTGGTTGCCCCAGTAATTTTCTTAGTACTTTATTTATTATTTATTTTATTGATTGAAGCTAACTATGTTTTTGAGGTATTTAAAAACGCTACCATCAAGTGGAATTTTTAATCCAATAATATATTCATCAAGAGGTACGTCTATTGGCGTACCTTTTTTTATTTTTGCATACAGATAAGCCTAGTCCAATGAAGAAAAATGCTGTCCTTTTAATTCTTTTTATTCTGCCCATTGTGGCCTATCTTTTTTTTGCAACTGGGGTAAATAAATTTATGTTTTTACCCACTGTAACACCCAGCATTCCTGATGTGTCACACTGGAAAACCTTAGATGGAAAACCGGTTACTTTGGATAAAAAAATTAGTATATTGGGTTTTGCTGGATACAAGGTATTGACACGAAAAGGCAATTATTTTAATTTAAATCAGAAGATATACCTTAAAAACAAGGATTTTACTGATTTTCAATTTGTTATTGTAGCACCTAGGGGTTCAGAACAAAATGTACGTGTGCTTTTAAACGGATTAAAAAGTTTATCCGATACCTCTAAATGGTTGTTCGTTTTTGCACCCCAAGCTGAAATTGAAGTGTTTTTCTCTAAATTGAAATTGAAAGGGAAATTAGATGCCGATGGTGGCAGTAATTTTGTGTACATTATAGATAAAAAGAGAAACCTTCGCGGCCGCAAAGACCCAAAAGAATACAAAGAAGGATACAACGCAATTTCACCAGCAGATGTCTACAATGAAATGACAGATGATGTCAAGGTAATTCTTGCAGAGTACAGACTGGCGCTAAAACGCAACAACGCAGATCGTCAAAACTAAAGGAACTCGATATGGCCTCTAAAACCTCATATATAGGTATTTCATTTGTAGTATTGGTATTCGGAATTTTTGCCGTACCCAAAATTATTGATCGAATTTCAACAGGTACCACGGTTAAAGGAGCAGGTTTAGATCTAGTTAGCTCTGGGAAAGTAAGCAAAGAGCTTGTAAAAATAGGACCGGCACCGCGTTTTTCCCTTACCAATCAAAACGGAAAAACCATTACATCCGATGATTTTAAAGGCAAAGTATATGTGTTGGAGTTTTTCTTTTCGACTTGTCCGTCTATTTGCCCTATCATGAATCGAAATATGCTTGACATTCAAAATAAGTTTTTTGGAAATCCCAATTTTGGTATTGCATCCATCACCATTAATCCTGAAAACGATACCCCTGCTGTATTGCTTGAACACGCTAAGAAAATAGGTGTAAAATCATCCAACTGGCATTTTCTATCCGGAGATAAAGCCTACATATTTGATTTATCTAATAAAGGGTTTAATTTGTATGCTGGTCAAAATCCCAAAATTCAAGGCGGATTTGAACATTCTGGTTTATTTGCCCTAATTGACAAAAAAGGATTTATTCGCTGCCGTAAAGACCAATTTGGCAATCCAATTTTATATTATGATGGCCTCACCAAAGAAGGGGTAAAAAACATTCAAAAAGACATAGAACTATTAATACAAGAATAAGTATGAAAACCAAAACGATTGAACAAAAGTCAAAGACATTTATAATTATTGTATCTATTTTAATTCCCGTAGTGGTTGCTATATTATTTAATGTAAAACTAAATGACTTTGGATATAATGTAGCCCCAATGCATTTTTTACCACCCATTTATGCCGGAATTAATGCGCTTACTGCCGTGGTTTTGGTAGCTGCTGTTGTGTCTATTAAGAACGGCAATCGAGTAGTGCACGAACGATTAATGACCTCGGCTATTGTGTTGTCCGTTTTGTTTTTGGTGATGTATGTCATTTACCACATGACGACAGAATCTACCAAATACGGAGGGGAAGGGATGCTGCGTTTGGTGTACTTTGGCTTCCTGATTTCGCACATTATTTTGTCAATCGCCATTATTCCTCTTGTACTCATTACGTATGTTAGGGCTTTGTCAGAGCGTTTTGATCAACACAAAAAAATAGCCAAAATTACCTTTCCAATTTGGTTGTATGTAGCTGTAACGGGTGTAATTGTATATTGGATGATTGCTCCTTACTATGTGTCGTAATTCAAAAGCTGCATTTTTGGGTGTTGCACTTTTTATGTGTAACAGTTTCACCAGTTTTTCACAGTGTGCCATGTGTAGAGCCGCAATTGAAACCGAAGGAAATGCTACCAAAGCAGAAGCATTAAATGATGGGATAGTGTACCTTATGGCCATGCCCTATGTGTTGGTAGGAATTTTGGGCTATACCATTTACCGGATGCGAAAAAAGAAACAAGTCTAATTATTTGATTCCATCCACAGTTACTTTTACATCTCCAGTAATTTTTACAAAGGCCAGCAAAGCTTGATTGGTTAATTGTATTTTTTGAAAATCTAAACTGTTCAAGTTTCCATTCACAAAAACGCCTGGCATTGGACTATAATTTTTCATGTATTTTACCAAATTTTGCTTTCCTTCTTCAAGATTTCCTTGAATAGAATACCGGCAGTTTTCTTGCATTTTTTTTAGAATCAATCCTTGTGCCAGCCAACTTGCGGTTTTCATTAAGCGGTTTTTGGTGTCAATCACATAATCTAAGTCTTCAAAATAAATCGCTTTGGTTTCGGGATTATAGGCAGGAATGCCAGATAAATAGACCGTTCCATTGACACTTCCCAGCAAATCCAAGGCAATTATTAGTTTTCCTTCTTTGTGCCAAAGTGATACGTTTTGCACGGTTACTTTCTTTTTTCCATTGCCAAACTCTTGTCCTTTGAAATTTTCGGTCATAATTCGCGAGGCATTGTCATAGGTAGACACGGCAACTACATTGGCCGCTACGGTATTGGGTATTTTTTGTGCGGTTTTGAGTGCAATCTTATTTTTATCAAATTTTGAAGCGGGCTGTTGTCCAATTCGTGTTTCCATCAGGCATTTGAAACCCAAATCAAAATGGATGGCTTCCTTTTGAATCTGTGCATCAGTGGCATATAATTCTTGAGGAGTTATGCTAAGCCAGGTTTGATAGGTTTTATTCATTTCAAATGGGGTAGTTATTTTTTCTAAGGCCGCCAATACATTGGGTTTAAAATCAACGGCGGTAGTAATCGCATTGTCAATTGTTTTTTCAATTTTGGCTTTACATAATTTTATTGCAGGGTTAATGAGGTAGGTTATGGGTACTGCTTTTCCAAACACCGTTACCGATGGGCTTTCATTCCAATCAAGTGATCTAAAGTCAGTTTGGGTTGCGAGTTTCCAATTGGCCATGTGCACATCACTAACCAAGGTAATTACTCCATTAAAATTAAATTCGCGGGTATCGTACAAATCGATTCCCAATTTGGATGTGCCAATCCGATACTTAATTTGGGCTTTTAATGGCAATACGGTTTTTATTTTTCCAGCTTCATTTTGAATTTGTATAGCCGCTTGCTTCCAAATTTTTACTTCTAAATTGTCGTCTTCAATCGTGTTGTCATCATAAATTAAACCCGCCAACGATTTGTTGATTTGGTTTTCGACATCTTGTAATTTGATACTGATGGGCATATTGATATACGAGGGTGTTGCGTCATAGAGTAGAGGCGCAGCATTATCGGCTACTGGTTTTAACGCTTCAATTTTAGAGGTAGATCCACAATTTGAAAACAGTACAACTGCACCCAACATTATGTATTTTGAAATAATTCGTATCATTTTTAGGCTATTTTGACCACAAAAGTAATTCATTTAAGCGATAGGATTTTAGTAAATATCTGGTAAAGGTTCCTTAATTTGAATTCAAAAAAATTAACAAACATTTTTAAAAAAATGCGTTTACAATGATACCTTTGCAGCACTTTAAAATGTATTCAATTTTATGACCATTAAGCAATTTTGTGTAGGTAGTTTACTTATTTGTACTGCAGCTGTATGCAATGCACAACAACCACTAAAATGGACCCTAGAAGACTGTGTTAGTTATGCTTGGACACATAACATTAGTGTAAAACAATCGGAGCTTGATGTACAGTCAGCACAAATTGAGAAATCGGCGGGTTTTGGTGCTTTTCTGCCTTCGGTTAATGCCAATTCGTCGCACAGCTGGAACGTGGGTCTAAATCAAAACATCACAACAAACTTACTGGAAAATCAAACTACACAGTTTACCTCTTTGGGAGCAAATGTAGGAGTAGATATCTACAAAGGATTGCAAAATCAACTTCGATTCCGTAAATCCAAATTGGCAATTCTTGCAGCGCAATATCAACTGGCCAAGATGAAAGATGATATTGGATTGAATGTAGCCAATGCATTTTTGCAAATATTGTTCAATAAAGAGAGTCTTAAGGTTCAAAAAGATCAGTTGTCCATCAGCGAAAAGCAATTGCAACGCACACAGGAATTTGTAGACGCAGGTGTGTTGCCACGAGGAGATGTTCTTGACAGCAAAGCTACCGTTGCTTCTGACAAACAAAAAGTGGTGGTGGCCGAAAACGCATTGTTGATTTCCAAATTGAGTTTAGCACAATTGCTGCAATTAGACAATTTTCAAGAATTTGATATCGTCGATGCCGATTACCAAGCAATTCAAAGTGAGGTTATGTTTCAATCGCCATCAGCGATCATAGCCAAAGCGAAAGAAAACAGAGTGGAACTCAAATTAGCCAAAACCAACATGGAGGTGGCGGATAAAGATATTAGCATAGCAAGATCAGCCTATCAACCAACCATTCAAGGATTTTACGGATTTAATTCAAGGATTTCGTATGCTGATATTCCACTATTTGACGCATCAGGCAACCTTATTGGCACGCGTGGTCCATTGCCGTTTAGTCAACAATTCAACAACAACAAAGGACACCAATTTGGGTTACAGCTTAGCGTTCCTATTTTTAATGGGTTTACAGTAAAATACAATGTTAAGCGCGCTAAAGTTGCCCTAGAACGTTCCAAAATTGCATACGCCCAAAGTGAGCTTGATTTAGAACGCACCATCTATTCTGCCTACACAGATGCCCAAGGTGCGTACAAAGCCTATGAGTCGGCTCTAACTGCACGTGATGCGCGAAGTACTGCGTTGGACTATGCCAAGGAACGCTTTGATGTTGGACTCATGAACACCTTTGAGTACAACCAAGCACAAACTCTATATGTAAACGCACAATCTGAAGTGTTGCGCACTAAATACGATTATATTTTTAGAACCAAAATTGTAGAGTTTTATTTTGGTTTACCTATACAATTAAAACCTTAAGTTATGTCAAAAAAAACCACCTACATTCTTGTTGGTTCAGCCATTTTGCTTGTTGTTGTGCTTGTAACACTATCCAAATTCAATATAATTGGGTCTAAAGAAAATAGTATTGAAGTAGAAGTAGCCAAAGCCAATGAAATTACAATAATTGAAACCGTTTCGGCTACAGGTAAAATTCAACCTGAAATTGAAGTAAAAATATCATCTGAAGTATCTGGAGAAATTATTTCGTTGCCAATTAAAGAAGGCCAGGTGGTAAAAAAAGGCGATTTATTGGTAAAAATTAACCCCGACCTATATACTTCTGGGTATAACCGTACCGTTGCTGGATTATCGCAGACCAAAGCGGGTTTAAGTCAAGCTGATGCTGCATATAACGAAGCCAAAGCCAATTTTGACCGAAACAAAACGCTATTTGACAAAGGAATTATTTCAAAGTCTGACTGGGACAAAGCGGTATCTGCATTTGAATCGGCCAAAGCAAACAAACAATCGGCTTATTACAATGTGAGAAGCGCATCAGCCACAGTAAATGAGGCCAAGGATAATTTGGGACGCACCACTATTTATGCCCCAGCAGACGGAACAATTTCAATGCTCAATGTGGAGTTGGGTGAGCGCGTTTTGGGAACACAACAAATGACAGGAACTGAACTGTTGCGCGTAGCCAACCTAAATAACATGGAGGTTGAAGTGGATGTAAACGAAAATGATATCGTTAAGATAAGTGTGGGTGATTCGGCAAATGTAGAAGTAGATGCCTACCTAAAAAAACAATTTAAAGGAGTAGTAACCAGTATTTCTAATTCTGCAAGTACCACCCTTACGGCTGATCAGGTTACCAATTTTAAAGTCAAAGTGCGCATTGTCAAATCATCTTATGCTGATTTGGTGGCTGGGAAACCGGCTAGCTATTCGCCATTTCGTCCGGGTATGACCGCTACAGTTGACATTATCACCAAACGCAAAGAAAATGTAATTGGCGTACCCATTAGTGCGGTTGTGATCAAAACAGACACTACTCCGGTCAAGAAAATAGTGGTAGAAGACGAGTCAACCGATCAGACAATTAAGTCCAAAAGCGACAAAAAAATGGAATGTGTGTTTGTGAAAAAAGGATCCAGAGCGGTAATCAAAGTAATCAAAACAGGTATTCAAGACGACACCAACATTGAGGTCATTTCAGGACTATCTAAAGGAGACGAACTGATTATAGGACCCTACACTACAGTTTCAAAAGACCTGAATTCAGGCGATAAGATTTCAGTTACCAAGTCGCCAGCGCTTAAAAAGTAATGGCGTATATTCTTCACATAGAAACGGCAACCAAAAATTGTTCTGTTGCACTTTCATTCGAAGGAAAATTGATTGCAAGCCAAGAACTGGCAACCGATGGCTATGCACATGCCGAAAAATTACACGTTTTTATCAAGGCAACGTTGCAACAAGCCAATGTACAATTTGCCCAACTCAATGCTATTGCTGTGAGCAAAGGCCCTGGTTCTTATACCGGATTACGCATAGGTAACTCTGCAGCCAAAGGCCTGTGTTTTTCTTTAAACATTCCATTACTTGCAGTAGATACCTTAGCTGTTTTGGCCACACAAGCCCAATCAAAAGTAAAAGAAGGGTTTATTGTGCCCATGTTGGATGCTCGCCGAATGGAAGTGTATTCGGCAGTGTATACTCCCCAAGTTGAAATTAGCCAGGCAGTTCAAGCAGAAATTCTTGACGAGCAATCGTATGGTGCATGTAGTGAAGCGCTTTATTTTGTGGGCGATTGCCAAGACAAGTTAAAAACGGTTTTAACCCAACCAAATTTTCATTTCATACCCGAAATCGTCTATCCATCGGCCAAAGACATGTTGGCCATAAGTTACGCCAAATACATTAACAAGGAATTTGAAGACCTGGCTTACTACGAACCGTTTTACCTCAAGGATTTCGTGGGCACGATATCCAAAAAATAAACTACAAACCGTTTAAAAACACCATTAATTTTAAGCGGTCGTTTGGCTGTTTAAGGTCTAATGGATGTTGTTTAAAATACGCTTCAATTTGCTCCTTTTGGCTAGGGAACAACTGAATGAGCTGTTTTTTGTTTGAGGGAAATTCAAAAATGCCGACTTTTTCTTTTTTAAGGTAAAACGTTTCTGCCGCTTTTACATACTTGGCTGGGCGAGAAGTTTCAAGAGTGGTTTTGGCTGTTTTGCCATCATAGAAGGTAATGTTCTCTTTGCTGTATAGCGTAAAATTTCCTTCTGTTTGATGTTCAATTAAATAACCCGTATGGTTTTTTCCGGATCGATTGGTATAGGTGGTTAGTACATATTTAACTTCAGGTTCACCTAAAAAAATCGGACTAAAATCTGAAAGTTTATCCAGTATTAGCGTATCGTTTTTTGGGGTAATGAATTCAAATTCATCGGCATATACATTGTATCGCATGCGGGCTTTTTGATTCACACGTTCAATTTTTGCCCATTGAAACACGGATACCAAATAGGGCAGTCCTTCTGGTCGATTTGCAGTGTTTAGCGGATTTCGAAATATTTTACCTGCTGTATTTGGATCCAACACCTCGTATTTCAAGTTGAATCCATTGAATTGTGCTTGGGAAAATAGGCCAAGTAAACAAAAAATATAGAGGTAGATTTTTCTCATTGTGTACAGTTCATTACTTGTTTTCCGTGAGACTATAGGGTTGGATGTGCAGCGCATTTTGTTCAAATGTAAGCAGACACTCTTCAAGAATTTCGGTTACTGCTTTGGTGTAATTAGGTGTTTTGACCCAGGCACGTATGGCAATTTTTATGCCTGTTTCGGTGAACTCTTTTACAACAATTGCAGGAATTGGTTGCTGCAATACCAACGTGTTTTTTGCTAATATTTCGAGTATTAGTTCTCGGGCTTGTGGGATTGAGGTGTTATACGGTAAAACCATTGGGATATCGGTTCTCCGGGTTGTTTTGCGTGAAAAATTGATTATCGTATTGTTTGATAAGGTACCGTTTGGGATAAAAATTACTTGGTTGTTGTCGGTTTGTAATTGGGTAACAAAAATTTGAATATCAATTACAGTGCCTTCTACATTTTGGGCCAATATGGTATCACCTAGTTTAAAAGGTTTGAACAATATAATCAAAATTCCACCTGCAAAATTTGACAACGAACCTTGTAAAGACAACCCAACTGCTAAGCCAGCTGCTCCTAAAATGGCTACAAATGAGGTAGATTCAATGCCCAATTTTGAAATAACGGCTATGATCAGTACTATGCGCAATCCCCAAAAAAGCACATTGCATAAAAATTCAACAAGTGTAGGTTCTACTTCTCGTTTGATTAAAATTTTGCGCGCTAAATTGTTGATAAACCGAATGGCATAGCCCCCAATAAAAAACAGAAGCAACGCAGCCAATAATTTGGGAGAATAATCCAATAATAGATTAATTATAGACCGCAAATAATCATGCAAAGAGGTAATGTTAAGGGTGTCTTTCATAAAAGGAAATATTTAAAATAGGCAGTCAAAATTACTAAAATAAGCGCAGTGGCTTACGCTTTCTGCACTCTTTTTAAAAACAGGTTAAAATCGGTGAAGGGCAACTCACAGTGTTGGTTTTGACAACAGTAAAATAGGGTTTGTTCTGGGTTGAATCGGTTTTTCAAAAATGGCAACTCCGATGCTTTTTCGCTGGCTACAATTTGGCAATTGGGTAAGTACAGTCTGTTTAATTTTTGCGCATATTCGTAGGCATTCTCTCCGCAGATGGCAATTTCAAGTTGGCTTGGTAGAAGTCGCATAAAAGCCGAAAGCCAGTTTGAAAAGGCTGAGGGATAATCGGCATTGAACACAACCAATTCAATCATTTGTTTGGCAATGCTGCGGTAATTTTGTTCAGCAAACACACAGCCTAAACGCAGCAAGTTGTGCGCCATCACCGAATTGGATGCGGGAATTACATTGTCTTCGGTTTCAAAATGTTCACTCACCAGTGCGGGATCCAAGCGGGATGTAAAGGAACATAATTTGCGTGAATCATCATAAAAATGAGCCAAGCAATAGTCCATTAATTCTTTGCTAACCAACAACCATTTCTCCACAAATGTGGCCTCGTATACATCAATAAATGCAGCAATTGTAAAGGCATAATCTTCTAAAAAACCATTGATGGTGGCCTGCTTATTTTTATAGGTGTGCAGTAAATTACCTTCAGGCTGAATGAATGTTTGATGTATAAATTGAGCGGTGTGAATGGCCTGTTCCAAGTATTTTTTGTTGCCAACCGCCTGATAAGCTGCAACAATTCCGCTCACCATAATGCCATTCCAGGAACACAAACATTTATCGTCTAATCCTGGTTTGCTTCGCTCAAGACGATTTTGATAGAGAGTAGTTTCCCAAGCTGTTTTTTTACTTTCCAAATCCGAAACAGCTATTCCGTTTTGCTTAGCAATTATTTCCAGAGATTGGGTGCGAATGAGTACATAATTTTCGTGCTCCCAATACCCAAAGTCGTTGAGGTTAAACACCTGACTAAACAACTCCAAATCGGGTCCCAGTACTTTTTCAAGTTGGGGTTTGGTCCAAACATAATAGGCGCCTTCCTCCATTTCATGCACCAAATTTAAGCTGTCGGCGTCCCAGGCGCTGTATATGCCGTTTTCTGATGAAGTCCATTCGGATTCAATAAATTGCATCGTTTTTTGAATGACTTCCAAATACAGCGGATTTTTCTTTTGTTTGTAGGCCTGCGAATACAGCTGAAGCAGTTGTCCGTTGTCATAGGCCATTTTTTCGAAATGTGGAATATGCCAATTGCCATCTACACTATACCGAGAAAAGCCGCCGCCTATCACATCAAATATTCCGCCATAGGCCATCTTTGTTAAGGTAAGCTGCACAAAATTGTTTAAGTCATGGTCTTGGGTGTGCTGGGCATACTCCAACAAAAAGCTGTAATTGTTGGGCATCATGAATTTGGGTGCTCGTGCCATTCCGCCAAAGTCATGGTCAAAACTTTTTTTCCATTTTTCAATCAAAGGTTCAAGTGTAGAAGCTTGATTGATGAGCTGTGTTGGTAAATCCAACTCAATAAGTTTAGCCATGCCCGCTTGTAAACGTTGGGCGTATTCGGTTATTTTATCCAGTTGATTACTGAATATTTTTTGCAGTTGCTCAAGCGAGTCCATCCAATCGGCTTTGCGAAAATAGGTGCCTCCCCAAACGGGTCTGCCATCGGGCAGTGCAATTATGTTTAAGGGCCATCCGCCTTGTCCGGTCATTATTTGCAAAGCTTTCATGTAGATTGCATCCAAATCGGGGCGTTCTTCGCGATCGATTTTAATGCTTATAAAATGCGCATTCATGAGTTCAGCCACTGTTTCGTCTTCAAAACTTTCGTGTTCCATAACGTGACACCAATGGCAAGCCGAATACCCGATGCTAATGATGAGTAGTTTTTGGCTGGATTGGGCAAGTGCAAGTGTTTCGGGATTCCAGGCCTTCCAATGCACCGGATTTGATGCATGTTGCAATAAATACGGACTTGTTTCGTAGGCCAGTAGATTCATGATTAGGCAAGAATTAAATAGGAAATAGTTTTTTCCTAGCCGTTAATGGCTTCAACTTTAATGTTTTCGTCTTTGAGCATGTCTTTGAGCATGTTTTCGATGCCGTTTTTCAATGTAAAAGTCGAAGATGGACAGCCGTTACAAGCACCTTGTAGGATAACTTTTACTCGTTTTTCGCTTTCGTCATACGAATCAAAGAGAATATTCCCTCCATCGGCAGCCACAGCCGGTTTAACGTATTCTTCCAAGATGTTAATAATTTGCTGCGAGGTCACGTCTAGTTCATCAAAGTGCTCGATTTTTTGTTTTTCTACTTTGGGTTGTAATTCGAGTAGGGTTTCGTCTAGAATTGGCCCACCATTTTCGATGTATTGTTTGATAAAAGAACGCAGTTCAACACTGATTTCATTCCAATCGTAGCTGTCATATTTGGATACTGAAATGTAATTTTCATCGATAAACAATTCCTTTACATACGGAAAAGTAAACAGCTCTTTGGCCAATGGCGAGGCCTTTGTTTCGTCAATATTTTTGAATTCTAAAGCTGTTTTAGTTACCATTTTATTCACAACAAACTTCAGTGTGGCTGGATTAGGTGTGGTTTCTCCATAGACCGTTACAGCCGATTTTTTGTTGGGTAATTTTTCGGCGTCTAAAATTGCTCCGCCTTGATTCACAAAGCTTTCAATTTCATCGGCAACAGCCTCTTGCACATCGGTCCATTCTACAATGTTATAGCGTTCAATAGCAATAAAATTTCCAGAGATGTATACCGTTTTTACAAAAGGAAGGTAAAATAATTTTTGAGCGAGGGGCGAGGGGCCAGCTTCGTCTATATTTTTAAATTCAAAATTTTGATTTTGCGAAATAAAATCGGGAAATTCAAATTTGATTATGGCGGGATTTTGTGTAGGAATTACTTTTAAATGAAGCATTTTGATGATTTTTTTGCGAAATTAACAAAGTTATTTTCAGGAATAATTACATTTGAGAAATTATAATTTTATTTAACGTTTGCCTAACGCATGAAAAAATATATTTCACTAATCGCCTTGTTTATTTTAATGAGTGTCAAGGCACAATTAATTGTAAATAACAGCACATTTACTCCCATACAATTGGTTCAGAATTCATTGGTAGGTCCAGGTGTTACGCCATATAACATTATGTTTAATGGAGCGCCAGGCACACTCATTAGAGATCAGGCAGCAAGATTCTCCACCAATTTTAATCCCACAAACTTAGGATTGTCATCAGGTTTACTTTTGGCAACAGGAAATGCACAGTTGGCTTTGGGGCCAAATAACATGGGTAGTAAATCCCAGCCCACTGCTACACCTACCCAGGGCGATCCTGATTTAGCGCTATTATGTGGTCAAACAGTTAGAAATGTTGCCGTTTTGGAGTTTGATTTTGTAGCCACTGGATCGGAACTTAATTTTGACTATGTATTTGCTTCCGAAGAATACCCAGAGTTTGCGAATTCTACCTACAATGACACCTTTGGCTTCTTTTTGCGCGGACCAGGAATATCAGGAATCTATAGTGGAAATGCTCAAAATATCGCTTTGATTCCCACCTCAACTACTGTTCCAATTACCATCAATAACGTGAACAATGGAACTGCTAATGCTGGCCCATGCGAATATTGTATTTATTACGTAAATAATGGTACCGGTACTACGCCTGCCGCAAATCCCAGCATACAATATGACGGATTTACTACCCCATTACGGGCTTATGCGCCCTTGCAATGCGGACAGGTATATCACATTAAATTAGCTGTTGGAAATGTGAGTGACAATCTCTACGATTCGGCAGTTTTCTTAAAAAACTTTACGATTCAACCTTTGGAATTAGTAGTTACGGATTTATCTGGAACACCCTCTATTCCGCTTTGTTTTGGTACCATTAACTCCATTAATTCTGGATTACCTGCTACCGGAACCACCAATGTTTACCAATGGGCTTTTGAAGGCGTTGATATCCCTGGTGAAACAACACCAGTATTTCCAAGTGTACCTGCTTCTCCGCCAGTAGCTTTAACACCTGGAACATACACCTTAAATGTGTACACACCAACAGGATGCTTGTTGGCAACCGATGATATTGAAATTTCGTATAGACCCGAAGCGCCCATCCAACAGCCGCTAGATATTACCTTGTGTACCGCTGCCGCGCCGCCATATTCGGTAAATATTGACCAGACGAATTTTATATTAGGATCCTTAGACCCGGATTTATATGAGGTCAGTTTTTACGATTCCAATTTGGCTGATGCCATGGCAGGCGGTGTTGCCGGATTGATTCCATTTGCCAATTGGGCTAATTACAACATTACTTCGGTACCTACTACAATTTGGGCCACGGTTTTGGATGTGGTAACCGATTGTAAAACCGTGCGTCCCTTTGAAATAAATGTAACGCCAACGCCCTCAGGTACGATTTCATTTCCTCAATTATCCTATTGCACTGATGTGACTTCTACGCCAATCACCACCAACGTAACACCTGGAGGAATTTACAGCGCTACTCCCCCTGGACTTACAATTGATCCGTCAACGGGAGCAATTAATCCGAGTACGAGTACGCCCAACAACTACACCATTCATTATGATTTAGCAGCTAGTGGAACTTGCCCGGCTTATTCGGCACCAACAATCCCGCTTACTGTTGCATTAATCCCTGCCACTCCAACCATTACTGTAGTTCAACCTTCGTGTACAGTACCCACCGGATCAATTACAGTAACAGCGCCACTAGGTATTGATTTAGAATACAGTATAGACAACGGGCTTACATATCAATCTAGTCCTATTTTTGATCCTGTGCCGTCGGGCTTTTCGTACCAAATTTTAGTGCGTAACACCACCTCCAATTGTACTTCAACGGTTTTGACCGGGGTAATGAATCCTGTTCTGGGTGTGCCATTACCATCAACTGCTAGTGTGACTGCTCAGCCAAATTGTACTACGCCCACCGGTACTATTGTCGTATCTTCTCCTTTAGGTTCAAATGTTGAATATAGCATTAACGGGGGTGTTTCTTATCAATCTAGTACAACTTTTATTGGTTTGACCCCAAGTGTTACTTACAATATCACGGTTCGCGATGTGAATACGGGCTGTCTTTCGGCAGCCACACCTTATACAATTAATGCATTGCCAGCAAGTCCTTCAGCTCCCATAGGAACGATCACCCAACCCACTTGTTTGGTGAACACGGCTACAATTGACTTGACTTCGCCAGTAGGACCAAATTTTGAATACAGCATTGACGGTGGTACAACTTTTTTACCTTGGGTTAATTTTCCTTGGTTGTCACCCAATGCAACCTATTCGATTTCGGTACGCGACACCACAACTTCTTGTATTTCTCCTACTACCGTATTTGCTGTGAATGCCATTCCAGCCAATCCCACAACGCCAGTAGGAACGTTGGTTCAGCCGACGTGTTCGGTTACTACAGGAAGTTATACACTCACTTCACCAGTTGGTTCTGATTTGCAATACAGCATAGATGGGGGAACTACCTACCAAAGCGGATTGAGTTTTCCTGCTTTAACTGCCAATTCAACCTATTCGCTCACTGCTTATAATTCGGTAACCGGTTGTACTTCTGCTGCGACCAGTTTAAACATTAATCCTGTTTTGGCCGTTCCTGCGGATGCTACAGCAAGTACAACGGTTCAACCCACTTGTACCGTACCCACAGGCACAATTGTAGTTACAGCTCCATTGGGTGTAAACCTAGAATACAGCTCCAATGGCGGAACCACTTTCCAGTCGAATGCAACATTCAGCGGCTTAGCGCCCAATGCCAGTTATTCGATTGTGGTACGCAACACGGTTTCGGGTTGTACTTCAACTCCTGTTTCTGTTTCTGTTGATCCACTCCCAGCCGGTCCTGCTGCCCCAAGCGCCAGTGTGACAGTTCAGCCGGATTGCATTACGCCAACTGGAACCATTGTAGTGTCATCGCCTATAGGAGCAAATTTTGAATACAGCATCAATGGAGGAACAGTCTACCAATCGAATGCTACTTTTGCCGGGTTGGCAGCCAATACCACATTTAACATTTCCGTTCGCGATGTGAATACGGGTTGTGTATCGGCGACCACGCCCAATATAGTTAACGCTTTACCTGTGAGTCCAGCTGCTGCAGTAGGAACAATATCGCAACCCAATTGCATTGTCCCCACCGCTACAATTGCCTTGACATCTCCAATAGGCACTGATTTAGCATACAGTATAGACGGCGGAACTTCTTATCAATCGGGACTTAGTTTTACAGGCTTGGCACCCAATGCAACCTATTCGATAACCGTCCGCAATACCACTACTTCGTGTGTATCTGCGGCTACGGCTTTTGTAGTGAATGCCATTCCGGCCAATCCAACTGCACCATTGGGAACTTTAGTTCAGCCGACGTGTTCGGTTACTACAGGAAGTTATACACTCACTTCACCTGTAGGAACTGATTTGCAATACAGTATAGATGGGGGAACTACCTACCAAAGCGGATTGAGTTTTCCTGCTTTAACTGCCAGTACAATTTATTCAATCACGGCCTTTAATACGATAACCGGTTGTACTTCTGCTGCGACCAGTTTAAATATTAATCCAATTTTAGCCGTTCCTGCGGCTGCTACAGCCAGCACAACGGTTCAGCCCATTTGTACCGTGCCCACAGGCACAATTGTGATTACAGCTCCATTGGGTGCAACCCTAGAATACAGCGCCAATGGTGGAACAACTTTCCAGTCGAATGCCACATTCAGTGGCTTAGCGCCCAATGCCAGTTATTCGATTGTGGTACGCAACACAGTTTCGGGTTGTACTTCAACTCCTGTCTCAGTTGCTGTTGATCCGTTACCGGCCGGGCCTGCTGCTCCAAGCGCTAGTGTGACTGTTCAGCCGGATTGCATTACGCCTACCGGAACCATTGTAGTGTCATCGCCAACAGGAGCTAATTTTGAATACAGCATAAACGGTGGGACAAGCTACCAATCGAGTACCACCTTTGCCAACTTGACTCCAAATACTGCATTTTCAATTACTGTGCGCGATGTAAATACGCGTTGTATATCAACAGTTACTTTGGTGTCAGTTAATCCAATTCCGGCTAATCCAGCTTCAGCTTCAGCAACTATTGTACAGCCAACCTGTACAATTCTTACAGGTACAATTACAATAACTTCGCCTGTAGCAGCTAACTTAGAGTACAGTATTGACGGCGGAACAACCTATCAATCGGGTTTACTTTTTGCAGGGTTAGTACCCAATACGAGTTATTCAATTTTGGTTAGAAATTCAACTACCGGTTGTGTATCATTGCCGCGTGTTTTTGTAATTCTTCCAGCGCCTTCAATTCCTGCAACGCCAGTCGCGTCCTGCAATGTGGCCTGTGTGGGTGAATCGTTGAATTTTACTACTCCCACAGTACCTGGTGCAACCTATACTTGGACAGGCCCAAATGGATATAGTTCAAGTTTTCAAAATCCAGTTATTTTATCGGCTCAGTTAGATCTTGTTGGAACCTACCAAGTAGTCGTGGCTTTAACGCCAGACTGCCCAAGTTTGCCTGGCACTGTTGCTATATCGGTAAATCCGTTGCCACAGGTTCAAATTCAAGGCGGCGCTATTTGTGTTGATGGTACCGGTACAGTGCTAAGTCCATTGCAGTTGGATACGACATTGTCAACTACGAATTTCTCATTTCAATGGTTTACCATTGCCAATAACACAGCTACGCTGGTTCCTGGTGCTGACTCTACCTATTCAGCATCAACTCCGGGTGAGTTTGGTGTAGTTATTACTGACTTAACAACAGGTTGTATTTCAAATTTAGCTTCAGCTGAAGTTACCTTAATGCCAAAACCGGAATCGTTGGTGTTGGAAACTTCCGCCTATTTTTCTGATGCCCAGGTAATTTATGCCTATGTATTACCATTGGGGAATTATGAATACCAGCTTGACGACGGAAACTTTCAATCCTCGAATGTGTTTGGCGGCGTTTCTACAGGAACACATACCGTTACGGTTCGTGATCTGAATCAATGTGGCGAATTATCCGAAACTGTAGAATTACTTGATTTTCCAAGATTTTTTACACCCAATGGCGACACCTACAACGACACCTGGAATATTTTCGAATTGCGCAATCAAGCTAATGCAAAAATTTATATCTTTGACCGACTCGGAAAATTGCTAAAACAATTGAGTCCGGCTGACCCAGGATGGGATGGTACCTTCAATAATAAAGATCTTCCAGCCTCTGATTATTGGTTTGTTGTGTATTACAAAGAGAAAAACGAGGATAAAACATTTAAGTCCCATTTTGCATTAAAACGTTAGATATGAATTTCAAAAAATTAGTTGCCTTTTTCCTATTACTTGTAAGCCAATTCTCCTTTGCGCAAGAAGGTGTTGCGGTATACTCCGATTACTTATCAGACAATTATTATTTACTTCATCCATCAATGGCTGGTGCTTCTAGCTGTAATAAATTAAGAGCAACTGCGCGTCAACAATGGTTTGGAACAGCCAATGCACCTGCCATGCAAACCTTGAGCTACAACGGAAAAATTGGCGAACAGTCAGGAGCTGGGGTAATTCTGTATAATGATAGAAATGGCTATCACTCCCAAAAAGGGTTCAAAGTTACTTATGCACACCACATCATGTTTTCTAGAGACCGTGTTGATTTGAATCAATTGTCATTTGGTATGAGTGGCGGACTAGTACAAAGCGTTTTAGACGAAACGGAATTCCTTGGTCCTTTTGATTACGATCCATTAGTAGCAGGAACAATACAAAGAGATTCTTATTTTAATGTAGATGTTGGTTTGTCTTACAATTATTTGGACTTTTATTTTCACGCTACTGTAAAAAATGCTATAGAGACTCGACGATCTTTGTACACAGAGATTGAAAATGACAATATTCGCAAAATCATTTTCAATGCAGGCTACACTTTTGGACAAGAAGACGGTTTATTGTGGGAACCTTCAGCAATGTTACAAATGGTTGAACAAACCAAAGAAAAGTCATTGGATGTTAACCTTAAAATGTATAAGTCTATGGAGTTTGGAAAAGTGTGGGGCGGTTTATCCTACCGTCAAAGTTTAGACGGAGCAGAATATGTAGACAATGGCAGTGTAAAAGCCCAAAAACTTCAAATGGTAACACCAATATTCGGCGTTAATTTTCAAGATTATATGTTATCGTATACCTATTCTCGTTTAATGGGAGCGGTTAATTATGATAATGGTGGATTTCATCAAATCACATTAGGATTAAACTTATTTTGCAAGCCAGAACGCTACCACTGTAACTGTCCAGCTATTAACTAATAAAAACTCAGGTCCCGATTTACTCGGGACTTTTTTTGCAATGATCATTAAACAAGTGCGAGGCAAAGCGCCTCAAATCCCAGAAGATTGTTATGTAGCCGAAAATGCAACCATAGTAGGCGATGTGCTCATTGGTGCAGAATGTAGCGTTTGGTTTAATGCGGTGATACGAGGCGATGTCAATCAGATTACGATAGGTAACCAAGTGAATATACAAGACGGCGCGGTAATCCATTGTACCTACTTGAAACACCCAACCCATATCGGGAATAAGGTATCTATTGGTCACAATGCCATTGTACACGGTTGTGTGATTCACGACAATGTATTAATTGGTATGGGTGCCATTGTGATGGACGGTTGTGTAGTAGAATCTAATTCTATTGTTGCTGCTGGATCGGTAGTTACCCAAAATACCATTGTGGAATCGGGAACCATCTACGCCGGTATTCCAGCCAAAAAAGTAAAAGACCTCAATGTGTCAGATTTTGCGGGTGAAATTGCCCGTATTTCGACCAATTACGTGATGTATTCGAGTTGGTTTAAAGACGAGGAGTAGACTAAAAATCCAATTTAGTTACCGAGTAGGCCGAATTCAGTATCTCTAATAGTACTTTTGGATCTGTATTGGAATAAAACTGCTGAGTAGCCAAATTATTTCCATCATGTAACCCTACTTTTTCTTTTAATACGGCTAAGGTTTGTCGAGCAACAGCCTCGCCAGAGTCAATAATTTGAATGTGCGCGGGGAGAATTTTTTTGATTGCGGGAATCAAATAGGGGTAGTGGCTACAACCCAAAACCAAATAATCAATGTTGGCTGCAATCATGGGTTCAAGATAGCTTTTGAGATTAGACTGTATTTCTGCTGTGTCAAGTTGTCCGTTTTCGATTAGTTCGACCAATCCATGTCCAATTTGCTCTACGATTTTGGTTGTACTATATACTTCTAATGCTTTATTAAATAATTCGCTGCTTAGGGTTCCTTTGGTGGCCAAAATCCCAATTGTTTGTGTTTTTGAAGACAAAGCTGCCGGTTTTATAGCCGGTTCTATACCAATGAAAGGCACATCATATTGGGCTCTCAATTCTTTTATGGCATTGGTTGTAGCGGTATTGCAGGCCACTACAATGAGTTTGCACCCTTTGCTCAATAGCAGTTCTGTATTTTTTTTGCACAAGGCCAAGATTTCGGCCTTTGATTTTTCGCCATAGGGAGCATTGGCACTGTCTGCCAAATAAATAGTAGACTCATTGGGTAGCAACGCATGAATGGCTTGCCAAATAGAAGTGCCGCCAATGCCAGAATCAAAAAGTCCAATGGGGTGATTGTTGTACATGAGTCAAATGTAAAAAAAATCGGCTCATTATGAGTTGAAAGTCACAATGAGCCGATGATTTGTAGGAGTATGAATTAGAAACCTAAGTCTTTTTTTACGTCAGCAGTCACGTTTGGACCATCAGCCAACAATAAACCTTCTGAGTTTAATACATATTGGAATCCTTTTGCTTTGCCCACTTTTTGAATAGAAGCTTTTACTTTATCCATAATTGGTTTTACAATATCTGATTCTTTTTGTTGCAATTCTTTTTGCGCATTGTCTCTGTAATCCACAATTCTTTTTTGCATGTCTTGCACTTCTTTCGAACGGGTTTCGTTTACAGCATCGGTAACCGTAGCTGCTTCTTGTTCGTATTTTTTTAATTTGTTTTGGTATTCCTCAACCATGGTTTTGTATTCGGTATCATAGGTTGCACTTAATTTCTCCAATTGTTTTTGTGCATCCAACATGGCGGGCATTTTAGATACAATTTCGCTCACATCAACATGGGCAATTTTTGCTGCTTGTGCCTGAACTGTTCCAAGACTGCTTACGTATACAAGTGCAATTACTACTAAAGATTTAATTTGTTTCATCGTGTTTAAATATTTATTAATTAGTGGTTTTAATTTTGTTTGGCATTTGCCTCTTTGGCTTTTCGGGCGGCCTCACGCTCCTCTATGGCTTTTCTTTTTTTCTCTTCTAATGCTTTGCGGCGCTCTTCTAGTACTTTTTTGCGTTCGGCAGCCAATTCTTCTTTGGTTTTAGTTGAAGTGGTGGGTGTTTCAGGGCTTGCATTTGTCGAAATTGAATTAGAAACAGCTGGCGTTTCTGATCCTTTGTTGGTGCCTGCAGCATTATTGGCAGCTGGAGCAGCAGTTGAATTTCCACTTTCTTTATTGGTTGTTGGGGCAGCTGTGTTTGCTGTTTCTGGAGCGGATGGAACTGCGGGAGTAACACCAGCTTTTTTAGCTTCGGCGGCTTGTTTTTTCTTTTCAGCTGCTTCTTTTCGTTTGGCTTCAGCTTCGGCTTTTCTGTCGGCTACCAATTTTTCACGAGCGGCTTTGCGTTCATCTAATTTTTTTTGACGCTCAGATAAATTACTGCTTTCGTCCACCATATCTTCTTTTGCCTCTTTTGCTTCTTCCTCTTTCAATTGTTTTTTAGTCAGTTGATTTCGTTTAGAAGAACGGGCTAATTTTCGTACTACTTGATCGCTGATGTCAAATCGCTTAGCAGCAAAAAGCATCGTCAATTCTGAGGTACGGTCAAATATAAAATCGTATTTTTTAGCTTCGGCAATGTCTTGTACAGCATTAAAAACTTGGTCTTGAACCGGCTGAGTTAGCACCGCCTTTTGCACGATTAAATCCCCATTTGGACCAAATCGTTTTTGTTGGTAGTCCATTAATTCAGTTTCCTGCAGTGTAATTTCTTCTTCTCTTTCTTCAATTAGTTCTTTTGTAAGCAACACGCGCTCTACTTTCAATCCATCCTTTAGTTTGTTGATTGCATTTCGCTTTACCTCAATTTCTTGTTTCCATTTTTGCGCTTTCTGCTCCAACAAGTTTTTGGCTTCACTATATTCGGGTACGTTTTGCAAAATATATTCCATGTCAATGTACCCAATTTTTACACCGCGACCTTGAGCGGCTACTTGTTGTGTGAAACTCAGTACAATGAGTAATAGAACCAAATATTTTTTCATATCCAAAGGGTATAATTGCTGCCAAATATAGCAGTTATTTTTTAAAATTGTTGGCCAATGATAAAATGCGTTTCCATTCCATTTGGTTGAGTTGAACCGGTTAGTGGATCAAATCCATAACCAAAATCGATTCCCAAAAGTCCAAAGGCGGGCATAAAAATTCGCAAGCCCATTCCTGCCGAACGTTTCAGTACAAACGGATTATATTCTTTAAAATTGTTGTAGGCTGATCCACCTTCAATAAATGTTAGCATATAAATGGATGCAGCTGCTTTAAGTGTAAGCGGATAACGTAATTCCAATGAAAATTTATTATAAATAGGACCACCATCACGCGAAGAAATAGAATTATTTGGATATCCACGCAACTGAATCACTTCTCGACCATCTTGCGCAAAATTGGCCAATCCATCACCACCCACAAAGAATCGTTCAAATGGAACCAGTCCTCTTGCATTGTTGTAACTACCCAAGTAACCAAATTCAGTCAAGGAACGCAAAATTAATTTGTCGAAAATTTTCGTGTACCAGTCGGCTTTAAATTTGATTTTATAATATTCTAGCCAATTGAACTTTTCTTGATCAACCTTCCCCTGATCTGCTGCTGCTTCTTGAAAAGTTAGTGCTCGGTTTCCGTTGGCATCGATGTATTCGCCCGGCAAAATAAACTCGGTTTGATCTTGGCTCAATATAGGTGTACTGCCTTCATTTCTTAGTTTGTAGGGTTCTAACGAGCCTAAATTGGCGTAATCAATTTTGTTGAAATATGAATAAGGTGGTGTGAATTTACCCGAGATGCTAAATTCAGAACCATAGGTGGGATAAATTGGGTTAACCCCTTTGTTGTTTCGGCTAAGACCAATAGTGTAGGCTAAGTTACGCGATGAGCCATTTCCAAAAGTAAATAAGCCAGTATTGTAATTGTTTAAATCATAAAATTGAAAACTCAACGCGTGCGAAATCACAAAAAAGTCATCGGGTACTTTTAAGCGTTTGGCCAATCCAAATGAAATGGCAAAAATGTTAAAGTTTTTACTTTTGTCAATTCCGCCCACAAAATTATTAGCAGCAAATTGTTTACTAAAGGCCAGTGAGCTGCTAAACTGAATTGGTTTTTTCCCGCCAAACCAAGGTTCAGAGAACGATAAACTGTAGGTTTGAAAAAAGGTACTTCCTTGTAATCGTAGGGATAATTTTTGCCCGTCTCCCATAGGTAGGGGTTTGTACGCGTCTTTTTTAAAGATATTTCGAGCTGAAAAATTATTAAACGAAAGTCCCAGGGTTCCGATAAATCCGCCACCGCCGTATCCACCCTGTAATTCAATTTGACTGGATCCTTTTTCAACCAAATTATACTCAATGTCAACCGTTCCTGCTGCTGCATCGACGTTTTTAAATTTGGGGTCGATGGCTTCTGGATCAAAGAATCCCAATTGTCCAATTTCACGAATGGTTCGCACAAGCTCTTCTTTGCTGTATTTTTGACCTGGTTTAGTGCGAAGTTCACGGTAAATTACTTTGTCGTTGGTTCTGTCGTTTCCAACTACTGTAATTTTATTGAAATAGGCCAGCGGTCCTTCAACTATTCGAATTTCAAAGTCAATGGTGTCATTGACCGTTTTAACTTCGACTGCGTTAATGTTTGAAAACAAATACCCGTTGTTTTGGTATAAGTTCGTAATGTCTTCTCCGTCGGGTTTGCTTTTGTCGGCAATTCGTTTTTCAAGCAATACGCCATTATACACATCACCTCTTTTAATACCAAGCATTTGTTGAAGCCCGCGGTCAGGATAGATGGTGTTCCCCAAGAATTTTATATCTCCAAAGTAGTACTTCCTTCCTTCTTCTATGTTAATTTTTAAACTAAGTTCTTTTTTGTTTTTTGTAAATCCAAGTGTGTCACTCACAATGCGCGCATCGCGGTATCCGTTTTCTTTGTATTTGTCAATAATACGAACAAGGTCTTCTTTGTATTTGTCTTTGATGTATTTGGATGCTTTAAAAATGCGAATAACATTTTTTTGTTTGGTATTCTTCATCCGTTTTCTAAGTTGGGACGAGGAATAAACATTGTTTCCAGTAAAATCGATGCTGTTAATTTTAATCTTATTGCCCTTATCAATATAGACCAACATGTTTACCTGATTGGATTCGACGGTGTCTTGTTTGGTAGAAATAGTAACCTTGGTGTTGTAAAACCCGTCCTTACGGAATTTATTTTCGATGTAGTTTTTAGTAGTGGTGAGTAGGTTCTCATTCACTATCTTTCCTTTGGTTAAGGCATTATCTTTGATGAGTGTTTCTTTCTTGCTTTTTTTAACACCTACTATTTTTACCTCATTCAATTTTGGCAACTCGTTAATGTTTAGTTCCAAATATATGCTGTCGCCTTGAACCCTGTTTACAAAAAAATCGATCTCACTAAACAATCCAAGTTTTCCTAATTTTTTGATCGCGTTGCTTATTTCTTCACCGGGGATGGTTACTTCTTGGCCTTTTTCTAAGCCGGCAAACGTAACTACTGTTTGTTCGTTATAGCTAATTTTTCCGGTTACTTTCACCTCGCCTAAGAAATATTTAGTGCCTTGGTCAAATGGTATGCGTTCTTGTGCTTTTGAAGAAAAAACACCTATAAATAGGGCTAAAATCAATAAAAGGGTGGGCTTATGTAACACTAAAATACTATTTAATTTGTTCGCTTGTTTTTCCAAATCTACGTTCTCTTTTTTGATAACTAAGGATAGCCTCATATAAATCTTCTTCTTTAAAATCAGGCCATAAAACAGTTGTAAAATACAATTCGGAATAGGCGATTTGCCACAACAAAAAGTTACTGATTCGATGTTCTCCACTTGTTCGTATCAATAAATCTACATCGGGTAAATTGTGCGTGTAAAGATGATTATTTATAATTGATTCGTCTATAGCGTCTGGGCTAATTATATTATTTTTAACTTTAAGACTAATGGCTTTAATGGCATGCAAAAGCTCTTCTCTGGCACCATAACTCAGCGCCAAAGTCAACGTCATGCGGGTATTGTTTTGGGTTTGATCGATTACACTCTTCAACTCCAATTGAGCCGATTTGGGGAGCAAATCTAAATTCCCAATGGATTGTAATTTGATGTTATTCTGCGTAAGCGTACTCAATTCATTTTTCAAGGAGTTGATGAGTAATTTCATCAACGTATCTACTTCAATTTTGGGTCTGTTCCAATTCTCAGTTGAAAAGGCATATAGAGTTAGGTTTTTGATGCCCAATTTTGCACATGCTTCTACCGTGAGGCGAACTGATTTTGTTCCGTTCTCATGTCCAAATGCCCGCATAAACCCCTGTTGTTTGGCCCAACGGCCGTTTCCATCCATGATGATAGCTAGGTGTTGTGGTAAATTATCGGTATTGATTTGACTAAGTAAACTCATGGGCTAATTCGAGCAAAAACAAGGTTTATCTCCAAAGGTGTAGGTTAATGTAAAACCGGTAAATACATACCAATCGTTGCTGTTCAGATTTCCAAATCGAGCATTGCTCAAATTGTCATTTGTAGGATTACTGCCGTCTAAATCGTCTTGAAATGTATAGCGCGCTCCCGATTCAAATCCAAACACAATATTGTCAAAGAAACGCGCTTTAACTCCCACGGTCATGGGTATAGCAAGTGCGCCATGTGTGGTGTCATATTTTGGATCATTGCCCACAAAAAACAACCCATTGTAACTCAAGTAACTCAATCCCGTGTATACATAGGGAGTAAATTTAGGTTTGTAATCGTGCAGGTCAAAATCAAAGAAATCAAATTCCAGCCCAGCCGAAATTTCTTTTATATCATTTTCAAAAGAGAAGCCCCGTTGTTGACGTGAGGGTGAAGTTGATTCGGCATCATTGGCTGTAATTTTAGACTGAGTGTAAGAAATACGCCATGAATGACGCGCACTTCTGTTCCATCGAAACAAAAAACCATAGGCCATTTCGTTGGGTGCAATATAATCTGTTTTCCCGATGTCACCAATGTAATTGCTACCGCCCAAAAAACCGCCAATCTCATAAATTTGAGCTAGGGTAGTTTGGCAAACAAACAAGGTAAATAAAACAAACAATGGTGTGCGCATGGGCATAAAAATAGCGTGCAAATATAATAATTCTGCCTACGTAATTGGCATTCTAATCAATTAGATTTAAGGTGTTTTCAAAATAAATAAGCAGGAAAAATTTCAGCTTGTCAGGATAACGGATTATAGCACAATAAAGTATGTTGCTTTGCGGCCAATTAATTGCGTTTGTCTTCGCCCCACATCAACTTATTCCGGAGGGTTTTTAGGAAAGTTTCGTTTGGAATTTCAACCATATTGATTTGAAAATGTGTTTTTTCTATGGTCAATTCGGCCGCATTTGGAACCGCTGCAATCCGTGAATCTAATGAAACAAGGTAATTGTCCTCGCGTCCAGAAACCTTTAATTTTATTTGTGTGTTGTCGGGAATAACAAGCGGTCTTGCATTGAGGTTGTGCGGAGCAATGGGCGTAATCACCAAGCTGGTTACTTCAGGTGTTAGGATTGGACCGCCACAACTCATTGAATAACCAGTCGATCCAGTGGGTGTTGAGATGATTAAGCCGTCGGCCCAATACGAATTCAAAAATTCGTTGTTCAAATGCGTTTCAATGGTAATCATCGAGGTGGTATCTTTTCGGCTCACCGTAATTTCATTCATCGCAAAATTTAATCGCTCAATTTCAGGATTAGGCGGATCACATCGAAGAGAAAGTAAAGTACGTTTAGAGATCCGATACTTTTTATCTACAACGAGTTGCAAAAAACTAGTAATATTTTCCTTTTGTACCGAGGCCAAAAAACCCAATCGACCGGCATTGATGCCCAAAACAGGAATGCCACTGTTTCGAACTAGGGTAATGGCGCGCAAAATGGTTCCGTCTCCTCCAATGCTCAACAACATGTCAAAACTGGCATCTAGGTCTGTGTGATGCTCAAAAGTAGTGTGGGATTCCTGCACAATTTTTTTTTCGGCTAACACGCTCATAAATGCCTTTTCTACAACCAGTTCCACTTTTTTTTGTGTAAAAAACTGAAAAATATCCCGAATAATGGGCTCGGTACTGTTTTGGTAAAATTGTCCGTATATCGCGATTTTCATGCTGCGTGGGCGTTATATATTGAGGTATTTGTCCAAGTAATCGGAACGTTCTTTGAGGTTGGTAATGTATTGGTCTTCTTGGTGTTGGGATACAATTTCGTAGTTGTATCGGCGAAACGTTTGGATGATTTCATTCAAAGGACCCAAGGCCAATTTTAGTGTAATTTCAATCGTTGCATCGGAAGAGCCCGAAATAAATAAACCCAAAATTTTGCCGTTGTTGCTCTCTACAATTTGGCTGATTTGCGCTAAGGAATAATCTTGAATGCTTTTATTTATTACCAAAATACTGCCGGCATCTTTGATGAGCGGCGTGTCTTGAAAAAACAGTAGGACATCTTCTAGTTCGTAATAACCCACATATTGATTTTGTTCGTCCAATACCGGAATTACTGATGCCTGATTTTTGGTTGCTACCTCAAACACTTCAAACCAAGACATGCTGTTTTTCACATAAAATTGTTCCAAAATATAGCGGTAATCAGCCACTGATTTTGCCGCGTCAAAGGTATTTGCGTCGTCGGCATTGAGTGAGCCTACAAATTGTAAATCATCAACCACTGGAAAATGAGAAAACCCCATCTCTTCAAAAAAATCTTGTACGCTTGCCAAGTCTTCCTTGCAACTAATGGCTTTGTAATCGCGGTGAATGTAGTCTTGAATTTGATTCATGGGTGCACGAGCTAAGGCCCTGCAAAATAATCAATTTTAAACAACCTACACGGCTTTAAGTTTGTATTTTTGTTTTCAAATTTTTTCCAATGACACACCTTAGTGTAAACATTAATAAAATTGCCACTTTGCGCAATGCCCGTGGGGGAAATGTCCCCAATTTATTGCAAGTCGCAAGTGATATTCAAGGATTTGGCGCACAAGGCATCACCATACATCCACGTCCAGATGAGCGCCACATTCGTTACCAAGATGCACGCGATTTAAAACCGTTGGTGTACACCGAATACAATATCGAAGGCAATCCGCAACACAATTTTATCGATTTGGTTTTGGAGTGTAAACCCACCCAAGTTACGTTGGTGCCCGATGCCGTTGGTGCGATTACTTCTTCTGCCGGCTGGGATACGATACAATTTCAAGCTTATTTAACTGAGGTGATTAACGAGTTCAAACGCAACAATATACGCACTTCGATCTTTGTTGATCCTGATTTGAAGATGATTGAAGGGGCTAAGAAAACCGGAACTGATCGAATAGAATTGTATACAGAAGAATTTGCTCACCAATACAGTTTGGGTAATTTGGCGGGCATTGAACCCTATATACAAGCGGCCCAACTCGCCAATGAATTGGGATTAGGAATCAACGCCGGACACGATTTGAGTTTGCAAAACTGCCAATTTTTTGCCCAAAACATACCCGGTTTGCTCGAAGTATCTATTGGACATGCGCTCATTTCAGAATCGTTGTATATGGGTTTTGAATCGGTTATCAAACACTATCTCGCCTTGCTGCGCTAATCTATAGTTCACTATGTTGTTATATTCTAAAATAGAAGGACAAGGAAAGCCATTGCTAATTTTACACGGCTTTTTGGGCATGTCCGACAACTGGAAAACCTTGGGTACGCAATATGCTGCTTTGGGATTTGAAGTGCACCTCATTGACTTGCGCAACCACGGACGCAGTTTTCACGATGCTGCTTTTTCATATGCCGTGATGGTGCAAGATGTATTGAAATATTGTACTCATTATGGCCTACAAACTATTTCGGTTATGGGTCATTCCATGGGTGGGAAGTTGGCTATGCTGTTGGCAACCCAATACCCAAATTTGGTTGCTCAATTGGTAGTTGCCGATATAGGGCCTAAGTACTATCCGCAACATCACCATGAAATTTTAACGGGTTTAAATGCCATTGATTTTAGCACACAACCCCAGCGCAACGAGGTTGATACGCAACTGCAAGAGTATATTCCAGACTTTGGCACCCGCCAATTTTTGTTAAAGAATTTGTATTGGCAAACACCTGGTCAGTTGGCCTTTCGGTTTAATTTGCCGGTTTTAACCCAAGAAATTGAACAAGTTGGTACGGCTTTGCCAGAATCTGCGCACTATGATTTACCTACTTTGTTTGTACGCGGTGGCAATTCCAAGTACATTTTGGATACCGATTGGGAGCTCATCTTAACGCATTTTCCACTAGCAAAAGTAGAAACCATTCCAAACGTTGGCCATTGGCTGCATGCCGAAAATCCAACCTTATTTTTTTCGATAACCTCCCAATTTTTAAATTCTTAAACTGATGCAATTACTTATTCGTTTATTTACAACCGCTTTATTGGTGTTACTTATTGCCGAATTATTACCTGGCGTATCCGTAGCTAGTTTTACTACCTCCTTGCTAGTGGCCTTGGTACTTTCCTTGCTCAATGTATTCATTAAGCCGCTAATTGTTTTATTCACGCTACCAGTTACGCTACTCAGTATGGGGCTTTTTTTATTGGTAATCAATGCGTTGATCATTATACTTTGTGCCAAAATTGTAGGCGGATTTGTTATTGATGGTTTTTGGACAGCTTTATTTTTTAGCATTATTCTATCGCTGTTGCAATCGCTCACCTATTCGCTTACACAAAATAAATAGACCAAATTGTAGGAAGTAAAAAGTTGGCTTCGTAGCCAAAAAGTTATATTTTTGCCACCCAAATTTAGAAGGTATCCAAATGAAAATCACAAGAAATAATGTAGATGCGTTAAACGCGGTGCTCACCCTCGAAGTAGCCAAAGCCGATTATGCGCCAAAAGTAGAAGAAGTACTAAAAAAATATTTAAAAACAGCTTCCGTACCTGGATTCAGAAAAGGTGCGGTGCCCATGGGTTTGATTCGCAAACAATACGGAAAAGCTGTTTTGCTCGAAGAGGTAAACAAAGTAATTCAAGAAAACTTGAATCGTTATTTGCAACAAGAAAAAATTGACATTTTGGGCAATCCATTGCCTGTTGTGAAAGACGAATTCAATTGGGATGCCGAAGATTTTTCATTTGATTTTGAATTGGGACTTACTCCAGAATTTACAGTGAATTTGGGTGTAGTAAAAAATGTAACTCAATACACCATTATCGCTGATGATAAGATGCTAGAAGAGCAAGTAGTGCGCATTCGCAAGCAATACGGAAAAATGATTGCTAAAGATACGATTGCCGAGGGAGACGATATTTCAGGAACCTTTACCCATACTGAAAAAGGCATTGACAGCCCAGCCAAATTAACCTTAGATCTATTTAAAGACAAAAAAACCGCTGCTCAGTTTATCGGTAAAAAAGTGGGCGATGTAGTGACTGTAAACACCAAAGGGCTTTTTGCTGATGATCACCAATTGATGGATTATTTAAAAGTATCGCATGATGACGTGCACGGCTTGGCCATTGATGTTGATTTCACGATTGAAGAAGTAACCACCAGCGAATTGGCCGAGTTAAACCAAGAGTTTTTTGACAAATTATTTGGTGCTGGTGCAGTGAGTTCAGTTGCCGAGGTGAAAGCCAAAATCAAAGAGGATGCCGAAAAGCAATTTGCCACCCAAGCCGATCAAAAGTTCTTGAATGATGTAACGAGTTCCTTGATTGAAAACACCAAATTTGAGTTGCCAGCTACTTTCTTGAAAAAATGGATCCAAACGGTAGGCGAAACTCCCCTTACAGTCGAACAAGCCGAAGCCGAGTATGCCCGTTCAGAAAATGGCTTGCGTTACCAATTGATCGAAGGCAAAATCATGTCCGACAACAAGCTACAAATTACGTTTGAAGATTTAAAATCTTACACAGCCGAGTTGATCAAAAAACAAATGGCCCAATTTGGCCAGCTCAACCCATCTGATTCAGAAGTAGAGGGTATTGTGGCGCGTGTGTTGTCCAACCAAGAAGAGGTGAAACGTTTGTCAGATCAAGTGATGAGTGAGAAAATGCTCAACCTGTTCAAAACCGAAATTAAAGCCAAAACAAAAGAAGTGAATTACGACGATTTCATCAAAGCCTCTTACGGCGAAATGTAATCGAAAAATACTATCTTTGAGCGTCAAAGTCCTATTCGATTTTGGCGCTTTTTTTATTTAAATTATCTTATCATTTCAACTATTTTATCAGATGAACTACGGAAAAGACCCCAAAGCTTCGCTCGAGATGGCGAAACAGTTTAAGCGATTTGCAACCAAAGACCACGGCGTGAACAGTTTGTATTTTGACAAAATCACACAAGCCATGACGCCCACCAATATGACACCTTACATCATCGAAGAACGTCAATTGAATATTTCTCAGTTGGACGTTTTTTCGCGTTTAATGATGGACCGCATCATCTTTTTGGGCACAGGCATTGACGACCAAATTGCCAATATTGTACAAGCGCAGTTGTTGTTTTTAGAAAGTGTGGATGGCAGCAAAGACATTCAAATTTATTTGAATTCACCTGGCGGAAGTGTGTATGCCGGTTTGGGAATTTACGATACCATGCAGTATATCAAACCCGATGTGGCTACGATTTGTACGGGAATGGCCGCTTCTATGGGTGCTGTTTTGTTGTGTGCTGGAGCAGAAGGAAAACGTTCGGCCTTGCCGCATTCACGCGTGATGATTCATCAACCGTCGGGAGGCGCACAAGGCGTGGCCACCGATATGGAAATCAACTTGCGCGAAATGCTCAAACTCAAAGATGAACTGTACCACATTATTTCTCGTCATTCGGGCCAAACTTTTGAGAAAGTATTCAAAGATTCCGAACGCGATTACTGGATGATCGCCGACGAGGCTAAAGAGTATGGTATGATAGATGAAGTGTTGAGGAGATAATATTTTGTTTCAGGTTTTAAGTTTCATGTTGTAATGAAATCAGAAAACAAAAGTTAATGAAGAGAATATACAACTGTTTAAAGGGTTATGTTTCATAAATTAATATGTCTAGTTCGATTAAAATAAAGATAATCTAAGCAAAAAACCTGAAACCTGAAACCTGAAACAAAGAAAACACCAATGGCAAAACCAAGTTTAGATTGTTCCTTCTGCGGACGTAAAAAAGCAGAAACCGCGGTATTAATTGCAGGCATTGACGCGCACATTTGCGACAAATGCATTGAGCAAGCCCACGGCATTATTGTAGAAGAATTAAAATCATCAACTCATGCCGGAAAATCGGCCGATTTGGTGTTGCAAAAACCCCATGCCATACGAGCCTTTTTGGATCAATATGTGATTGGCCAAGACCAAACCAAAAAAGTCATGGCTGTTGCGGTGTACAACCACTACAAACGTTTGATGCAACAGGAATTGAACGACGAGGTAGAGATTGAGAAAAGCAACATTTTAATGGTGGGGCAGACCGGAACCGGGAAGACGTTAGTAGCCAAAACCATTGCTAAAATGCTGGATGTACCTTTGGCTATCGTAGATGCTACTGTATTGACCGAAGCGGGTTATGTGGGAGAAGATGTAGAAAGCATTCTTACTCGTTTGTTACAGGCCGCCGATTATGATGTGGCCAAAGCCGAACGCGGCATTGTCTTTATTGATGAGGTGGATAAAATTGCACGAAAAAGTGATAATCCATCCATAACGCGTGACGTATCAGGCGAAGGCGTACAACAAGCCTTATTGAAATTACTCGAAGGCACCGTGGTAAATGTTCCCCCCAAAGGAGGTCGAAAGCACCCGGATCAGAAATTTGTTGAAGTGAATACCAAAGATATTTTGTTTATCGCTGGAGGAGCTTTTGACGGAATTGAACGCATCATATCTAAACGCCTCAATCGCCAAGCCGTAGGATATAGTACTTCCAAAAACGCCGAAAACATTGACAAAGACAATTTGTTGCAATACCTGATTCCCAAAGACGTGAAAGATTTTGGTTTAATTCCCGAAATCATTGGCCGTTTGCCCGTGCTCACCCATATGGATCCATTGGATCGCGCAACACTTCGAGCTATTTTGACCGAGCCTAAAAACGCCTTGATCAAGCAATACCAAAAATTGTTTGCGATGGATGAGGTTGATTTTAGTATCTCAGCAGAAGCCTTAGATTTCATTGTAGACCAAGCCTTGGCCTATAAACTGGGCGCTCGTGGATTGCGTTCGTTATGCGAGGCCATCTTGACTGATGCTATGTATGATTTGCCAAGTTCTGATGACAAAGTCTTACATATAGATCAAGAATATGCTGAACAGGCGTTGCATAAAAATTTATTAAAACGATTAGAGATTGCCTCCTAACTAGTAAATCCCAATGTAAATTGGGATTTTTTTTATGCCCTTTTTTTATAGTTCACGAGCACCACACCACTCACAATTACAGCGGTTGCCAAAATGATTCGCGGGGTAATGGTTTCATCCAAAATGAGCCATCCAAAAAACAGGGCGATGACCACATTTACATAGGCCAATACCGTGACGCGCGTAGAAGACCATTGCGTCATGAGGTAATTGTAGGCCACATAGCCAACCACTGAACCAAAAAGTGCCAAGTAAATTACCGCGCCCATACTGCGCGAACTCCATGTACTGGGTTCAATTGCGCCATATGATCCTAGGTGAATCCCGCATAAAATAGTGCCGGCAATAAGCATTTGCAAACTCACATTGATGAGCATGCCCAACGGATTTGATTTGGCCTTCTTAGTAACTAATGTTCCTGCAGACCAAGCAATGATGGCCAATAGCAGCGCGCCGACTCCCTCGCGGTATTCGGGTTTCATGAAATCAGACATGTTGTTTTCGTAGAGTAAATACATCCCAAATAGCCCAAGAAAAATTCCAGCTATGGTTTTAAGCGAAAGCTTTTCATAGCCCAAGGCCAAATTGAACAGCAACACCACCAAAGGCGATAAGGTAGACAGTAAGGAGGCCAAACCGCTGCTGATGAATTTCTCTGAATAGGTGGTGAGTCCGTTGCCAATTACAATCATCAATAAGGCCAAGACCAATGCTCGTGCAAGATGATGCAGCTGGATCCGTTCTGTTTTTTTTGTTGCAATCAAAAACAACATAATCAAACTGCCCGACAGTATATTTCGTAAGCCCGAAACCAAAAAGGGCGGAATGGTTTCTACGCCTATGCGGATGCCTAGAAAAGTTGTGCCCCAAAAGAAGCCCACGCAAAAAACAGCTAGATACAGTTTAGTTTTCAATTGATTCGATTTAACTGTTGGGTTGAGCCTGATTAATAATATGTTTTTCACTCGAGATTACACAGCGTTTACCATAACATTTCATGCGTTTTGGTCCGCAAGCAAAACAGCAGATTAGAAGCAAAGATAAGAGTAGACGTTTTTTCATCAGAAGGTTAGGCTTGCATCGCGAGGAGTTCTTCTAGGTAATCGCGTTGGTTGGACAAGCGTGGAATTTTGTGTTGACCACCTAATTTGTTGTGTGTTTTGAGCCAGTCGTAAAATAAATTGGTACGTGCGACATTTATTTTTAGTGGGTTGAGCGTCATGTTGTTGTAGCGCTTGGCCTCGTAATCAGAATTTATACTTTGTAAATTTAGGTCAAGCGTATGGCTAAATTCAGCAAGTGAATCTGGTGCTTTTTCAAATTCGATGACCCATTCGTGCGCACCTTTTTCTTTGCCTTTCATAAATACAGGGGCTACAGTATAATCTTTTACCGAACAGTTTAATTTGTTGCAAGTGAGACTTAAGGCTTTGTCGGTGTTTTCGACCATCAATTCTTCGCCAAATACATTAATGTGGTGCTTGGTTCTACCCGTTACGCGAATGCGGTAGGGACTAAGCGAGGTAAATCGTACGGTATCACCTATAAGATAACGCCACAAGCCCGAGTTGGTGGTAATTACAATGGCGTAGTTTTTTTCGAGTACGACATCGGCCAAACGAACTACGTGTTGCTGGGGTGTGCCATAACTATCCATCGGTATAAATTCATAGAAAATCCCATAATCGAGCATGAGTAACAAATCATTGGAGAAGTTTTGGTCTTGTATGGCAAAAAAACCTTCAGAGGCATTGTAGATTTCGTAGTATTTAAAATCAGTTTTAGGAACCAATTGCTGGTATTGCGCACGATACGGATCAAAACTTACTCCGCCGTGAAAATACACTTCCAAGTTGGGCCAAATGTCAAGCAAATTCCCCGCTTGGGATTCTTCCAAAATTCGGTTCAAGAGTACCAACATCCACGATGGAACACCGGCAAAACTGGTCACATTTTCGTTTCGCGCTTCTTTGATAATGGCTGGAATTTTGGTTTCCCATTCACTCATCAACGAAGTTTTGCTGCTGGGTGTGCTACTAAATTCGGCCCAAATGGGCATGTTTTCAATGAGTATGGCCGAGAGGTCGCCAAAATAGGTGTTGTTGTTTTCGTATATCTGCGAACTGCCACCTAGTCGTAAACTCTTCCCCAAAAACATTTCAGAGTTTTCATTGTTGTTCAAATACAAACAAAGCAAATCTTTACTGCCTTTGTAATGGCAATCTTCCAATGCTTCTTTGCTTACTGGAATAAATTTGCTTTTGGCATTGGTGGTTCCGCTCGATTTGGCAAACCACTTGATGGGTGTGGGCCAAAATACATTTTGTGCTCCGTTGCGCGTTTGTTGAATGAGGGGTTCCAAATCTTCGTAGCTCGAAACCGGCACACGTTCGCTAAAAGCAGCATAGGATTTAATCGAATCAAAGCCGTATTGCTGGCCCACTTGCGTGTTTTCGGCACTGCGAATGAGTTTCATAACCAGTTCTTCTTGTACTTCGTTGGGGTATTTTAAAAACAACTCCATTTGATGAATGCGTTGTTTTAAAACCCAGGTTGCAATCGAATTGAGGAGAGGAAACGGCATGTTTCTGAGTTTGGGGTTATGATAATTGCACGGCGAATGATAACTTTACCAAAAATAGCAATTTTAGTTTAATACCCTAATTCAAACTCTTCTACAAATGACATTCGAAGGTGTACTTACCAAAATGCAAACTGAATGGAGTAATCCCATCAATTACTATATGGTGTTTGATTCGGGTTTTATGCACGTGAACCAATTGTTGAATAAAGAAATTACAATGGCATTCACCGGGTATCAGTGTTTGAATTGCGGATCTCCAAAGAAAATTTTTCGCCAAGGATTTTGCTTTGATTGTTTCAGTTCGAGTCCGGCAGTGGGCGATTGGATCATGAAGCCCGAACTCAGTACTGCTCACTTGGGTATTGCCGATCGCGATTTGGATTACGAATCTCGGGTACAATTGCAGCCGCATTTGGTGTATTTTGCGGTTTCGAGCGAAATTAAAGTAGGAGTAACTCGTGGCACGCAAATGCCTACCCGTTGGATTGACCAAGGTGCCGAAATGGCTTTGCCTATTGTAGAAGTGCCCAATCGCTATTTGGCCGGGATAACCGAGGTAGCGCTTAAAAGTTATTATGCCGATAAAACCAATTGGCGCAAAATGCTCACCAACGACATCATTTCGGTTGATTTATTTGCCGAACGCAATAAAATAAAAGACTTGCTGCCAGCCGAAGTGCAACCTTATTTTGAAACCACTTCCCCCAAATTGTGCGCTTTAGATTATCCTGTGTTGCAGTATCCCAAAAGCATTACCTCTTTGAGTTTAGAAAAAACACCTGTTTTTACGGGAGTACTCATGGGCATCAAAGGACAGTATTTGTTGTTTGCCGATGGAACCGTATTTAACGTGCGCTCGGCCGAAGGGCAAAAAATAACACTCACTTTAAATTAAACCTATATGAAAATTTATTATTTCCTATTTTTAGCTTGTTTTGCCCTACCGTCTCAAGCTCAAAAAGTATTTTCGGTGGCCTATGCCAATCAGGCCGATGTGAAAGTTTTTGTAACCGATTACGAAAACCAAGCCGATCTAAAAGTCTACAAAGTTGCCTATTCGAACCAAGCAGGGAAAAATGACGGCAAATGGTTTTTTACCGATTATGCCAACCAGGCCGATAAAACCGTCTATTTTGTACAATACGCCAACCAAGCTGACCTAAAAATTTACTTTGTAAAATATGCCAATCAAGCGGGTTGGAATAATAAGGGGAAACAGCAGGTGATGTACTAGCCGAAAGTCATAAAGTTGTAAAGTCGAAAGTCGTAAAGTCAAAAGTCGAAAGTTGAAAGTCAAAAGTCAAAAGTCAAAAGTCGAAAGTGGTCTATACTAAGAACGTCATTGCGAGGAAGAATGACCAAGCAATCTTTTCGCAACACAGATTAGTATAATCTCAACAATCAATAAGATTTTTTAAAACCAACGCTTCGGGACAAATCAACATTCGTGCATTTGTGGCTGAAAGCTAACTGCTATCAGCTATCAGCAAACAGCCGTTCATAGTATACATCCCAAAACTCCCCTCTTGAGAGGGGTTGGGGGTGTGTTTTGGGTTATCAGTTGTCTGTTGTCTGTTGTCTGTTGTTGGTTCTCTATTGTCTGCATAACACGTCATTGCGAGGAAGAAACGACCAAGCAATCTTTTCGCAACACAGATTAGTAAAACTTGAAAAACCAACGCAGTCTGATATTTTTTAGATGACAGACTAAAAGAGGAGAGATGAGAGATGTGGCTATGAATCTCGACGACTTGGAACCAAACTGCGGCTTTGATACTGAATTTTTCAATCTTTCAATCATTCAATTTTTCAATCTTTCAATCATCTATTCCAACAACAGTATAAAACAAAAAAGCCCCTAATTTTCATTAGAGGCCTCTGTTTGTTTGGCAATTTATTGCAAAATAATTTTCTTAATATTCACCACTTCGTTTTGTGCGTTGAGAATTTTAACAAAATACATTCCTTGACCCGACCACGAATTCAGTGCTACAGTATATTGTTGTGTGTTCATGGGTGCTGAAAAAACTTCTTGACCAAGCATGTTTGTAATTTTAATATTCCAACCGACCACATTGGCCAAATTTCCACAATCTATTGTAATGTGATCGTTGGCTGGATTTGGATAAATATTCACCGTGCTGGTGTAGGTTATTGGATTGGTATTTAGTTGTCCAGAATTGATTACCAGGGTCGAACAATCGGTTGTATTTACTGAATTATATAAATTGGTTATTTCTTCCGGAGTTAAGGCTCGATTCCAAATTCCGATGTCGTCCAGAAGGCCATTATAGGATCTTTGAGTTGTTGAACTAGAACTAGGAGATTTGCCTATTGTAAAATTTGATAAATTAAGGGTATTGATAATTGTATTGGGATTATAATTTATTCCTGTTATTAATATACCGTCTATATATAATTTTATAAATCTAAATAGATTACCAAATGAATTATCATAAGTAACTATAAAATGATGCCATCCATTACTGTATGTAGTTGAGGCAGAAATCGCTGTGCATACTCCATCTACTTTAATGGATTTTGCATTAATATTAGGATTAAAATACATACCCAACTCAAATCTTCCACCTGCCTGAGAACAATTATCACTGCTGGCACCATATGAAACTATACTATAGCCATCATTAGGTAATGTTAATCCATTTTCATTGAACCATACAGAGATAGTTCTAGATTGGTTGGAATTATTAGGTACAAAATTAGTAGCTATATAATCATTTATCCCGTCAAAACTATACGCATTATTACTATTCCCAAATCGATCGGTTGTCAAAGTAGCTCCATTTACGGTTCCATTATTTCCGTTTCCGCTCTCGTCGTTGGCATTTCCATTAAAGGGCCAATAGGCAACCAAACCATTGGTTGGTACATAAGAGGGGACTTGCGCTTGGATACTATCAGCTGTAAACAGAGTTAAGAGCGCCAATAAAAAATTATTTTTCATAATTGAAGTTATTTAATTACTACCTAGCTAGATGGGCAAATGTAATATAAATTTATCAATAACGGCATATATGCCGAATTAAAATAATTGGTTTATTGGAATTTTGGCGCATGTCAGATGCAGTATTAAAGGCCTTAGGAAAAGTAATTCAAGAAAAAGCAAATGCTAAATACAAAAGCAAATTAGAGTTTGCTTATGCCTGTGACATCGATGAGAAAAGCATCCGAAGAATATTAAAAGGGGAGCAAAATTTCTCGCTGCATGTGTTTTTAAAAATCAGCTCTGCCTTGGGCGTGAAAATGTCTGATTTGCTGCTGGAGGTAAATAGCTGATTATTAATGTTGTTGATATTAATCACGCCGGATTTAAAATTTAAATTCCAATCTAAAAATTCCAAATTCCAATCCCAACGCTTCTGGATCAATACCATTACTTTTGAACTAAATAGTTACTGGTTTGGTAAATCTTTCAATCTTTAAATCATTTAATCTTTCAATCATCTATTCCAACAACAGTATAAAACAAAAAAACCCCTAATTTTCATTAGAGGCTTTTGTACTCAGAGCGGGACTTGAACCCGCACGAACATTGCTGTTCACTGGATTTTAAGTCCAGCGTGTCTACCAATTTCACCATCCGAGCGGATATTGGAGCGAAAAACGGGGCTCGAACCCGCGACCTCGACCTTGGCAAGGTCGCGCTCTACCAACTGAGCTATTTTCGCATGACTTGTGTTAAAGAACAGTGCTATCTGTTTGTAATAGCGGAGGCAAATTTAATACTTTAATTCAAAGTTGCAAGTCTTTTCCTAAAAAATAAAAAGCCTTTTTTTTAATCGATTGACCTCCTTTTTGTTAGTATTAAATGCAGCTATTTTTTAGAAAGCATTCGTTTAATTTCATTGAGTTTCATCAACGCTTCAATGGGCGTTAGACTATCCAAATCGAGCGATAATAGTTCGTCTTTGATTTCGTCGAGCAAGGGATCATCGAGTGTAAAAAAGCTCATTTGCATGTCGTTTTTTTCGGGGGCTATTCCTTGCAGTTCGGCCCCTGAGTGGTTTTTCTCCAGTTTTTTTAGCAGTTTTTGTGCTTTGAGTAATACGGTTTGCGGCATACCCGCCATTTTGGCTACGTGTATTCCAAAGCTGTGTGCGCTTCCGCCGGGAACCAATTTACGCAAAAACAGCACATTGTCTTTCAATTCCTTCACCGACACATTGAAGTTCTTGATGCGCGGCAACAGGGCGCTCATTTCGTTGAGTTCGTGGTAGTGCGTGGCAAAAAGAGTTTTGGGTTTGGCCGGATGTTCGTGCAAGTATTCGGCAATAGCCCAAGCAATCGAGATACCATCGTAGGTGCTGGTTCCGCGGCCAATTTCATCAAGCAAAACCAAGCTGCGGGCCGAAATGTTATTCAAAATTGAAGCGGTCTCGTTCATCTCTACCATAAAGGTTGATTCACCCATGGAGATGTTGTCAGAGGCGCCCACGCGGGTAAACAATTTGTCAACGATGCCCATTGTCACGCTGTCGGCAGGAACAAAACTGCCCATTTGTGCCAATAATACAATCAAGGCTGTTTGTCGCAATATGGCCGATTTACCCGACATATTGGGTCCGGTAATCATGATGAGTTGCTGGGTTTGCTCGTCTAGATAGACATCATTGGCAATGTAGGGTGTACCAATAGGCAATTGGTTTTCAATAACCGGATGACGCCCATTTTTGATGTCTAGTGCAAGCCCTTCGTGCAATTCGGGACGCACGTAATTTTTTTCCTTGGCCAATTGCGCAAACGAAGCCAAGCAATCCAATTGGGCTACTACTACTGCATTTTGCTGAATTTGCTGAATGTACCCACTAGCCCACTGCACCAATTCGTCAAAGAGTGCAACCTCCAATTGGTATATTTTTTCTTCGGCTCCTAGAATCTTGTTTTCGTATTCTTTGAGTTCTTCTGTAATATATCGTTCTGCATTCACTAAGGTTTGCTTGCGAATCCAGGTTTCTGGCACCTTGTCTTTGTGGCTGTTGCGCACTTCGATGTAGTAGCCAAACACCGAGTTGAACGCAATTTTTAGCGAGCCAATGCCAGTGCTAGCTGATTCGCGTTGCTCGATTTGCTCCAAATAATCTTTACCCGAAGTCGAGATGGCACGCAAATCGTCCAATTCAATATTGACTCCAGTGGCTATGGCATTTCCTTTTGCAACCGCTACTGGCGCATTGGGATGTATCGTACTTCTAATTTTCTCGCGCAACACCTCGCAAGGATGTAGGCTGTCGCCCAATTTTTTTACTGATTTTTGTTGGCTTTGACTGGCAATCGTTTTGATGGGAATCAAGGCATCGAGTGAATCGGTGAGGGTGAGCAATTCTTTGGGGGATATTTTCCCGGTAGCGATTTTGGATACCAAGCGTTCCAAATCGGATATTATTTTGAGTTGCTGCTGCACCTCTTGTGCAATTTCGGGTTGTTCAACCAAATAGTGTACTACCTCATGTCGTTCGCGAATGGGTGCCAAATCTTTAAGCGGCAAGGCTAACCAGCGTTTAAGCAAACGGCTGCCCATGGGCGAAATGGTTTTGTCAATCACGTCGAGCAGGGTTACCGCATTTGGATTATAGCTGTGGTACAACTCCAGGTTGCGCAGGGTAAAGCGGTCCATCCAAACATAAGCATCTTCGGCAATGCGGTTGATGGAGGTGATGTGTTGTAGTTTGTTGTGCTGGGTTTCGGATAAATAATATAAAATTGCACCGGCTGCTATGATGCCTTCGGTGAGCGCTTCAATGCCAAAGCCTTTGAGCGAATTGGTTTCAAAGTGCTGCATGAGGCGTTCGGTACCATAGGTTTCCTGATACACCCAATCGTCCAAATAGAAGTGATTATAGTGGGCGCCAAAATGATCTTTGAACGCATTTTTATAGGCTTTTGGCACCAAGACTTCACTGGGATTGAAGTTTTGTAACAACTTGTCGATGTATTCTTCGTTACCTTGGGCTGTGAGAAATTCACCTGTTGAAATATCTAGAAAAGCAATACCTAGTGTTTTTTTGCCAAAATGTACCGAAGCCAAAAAGTTATTCGATTTGGATTGCAACACCTCGTCATTGAGTGAAACTCCCGGTGTAACCAATTCAGTAACTCCTCTTTTTACTATGGTTTTGGTGGTTTTGGGATCTTCCAGTTGGTCACAAATGGCCACGCGCAATCCGGCTTTTACCAGTTTAGGTAAATAGGTGTTTAGGGAGTGATGCGGAAATCCAGCCAGGGCCGTCTCGGTCTCAGAGCCCGCTCCGCGTTTGGTGAGTACTATGCCCAATATCTTGGAGGCGCGCACGGCATCTTCACCAAAGGTTTCGTAAAAATCGCCCACACGAAACAACAAACAAGCATCCGGATACTTCCGTTTAATCTCGTTGTATTGTTTCATTAAAGGCGTTTCTTTGATTTCTTTTTCTTTGGCAGCCAAGACAGTTCGGTGTTTTTTGGTTTAATAGCAAGCGAATTTAGAAATTAAATGCGACAGTTTGAACTTCGGCTTTTAAAATAAATTTAAGAAACATTTAAGTTCTTGTTTTATAATTTTGGTTAGATTTGTCGAACAATTTTAAAATTTAAACAAATGAAAAAGATAGTTTTAGTAGTAGTATTAGCCGTATTCGGAATCATGACTTCCAATGCACAAGCTAAAAAAGCGGCAACTCCAAAAGTAGAAGGCGCAGGTATGGCATTTGAATCAGAAACGATTGATTATGGAACAATTCCGCACAATGCAGACGGAAAAAGAGAGTTTGTTTTTGTAAACAACGGAAACAAGCCATTAATCATCACCAACGCTGTTGGATCTTGCGGTTGTACCGTGCCAACTTTTCCAAAAGAGCCAATTGCTCCTGGAGCGAAAGCAGTAATCGGAGTAAAATATGCTACAGATAGAGTAGGTGCTTTCACCAAAACAGTAACCATTACTTCTAATGCAACTGGACAAGAAACCAAAACAGTTACCATCAAAGGAACTGTTGAAGCAGATCCAGCGCCAAAAGGTTAATTATAATTCACACCATAAAACAAGCTTCCTAATTTCTAGGAAGCTTTTTTTTATCCCAATTCCTTGCTTATGCGCAAATTAGAAAACAACGAATTGTCCCGCAAATCGGTAGCCGATTTTAAATTGTCCGATAAAACGCCTATTATTTTAATCTTGGATGATGTGCGTAGTTTGCACAACATTGGTTCGGTGTTTCGTACAGCCGATGCTTTTTTGATTGAGAAAATCTACCTCTGTGGCATTACCGCCACACCTCCCAACAAAGAAATTCACAAAACAGCCTTGGGCGCTACCGATACCGTAGCCTGGGAATATGCAGCCAATGTGCAGGAAGTAATTGCCAATTTACAATCCCAAGCCGTTTTGGTCTATGCGGTCGAGCAAGTAGAAGGTGCTACTTTTTTGCAAGAGGTTGCGGTTGAACCAAATAAGCGGTATGCCCTAGTTTTTGGTAACGAAGTTTTTGGGGTAAACCAAGCCGCCGTTTCTCAGTGCAACGGTTGTATCGAGATTCCACAACTGGGTACCAAACATTCCTTGAATATTTCGGTGAGTGCAGGTATTGTAATTTGGGATTTATTTACCAAGTTATGCCACACAAAATCTTAGTTGGCGGGCGTTAATTTCTCCTGTATTTTAGCTAAAATATACACGTAATCTTCTTGGTTTTGTACAAAATCACGTTCGGATACATCAATGATTAATACGTTGAGGTCGGTCTGTGATTTGATGTAATCCAAATAGCCTTGATTAATTTTATCTAAGTAATCGGCGGCAATTTCTTGTTCGTATTCGCGCCCTCTTTTTTTGATGTTGGCCAACAAACGATCGGTATTTTGGTATAAATATATGTACAAATCAGGTTTGGGCATTTCTTTGTAAATGATCTCAAACAATTTTCTGTACAAGCGGTACTCATCGTCGGTGAGGGTTACTTTGGCAAAAATGAGCGATTTAAAAATGTGGTAATCGGCCACAATAAAATCCTTGAATAAATCAAATTGTGCCAAGTCATCGGCAATTTGTTGGTATCTATCGGCCAAAAATGACATTTCTAGCGGAAAAGCATAGCGGTTTTGGTCTTCGTAAAATTTGGGTAAAAACGGGTTGTCGGCAAAGCGTTCCAACACCGTTTTGGCATTAAAATCTTCGGCAATTTTAAGTGATAATGTGGTTTTTCCAGCGCCAATATTTCCTTCAATAGCAATGTAATTGAACTGTTCTAAAGAAATCGTTCGAATAGGAGCAATCAACTTTTGTATAAATACACAGTTGCTTTTGTCTTCTGAGGCTTTGAGTAAATCGGGCAGGTGTTTTTGTAAAATCGGGTGACGCCAATCCAATTGTAAATCGCGCATGGGCAACAACACAAACAAGCGGTCTTGCATGAGTGGATGTGGTACCTGCAAGTTTGTGGTGCTAATGATTTCTTCATTAAACGCAATCACATCAATGTCAATGATTCGCGCTTCATAACCTGGTTTGGTATGTGCTCTGCCCATTTCTAGCTCAATCGCCTGGCATGCTTCTAGTAGCATATTGGCTTCTTTTTGGGTGTGCATCACCAAAGCGCAATTGTAAAACGGTGTACTTTCAAAACCCCATGATGGAGTTTCGTACAAGCTCGAAACTTTTACGACTGTACCCACTTTTTCGTGAAGCAAAGCGATGGCAGTTTCCACATTGTGTAGCCGATTGCCTAAGTTGGTTCCAAGTGATAATACAAC